>JACCTC010000103.1 GCA_013812655.1 Deltaproteobacteria bacterium | reverse complement strand
GGCGCTGGCGGGTAGCGGCTCGACGCCGCCGAGCGGCGCGGCGGCGATCGCGATCCGCGCGAGGTGCTCGACGAGCTCGAGGCGCAACAGCGCCTGCTCGGGATCCGCGCCCCACGCGAACACGCCGTGGTTGCCGAGCAGCACGGCGTCGACCAGCTCGCACCACGGTGCGAGCGCGGACCTCGCGGCGTCGCCGGGCTGCGCGTACGGAATCTTCGGGATCCGCGGGCCGAGCGACACCAGCGCCTCGGCGATGAACGGTCGCTCGATCGGATTGCCGCGGCTCGCGCTGATCGCGGTCGCGTGCGGCGGGTGCGCGTGGACGATGCAATTGACGTCGGGCCGGCGCTCGTAGATCGCGAGGTGCAGCCCGATCTCGCCGAACACCTTGCCGCTGCCCTGCACCTGACCGCGGGCATCGAGCTCGATCAGGCCGCGGTCGGTGATCAGCCGCTTCGACGTCGCGGTCGGCGTCGCGATGTAGCGCGTGCCATCGCGGGCGGTGACGTTGCCGTCGTGATTCGCGACCCAGCCCTTGTCGTGCAGGAACCGCGCGACCTCCGCCACCTGCTTGCGCAGCGGCTGGCTGCTCACGTCGCGGTCTCCACCGCGTCGACGATGCCGACGATCATCGAGCGGATCGGGACCGCATCGCCCATCTTGAGGATCTGGCGCACGCCGTTGCCCTCGGTCAGCACGATCACCTGATCACCGACGCCGGCCTGGACCTGATCGATCGCGACGAAGCTCGCGCCGGTATCCGCGCCGCGCTCGTCGAGCGGCTGGACCACGAACAGCGCGCGGCCCGCGAACGCGGGGTGCTTGACCGCCGCCCACAGCGGCCCGACGACCCGGCAGTGCCTCACGGCCGGTCTCCTCGGTCATCACGAGTCGCGGGGCGTGGGACATCGAGACCGTCGACGATACCGACGATCGCCGCGTCGACCGGCACAAACGACGGGTCGCACGCGAGCGCCGCCTCGCGCGAGCCGACGAGGTACACGAGATCGCCGAGGCCGGCCTGCACGGTATCGACCGCAGCCTGGACGTCGCCGACCGGGGTGCCGTGCTCGTCCACCGGCTGCACGAGCAGCAGCTTCTTGCCCTCGAGGCCCGCGGCCTTGCGCTCGGCGACGACGGTCCCCTTGACGATGCCCAGGTACATCGGCGGCCAGCCTAACACTCCGCCGGGGCGCCGTCAGCGTCAGGCGCGGACGAGAGCCTTGCCCTTGATCCGGAACCGGTCGACGACGAGCGGCGCGAGGCTGGCGAGGTAGTCCGGCGGGGCACTCACCTTCGCGAGCCGGCGTGCGCGCGGCGCGACAAGCACGCGCGCAAGATCATCGACGATCGGGGCGTCGGCAGTCTCGTCGATGGTGATCGCCTCGATCGCGGCGAGCAGCGGATAGTGCGGCACGTGTCGCCAGGCCATCGAGCTGACGTGGGATGCGTACCCCAGCTCGATGGTGACTGGCAGTCCACGCACGAGCTCGTCGTAGCCGCAGTTGGCGACAGCGGCGATGCCGCCGAACGCGTTCGTCTGGCCGAGCTTCTTGCGATCGGTGTCGGCGAGCGGGCCCTTGCACGCGAGCGCGATCAGCTCGCCGCGCGGGTGCTCGCGCTCCATGAGCCAGTCGGCATAGACGAGGCGCGGCCCATCGTCATCCCACGCCTCGGCGATCGCGCGCAGCAGGTCATCCTCGGTCGAATCACGGCGATCCGCGGATCGTCCGGCAGCCCGGCGAGCTCGATCAGGTGGCGCTCGGCCCGCGCGGGTCCCCCACTGTTGATCGAGTCGAGCAACTGCGGCATCGCCGCCATCGGATCGCTGGCGCACGCGGCAAGCCACGCCTCGTGGACCTCCTTGTCGTTGCGACCCGCGAGCGGCACGTCCCAGGTCGGAAGCAGGCGCGTCGCGCGGTCGATCAGATCGGCGACCGCCGGGACTCGCTGCGCGCGCCAGAACACGAGCAGCGCATCGATCGCGGCCTGGACGCGACCGCCGCCGAGGTGCGCGAGCGCCTGCGCGAGCGGCGGCCCGTCGACGGCGGGCGCGGTGCTGGTGGTCACGCGCTTCGGCGCCGCGGCGAACGCGTCGACGACGCCGAGGCTGGCGATCGGCTTTGCGAGCTTCGCGAGCTGCTTGGCGTCGAGCTTCGCGTCGGGCTTGCCCGCGCGTGCGGTCTCGATGCGGTTCACGGTCTTCTTCAGCGACGTGTAGAACCGCTCCCAGAACTGCGAGTTCTCCGGCTTCATCCGCAGCCGCTTGCCGAGGTGTGGCAGCACGCGCACATCCGCGATCCGCGCGACCGCGTCGAGCGAGCGCGTCCAGAACGGATACGTCGAGCTCGACGTCGTGATCGGATCGATCGCCCAGCCCGCGATCGCCATCGCGAGCCGCGGATCGTCGGAAAACGTCGCCAGGAGCTCCGCGGCGGACGGCAGGAAGCTGACCGGCAGCGACGGGATCCCGGCGAGCAGCGGGCCGAGCGCGATCGCGGAGCGCCCGGAGGCGAGCTTGCTCCACACTTCGTCATCGACGATCGCCGGCGCCGAGACCCGCACCGAGATCGCATCGACGACGTCGGCGATCGCGGGCGCACGGGTCTCGCGCCACAGCGCGAGGGCGGCCTCGAGCGCGGCCTGCCCATCACCGGCATCGACCGCCGCGCGCACGGCGTCGAGCGACGGCGCGCCTGCAGGCCGCGGTGCGGAGCTCGTCGATGCGGCCGACTTCGTCGATGCGGCCGACTTCGTCGATGCGGCGGCCTTCATCGCCGTCGCCGGTTTCGTCGACGTGGCGGACCTCGTCGCCGCTGCGAGCTTCGCGGGCTTCGTCGCCGCGGACTTGCTCGACGCCGCGGGCTTCGCGGGCTGGGCAGCCTTCGCGGGCGTCGCGGATTTCGCGGGCTTCGGCGCCTTGCCGCCGATCGCGGCGCGCAGCAACGCGACATCCTCGTCGGTGAGCACGCGCGGCGTCTGCAGCGACATCGCGAGCGCGCCCGCGGCCGCGGTGATGCCCTTGCCCGTCGAGAACCGCAGCTTGCTGACGAGTGACGTGATGTCGGTGACCGGGAGCGTGCTCGCGCGCGCGTACCAGCCGTCATCGCGCAGCTCGGGATCGTCGAGGACGCCGACGAGCCAGAGCTTGTCGTCCGGCGATCGGACAGTGACCAAAAACAGCGCGCCGCCGTCGGCGAGGCCGGCAAGCGACTTGTGCGTGCTCGTGTATCGATCGATGCCGAGCTTCGCGCCGAGGACGGCACCGCTGGCAGCGCCGCCGTGCAGTCTGGCGAGCGGCTCGAACACGGCCTTGCTGACGATCGCGAGCGCGCTGGGCATCCTCGAAGCGTCGACGATCCGGGCCCGGGCGATCAAGCGATCAGCGAACGATGCCGAGCTTGGCGCGGAGCGCTGGCCAGCCGGCCTGTGCGGCCGCTGCGATCAGATGCGCGAAGCCCTCGCCGCGCGCCGTGCACATCTTCGTGATCGTCGCCGGATCGCCACCGAGCAGCAACGCCGCGCGGTCCGCGGTGCGCTCGCAGGCCGCGAGGTAGCGGCCGACGTCGAGCGCCGCCGGCGACAGCGTCGCGAGCAGCTGCTCGAGGCGCGTGCGGATCTTCACCGAGAGTGCGGCCTTCACCATCTCGTCGTGACCACGCTGGACGTCCGGATCGGTGACGATCGCGTTCGTCGCCTCACGGAGCGCCGGCGGCCCGAACAGCCGCACGACCGAGGCGAGCAAGCGGGTGGCGTCGGCGCGCGGGAGGCCGGCGAACGCGATGTGCTCGGGGCGGGTCAGCTCGACGGCACGGGCGAGCACCGCGCGAACCTCGGCGACCGCGGCGCCCTCACTGCTGAGGCGCGGACCGAGGACGATCACCGGCGTGGCCGCGCCGACGACCGTGACATCGGCACTGCTGTCGTGCTCGTAGACCATGACGGCGCCGGCGCCGAGCGCGGTGGTCAGCCGCGGGAACATCGAGGTGGCCGGGACGTGGAGCGTCGCGGGGACGCGACGGGCACCGCCGACGTCGGCCCGCACGAGTGCCTCTTCGAGATCGGGCCACAGCAGCGCGGCTGCCTCGGCGAGCGCGCTCGCAACCGGCGCGAGCGTGTACTCGTCGGGATCCGCGATCAACGCGCGATCGGCGGGATCGAGCGCGGCCCGGTACGCCTCGTCGTCGCGCATGACGAACGGCTTGTGGATCGAGAGGAATGCGTTCTGGTGAACGTCGGGCGTGTGACCGCAGGCGATCGCGAGCTCGAGCGCGGCGCGTGCGGGCTCCCCAGCACCGGCACCCGTCGACGAATGGCGGCGAAGCTCCTCGGCCCACGCGACCAGGTCGGGCAGGGCGCCGGTCCATGCGGTGATCGCCGCGAGGTGCGTCGCGATCGACTCGCGCTTCGCCGGATCTTCGCTCGCACGCAGCAGCTCGACGAGCCCGCGCCGGGCCTCGGAGGCGCCATCGGAGTTGGGCGCGAGCGCGATCGCGCGCTCGTACGCCGGTACCGCTTGCCGGGTGTCACCACGCTGCGCGCGTGCATGACCGAGCCGGAACGACAGCATCGCGCGGCGCGCTTCCTGGGCGCCGACGAACCGATCGTCCTTCGCGGTCAAGAGCTTCGTCAGCATCCCGCTCGCGCTGTCCATGTCGCCGAGATCGAGGGCGAGCCCCGACGCGAGATCGACGGCGTCGACGTCATACGGATCGGCCTCGGCCCCGCGGACCGCAGCCGCGCGGGCGCGGACCTGATCGCCGGCGGCGAGGTACTCGCGAGCGGCGCGCAGGTAGTGTGCGGCGCGCTCGGCGGGCGACGATCCGAACGCGGCCATCAGCTCGGCGGTGCGCGCGCTGCCAGCGTGATCGCTCGCGAGATCCTGGCGCTCGAGCAGCTTCACCATGAGCGGCACGTGCTTCGCTTCGAGCGGCTGTGCGGCGGCGACGGCGGCGGCGAAGCAGGTACGCGCGCGCTCCTCGTCCTGCAGCATCAGGAGCGCCATGTCGCCGAGCGCCTCGAACAGCCGCAGGCGCTCGCCTGGCTCCTCGGTCGCGGTCGCCTGGCGGGTCAGCAGATCCGCGGCACCGCGGTGATCGCCTTGCTCCATCGCGATCTCGGCGAGGGCTTGCAGCGCGGGCGCGTAGTTCGGCTTGAGCTCGAGCGCGCGGGCGTAGAGCGGCGGCGCCTTCTCGGGCCGCAGCGAGCGAATCTCGGCAAGCGCCGCGTGATACAGGCCCGTCGCGACCTCGGTCGGATAGCGCGCCGCGTCCTCGTGAGCGGCGAGCGGCGAGAGGTGCAGCGCGGCCTCGCGCCAGCGCCGCGCCTTGTAGCGGTTCTCGCCGATCGCGAGCTTGATCAAGAGATGCCCGCGATGCAGGCGATCCGCGGCGACGAGCGTCTGGTACGCCTCCTCGTCGCGGCCGAGCTTCTCGTGCGCCATCGCGAGCCGGCGGTGGAGATCGGCGATCAGGGCCGCCGGCGCACCCGCGAGCAGCGCCCCGTCGAGCACCTCGCGGAGGAACGCCTCGAGATCGGTCCACCGCGATGCATCGGCGTAGAAGTCGGCGAGCGCGACGATCGCGGGGATGTGATCGGGAACGCAACCGAGCGCCTCGAGCAGCCGCCGCTCGGCCGCGGGCTCGACACCGGCCGCACGCGACAGCGCTGCGAGCTGCGTCATGATGCGCGCCTTCTCGGGAGGCGTCAGCGATTCGTCCTCGAGCCGCTTCTCGAGCACGCGCGCGGCGGTCTCGGGATCGCCGCCCTTCTCGACGAGGCCGGCGAGGGCCCAGGTCGCGTCGCTGTGGTACGGCCGCTTCTCGAGCACGCGCTCGTAGGCAGCACGGGCGGCTGCGGTATCGCCGACGCGCGACTGCAGCACGTCACCGGCGGCCATCAGCGCCGCGATCCGCGCGTCATCATCGGCGGCGCTGTCGGCCTCGCGCAGCTTGGCATCGGCGAACGCCTGCGGATCGTCGTCGGGAGATGCGATGCCGGCGAGCACCGAGAGCGCGGTCGGGTGCTCGGGCACGAGCACGAGCGCAGCCTCGATCGCGGCACGTGCGCCATCGCGATCGGCGAGCTTGTCGAGACGGATCTGCGCGAGCCGGATCTGGAGGGCCGCGATGTCGCCGCGGTTCGTGCCGCCGGCGTCCATCGCGACGCCGATGCGGCCCTCGAGGATCGCCGCCGCCTCGCGATCGCGGTCCGCCTTGACGAGCGCGCTGACGAGCAGGTCGGCGAGGTTCGGATCCTCGGGGGCGATCGTGCGCGCGTGGCGAAGCGCGGCAGCGGCCTCCTCGGGAGAATTCAGCCAGTCGAGGAGGACCTGCGCGCGGCGCGCGAGGAGCTGCGCGCGCTCGGCCGGCTCTCGGGTCAACGCGGCACGCCGGCGCAGCACGTCGGCAAGCTCGGTCCACTTCGCGCTCTCACCGAACAGCTTGTCGAGCGCGGCCCATGCCTCGGCGTCGTCGGGCCAGGTCGCGACGAGCTCGTTGTACGACTCGATCGCGCGCTCGGGCAGCTCGAGCTCCTTGACGTAGATCCGCGCGATCGTGTGCAGCGCCTCGCGTGCCTGCGGGCTGCCCTCGGCGACCTCGCTGACGCGGGCGAGCGTCTCGATCACCTTCGACCACCGGCCCACCGAGCCATAGAGGTTTGCGAGCTGGATCACGACCTCGGTGTCGGCGGGCGCGAGCAGCCGCAGCCGCTCGAAGGCGTCGATCGCGTCGTGCGGGCGCTGCAGGCGATCGGTGTAGATCGCCGCGAGCTCGCGCAGCAGCTGGCCACGCTCGGCCTCGGGCGATGCCGTGCCGAGTCGCGGATCGGTGCGCTCCTCGAGCGATGCCGCGAGCTCGACCCAGCGACCTTCGTTGCGATAGAGCTCCTCGAGGCGCGCCCGCGCGACCGGATCGTTCGGCAGCATGCCGAGGATGCGGCGGAGCTGCGCCTCGGCCTCGCGCGGCTTCTTCTGCTCGGCGCGGATGTTCGCGACCTCCATCAGTAGATCGGCGGCGCTCGCCGCGGTGTCCGACTGCTCCGCCATCCCTTCGTACAGATCGGCGAGGCGATCCCACGCCTTGTGCTCCTGCGCGATGCGATGCAGGCGGGCGCGGACCTCTGCGTCACCATTCGGCGTGCGACGCGCCTGCGCGAACGCGCGAGCGAGCGCATCGAACGCGCGCGCGATGTCCTTGCCGCCGGTCTCCCAGACCTCCGACGCGCGATAGAGCCAGCGCAGGCGCGCCGACGTGTCGGGCGTGGGCAGGCTCTCGTACGCCATCGCGAGCTCTTCCCACGGCGACTCGAACGGCCGGTTCGGTAGCGTCGGCAGCGGCGGGCGGCGAACCACGGCCTGGGCCTTGCGCGGCGCGGGCGGCGGCGCGGTCGGCGAGGCGTTGCGCCTGATCTGTGGGGGGCGTGGCGGCGGCTTCGGCGGGCCTTTCGCACCGACGGGCAGCCGCGGCGGCACCATCATGCCGCGCAGCTCCTTGTGCGAGAGCGCCATCGTCGGGTTCTCGGCCTGGAACGCGCGCTCCGGGCTCGCGGCAGCCTTTTGCCGCCTGTCCGCCATCTCGAGCTCGTGGACGTCGATCGGCTGTGTCGAGTCCCCGACCGAGAGATCGAGATCGGCCTCGGCGAGCGGCTCGGTCGACGCGCGGCGCGGGATCCGCGGGCTCACGCCTGGCAGCGCGACACTCGCGCGTCCCGACACCGCGACGGCCTCGGCTATCGCACCCTCGAGCTGGATCGTCGCCGGCGGCGGCTCGGGCTGCGGCGTCTTGTCGGTCTCGCGGTACTTGCCGATCACGCGGGCGAGCCGCCACAGGTGCGACGTGGTGTCCGCGTCGTCGGGCATCAGCAGCATCGCGACCAGGTGCGTGCGGAACGCGCGGGGCGCATCCTTCAGCTGCTCCTCGATGACCTGCGCCTTGCGCCGCAACAGCTCGACGCGCCGTGCCGAGGTGGGCGCGCGCTCGACGAGGGCGCCATCGACCGCGATCACGTCGTTCCACGCCCGGGCCTTGGTCGCGAGCACGACGAGCACGTCGCGGATGTCCTCGCGATCGGGCGCCCACGAGAATGCGAGCAGCACGTCGGCGACCGCGGCCTTGGAGTCGTTGGTGCGCTCGTCGAGGATCTTCGCGCGCCTCAGGTAGAGCTCGACGCGCTCGGGCGGCGTCGCCGCTGCCACGGCAAGCTCGAAGCTGTCGAGTAGCGCGCGCCACGATTGCCGGGTATCGAGCTCGCCCGCGAGCCGCTCGAGCTCGGCGAGCAACGCGCCATCACGCGGGATGACCGCGAGGGCCTCGGCGTAGACCGCCAGGGCGCGCGGCTTGTCACCGAGCCGGCGCTCGAGCAAGCTCGCGAGCTCGCGAGACAGCGCGACGAAGCGATCGGGCTCGACCGGAACGCCGGTGCCGCTGACCGCGACAAGCCGCTTGCGCTCGTCGGTGAGGACCTCGGAGAGCTCGCGCCACAGCCCGTAGGCCTCGCCGGCACGACGCACGTCGGAGAGCGTCTGCTCGTCGGGAGCCTCGTCATGCGCACGGCGCCACCAGCGGAACGCGCCCTTCGGATCGTTGAGCTTGTCGGCCGTCGCGGCGGCGATCCGCTGGACGAGCGTGCGACGGGTCTCGGCCCAGTCGGCGGCATCCGGCTGATCCTGGCCGGGCACGAACGCGAGCATCCGCTCGAGGACGATGACGTGCTCCTTCCAGCGGCCGAGACGCGCGAGCAGATCGGCGGCCGCGGCGAGCGCCTCGTCCTGCTCGGGATCGAGCTCGAGCACGCGCTTGAACGCCTGCAGCGCGCGCGTCGGGTTGTTGAGGCGGTCGCGGCAGATCATGCCGATCTCGAGGCCGCGCGCGATCTTCCGCACCGGCTCGGGCGACAGGTACATCTCGCGCTCGGCGATCCGCACCGCCGCGTCGAAGTCCCCGCGCGCCTCGTGCAACCGCCGCAGCGCGGTGTGCGCCTCGAGGTGGTTCGGGTTGAGCTCGCGCAGCACGTAGTCGAGCATCTTCGCGGCCTCGGCCGGGGCACCGAGCTTCTCCTCGAGTAGCTCCGCGCGCTCCATCGCCGCCTGCACCGCACGCTCGCGATCCTCGGGGTCGCCGGAGACCTCGACGATCGACGCGATCGTCGTCACCTGTGCGCCGAGGACGTCCGCGAGCTCGCGCCACTTCGAGGCGCCGCGATAGAGCCGTGCGAGCGCGTCGAGCGCGTTGCGATTCTTCGGGGTCAGCTCGAGGACGCGATGCCACGCCTTGATCGCGCGGACGCCGTCGCCGAGGTGGGTATCGAGCACCGTCGCGTAACGCTCGAGCTCGAGCGCACGCATCGCGGCCTCGGGCGTCGCCGGCGGTGGTAGCGGCTTGCCACCGTCGAGCCGCTCGAAGATCTGCGCGAGCTCCGGCCACCGCTCGGCGCGCTCGTACAGCGAGCAGAGCGCCGCGAGCGCATCGGGATCCGACGGCGACGCGCGCATCGTCTGCTCCCAGCGATCGAGCGCGGTCATGTCGTCTTCGCGGGCGGCCGCGATGCGCGCGAGCCGCTTGAGGATCTTCGCGCGCTCCGCCGGCGAGGTCGACGCGGCCGCGTGGTACTCGAGCGTCTGCTCGAGCCGCGGATCGTTCGCCTTCTCGAGCACGCGCTCCATGCGATCGAGCGCGTCGCGATCGCCGGTCAAGAGCTCGAGCACCGCGCTGCACGCGTAGACGACACCGTCGACATCCGCGAGCCGGGTCTCGTAGAGCACGGCCAGCCGGCGCAGCTGGGTCAGCCGCTCGGCGCGCTTCGCGACCGGCCACTCCTTCGGCGCGTCGGCGGACTTGCCCGCGCGGCTCATCGCGTCGAGGACGCGGCGCTCGTCGAGCTCGAGCATGCGGCGCAGCGCCGACGCGAGGCCGGCATCGTCACCCTCGCGCTCGTAGAGCTCCGACAGCGCCTTCAGCGTCGCGTCGTCGTCTGGCGTGTTGGTGACGACCTCCTCGAACAGCTCGATCGCGCGGCGCGGATCGATCTGCCGCTCGCGGAACGTCTGGGCCATCTTCTTGAGGACGGCGGTGCGGTGCTCGAGGCTCGTCGCATTCGCGACCTCCTGTTCGAGGCTCGCGACCAGCTGCTGCCACATCTTGCTGCGCGCGGTGAGCCGGCGCAGCGCCTCGGCGACCTTCGGGCTGTTTGGCTCGTACTCGGCGATCCGTTGCCACGCCTCGACGGCGCGATCGATGTCACCGAGCCGGAGCTCCGCGAGCTGGCCGATCTCCTCGAGCTGCCGCACGATCTCGTCGGGCGGTGCGCCGGCCTCGCGGCTGTTGTCGAGCCGGAACTCGCAGAGATCGATCAGGCCACGCCAGTCGCGGCGCTCGCGGAAGTGATCGACGTAGCGCGCGAGGGCCTCCTCGTGCGTCGGGCTCACGCCGAGGGCCTGGTGCAACAGCTCGGCGGCACGATCGCGATCGCCCATGTGCTCGCGCGCGATCGTCGCGAGCTCGAGGATCTCGGAGACGAGTAGATCCGCCGGGGTATTCGGATCCTGGCCGAGCGCGTTGATCTCGGCCTCCATCAGCTGCGACAGCTCCTCGTAGTCCTGGTCGTCGCGCAACAGCTCGCGGAGCTCGCGTGCCGCCTTGCTGCCGGGCTTCTCGTACTGGATCAGATCGGTGAGGACCTCGATCAACCCGCTGCGGTTCGGGAGCTGGTTGCGATACAGCGCGGCGCGCCGGCGCAGCACCTCGGCGCGCTCGCCGGGATCCTGGACGACCGCGCTGCGATGCCGCAGGTTGCGATCGAGCTCCTGCCACTGCGACGTCTCGCTGAGCGCCTGCTCGTAAGCCTGCGAGCTCCCCTTGGAGTACGGATCGACGCCGACCGCGCGGCGCAGGTAGTTCATGCCGGTCTCGTCGTCGCGCGTCGCCATTCGACGACGCCCGACCTCGACGAACAGCTCGCTCGCCTTGTGGCGCCACGAGCTCTGATCGGTACCCTCGCGAAACCCGGGGCTCGCGTAGACCTCGGCGAGCTTCTCGGAGACCTCGAGCGAGGTCGGATCGAGCTTCGCCGCTTCCTCGAGGTGAACCCCGGCCGCTTCGAGATCACCGTTGCGGAGCGCGAGCGTGCCGAGCTCGTAGCGGATGCGTGCCTTGCGGCCGGCGGTCGCGGGCGCGTTGCCGAGGACCTCGAGCTCGGCCTGGTACAGCTTGCTGACCATCGCGTCGTCGCCGAGCGAGTGATAGAGCTGGCGCGCCGCCTCGAGCGACGTCGTGTTCTGCGGCTCGAGCTTCCACGCCTGCTGGAAGTGCCAGAGCGCGCGATCGACGCGGCCGAGGTGATCGTTCCACAGCTCCGCAGCGCGGCGATGCTGGGCGGCGCGGCGCGCGATGACGTCGACCTTGCGGCGATCGGACTTCTGAGGCTTCGCGAGCTCGCCGAGCTCCTGCTCGATGATCTCGACGGCGTGCGCCGGATCGTAGGGCTCGACGAGCTCGAGCAGGCGATCGGTCGCGCGATCGTTCGTCGGGTCTAGATCGAGCGCGGTGCGGAGGTACTCGATCGCGGTCGCGGTCTCACCGAGCACGACCATCGCCTCGCCGGCCTCCGACCACGCATCGGCGGCGCGCGCCGGATCGCGCTCGTGCTGCGCCCAGGTCGCGCACAGCTCCGCGAGCAGCTCGCCGCGGCCCGCCTGACGAAGCTCCTGGCGCAGCTGCGCGAAGCCCTTCGCCTCTGGTTGCTGGCGAAACACCACGACGCGCGCTTCGAGTGCGTCGATCTGATGACTTGGCGACGTGTCGTCCGACATCCCCGCTCGGCGTCGACGATATCACGGCCGAGGCTCGGAACTCCCGGCCGGGCCTCGCTTATATAGCTGCGACGTTCACGCAGGCGACCGTCGTCGCCGTCAGCGACAGGGCGCGGGAGGCGGCGTGCCGGGTCGGGTCATCACGATCTGGAACAGCTGCTGACCGCGGGCGCGGAACGTTCCGGCGCTCGCGAGCAGGTAGAACTTCCACATCCGGTGGAACGACTCGCCGTAGTGTGCGCGCAGCTTCGGCCACGCGGCGTCGAAGCGCTCCCACCAGGCCATCAGCGTCGGGTCGTAGTCGGCGCCGATGTTGTGGACGTCCTCGGGGATGAAGATGCCCTCCATCGCGGTGACGAGCTGCGCGAGTGTCGGCAGCACGGCGTTCGGGAAGATGTACTTGTCGAACCACGGGTCGAGGTGCGGCCGCGGCTTGTTGCCGCCGATCGTGTGGATGAACGCGACGCCGTTCGGAGCGAGGCAGCGATCCGCGAGCTCCATGTAGCTGCGGTAGTTCTTCCAGCCGACGTGCTCCATGAGGCCGATCGAGACGACGGCGTCGAACGTGCCCGTCGCATTACGGTAGTCCTCGAGGCGGAACTCGACGGGCAGGTGCGCGTAGCGCTCGCGCGCGAACTTCACTTGCTCCTGCGCGACGGTGTACGCGACGACCTCGACGCCGTGCTTCTCGGCGGCGTACGACGCGAATCCGCCCCAGCCGCAGCCGAGATCGAGGACGCGCATGCCGGGACGCAGGCCGACCTTCTGGCACACGAGCTCGAGCTTGGCGTCCTGCGCCTCCTCGAGGGTCTTCGCGCCGTTGCCGTAGTAAGCGCAGGTGTAGAGCAGGCGCTTGTCGAGCATCGCCTCGTAGAGATCGTTGCCGATGTCGTAGTGGCGATGAACGCTCTCGGTCGACCGCGTGATCGACTGGAGGTTCATGATCTTTGCGCGCAGGACGTGCGGCAAGATCATCCAGTTGTCGCGCAGGTTATCGCCGAGCTTGACCCGCATCGCCTTGTCGACGAACTGGTCGAGCGCGGGCGCATCCCACCAGCCCTCGACGTAACTCTCGCCGAGGCCGAGCGTGCCGTCGCGCATCACGCGGGTCCACAGCCGCTCGTCGTGGACCTGGATGTCCCACGGCCTGTCGCCGTTGACCTCGACACCCGCCTTCGCGAGCAGCTCCTTGCAGAGCTCCGCGGCGCGCTTGGGATCGAGGCTCGAGAACAGCTTCTGGGTCGCACTCGTCATCGCACTCGGCATCATCGTCATTACCTTCCGTTGCCCAGGACCAGATCGAGGAGGCGGCCACCGGGCAGCCGCTTGCCGGAGAACATCCACGCGAAGCCACGTGCGACCGCCTTGCGGCCGAGGTCGCTATCGCGCTTGCCCGGGCGTGCTGCCGGGACGCGCTTCTTCAGCTTCGCGGCCGCACCGACGAGGCCGGCGACCCGGCGATAGTCGGCGATCACGGGATCTTCGCGGAGGCGCGTCGGGTAGCTCGCGGGTGCACCGCCGAGGATCGCCTCGGCGGCGCGGCGTCCCGAGACGGTTGCGGGCAGGATGCCCTCGGCGGTGATCGGGTGCGCGAGGCCGAGCGAATCGCCGACGAGCAGCGCGGTGTCACGCTGCGCGCCCTCGAGGTGGGCCGGATCGAACAGGAAGTACGAGTGGCCCTTCACGTGCTCGAGCTCGGGCTCGGCCTCGGCCGGCACGTGACCCGCGGTGCGCAGGTGATCGTGGGTGTAGCGCCACGCGTCGCGGACCTTGTTGGCGTCGAGCGTGCCGCAGCCGACGTTGATCCAGTCCGACTTCGGGACGTTCCAGCCGTAGCCTCCGACGTCGTCGAACAGCAGCAGCTCGGGCTCGCCGTTCGCGCCGAGCCGCGTGCGCGCGACGATCTGCTCGGTGGTCTGCAGCTCGAGCTCCTGCACGCCGACGGCGCGGCGCGGGCGCGGCGGGGCGAGCATGCGGGCGACCGGGCAGTGCGTCCCGCCGGCGCCGACGAGGTACTTGCCGCGGAGGTCACCGATCCGCCACAGGCCGTCGTCGTCCCTGGTGATCTGCTTCGCGTTGACACCGAGGTGAAGCTCGGCGCCGCACGAGCGCAGCAGGAAGTCATCGAGCTCGTAGCGCCGGATGAACCAGCCGTGACACGGGATCTTGTGGTCCTTGCCGCGGAAGTGGACGTGGGCGGTGTGCCATTCCCAGAGTCCTCGCGGGTACTCGCGCGGCGAGATGCCGAGCACGTCCCAGATCGCGGGCGACAGCCAGCCGGCACACAGCTTGACGCGCGGAAAGTCCGCACGATCGATCACGGCGACGCGGGCACCACCAGCGACCAGCGCGCGTGCGCACGTGCTGCCAGCCGGGCCACCACCCACCACGAGGACGTCATGAATCTCGGACATCGCGGCGCGGAACCTACCCCACGAGGATCCAGGCGATCACCACATAACGGTCAGGTCTTGCTGCGAATCGCCATCACGGGCGCTCGCTAAGATCGCGGGATCGCTGGCAACAGCTACGCCTCGTGATCCCCACCGTCGACCAGCGTGTAGGGCCAGCCCTCGACGCCCTTTGGCGGTAACAGCGGCGCGTGCATCGTCGGGGGGATGGTCTGCGCGCGGGGCCGGCCCTTGGTCGGCGCGGCCGCGAGCCCGAGGCCACAGCGCGCGAGCACGAACTCGACGGCGCGCACGCGCTCCTGCATCGAGACGCTCTCGATCGGCAGGTAACTGATGCGGTGCTGCTCGAGCATGAGCTTCACCATGCCGTCGATCCGCAGCACCGAGTCCCACGACACGCCGGCGCGGACGCCATCGTCCTTGAGCAGCGACTGGTGCGGCCGCAGGAAGAACACGATGCCCTCGCTGACCCACTTCATGTAGTCGTGGAACCGCTGGTCGTTCATCATCGCGGCGGCGTTCGTCGTGTGCTCGGCGACATAGGCGAGGTTGTCGAACGCGCGGTCCGAGACGAACTTGCCGTCGTGCAGCTTCTCGACCGCGACCTGGCGCGCGAACACGCGCTCCTGGTACTCGGCGACGAGGTCCATGTCGGTGCGGAGCGCGTCGAGGCCGGTCTCCATCTCGGCAAGCACCGCACGTGCGACCTCGCTGATCATCGGCAGCCCGTAGCGGCGGCTGACGTAGCGGCAGAGCGTGGTCTTTCCGGTCGCGTGACTGCCGACGAAGTAGATCCGCATCACGCGATCCGTACGGGATCGGTCTGACACCGCGCGACGCCACGCGGGAGCGCAGGGTCAGCGGACGTCGACGTAGGTCGCGCGGACGTGGTCGCATCGCGTGCAGCGGTCGTGGAGGACGAGCAGCTCGCGGCCGTCATACATGACGTGGTCATCGGGCTGCGGCTCGGTCGGCGCGTGGCACGTGGCGCATCGCCGGGCACGCAGAGTCGGCAGCTCGCTGGCGCGCGCGGCGCGCGCGGTTCCGGGCGCTTCACCGGCGGCGTGGATCGCGGCCTTCACCGCTGCGGCCAGGCGTGGGCGGCTCGCCGCCTGGAGCCGGTCCTTGCGCGGCAGGATGTGCCACTTGCGATCGACGACGACGCCGATCCCGATCGCGCCGAGCACGATCGCGATGGTCCCGACGATCGTCCAGATCATGGTGTCTCGGGATCGACGAGATCGCGCGTCGCGCTCGCGACGTCCGGACAGCCGCACAGCGCGAATGCCAGATCGAGCTCGCGATGGAGCGTGGCGAGCGCGGCGGCGACCCCGGCACGGCCGCCCGCGGCGAGGCCCCACAGCACGGGGCGGCCGACGAACACGGCGCGCGCGCCGAACGCGAGGGCCTTGATGACATCTGCGCCGCGCCGCACGCCGCCGTCGAGGAAGATCTCGCCACGGCCGGCAACCGCCTCGGCGATCCGCGGCAGGACGTCGATCGTCGCGGGCGAGGCGTCGAGCTGGCGGCCGCCGTGGTTGGACACCACGATGCCCGCGGCGCCGTGCTCGATCGCGCGCACTGCGTCGTCGGCGCGGACGATGCCCTTGACCACGATCGGCAAGGTCGTGAGCGAGCGCAGCCAGCCGATCACGTCCCACGTGAGGCCGGGATCGAGCAGGTCGGCGACGTAGGCCGCGAGCCCCGACTCGCCACTCGCAGATGGCAGGCGTGCGTAGCCGGCGGCGTGCAGGTTCTGAATGCCGAGGTCTGTCGGTAGCGCGAACCGGTTCTTGACGTCGCGTTCGCGGCGACCGAGCAGCGGCGCATCGACGGTCAGCACGAGCGCGCGGCAGCCGGCGGCCTCGACGCGCCGGACCAGCGCCTCGGTCGCGGCGCGATCACGATAGACGTAGAGCTGGAACCACACCGGTCCGCTCGCCGCCGCGACGACCTCCTCGACCGCGGTGTTGGACAAGGTCGACAGCACGAACACCGTGCCGGCATCGCCGGCGCCGCGCACCGACGCGAGCTCGCCGTCCTCGTGCGCGAGCCGGTGAAACGCGGTGGGTGCCACGCCGATTGGCATCGCGATCCGCTGCCCGAGCACCGTGGTCGACAGGTCTCGCCGCGAGACATCGACGAGCACGCGGTAGTGCAGCGCGATCCGCTCCCAGGCCTCGCAGTTGCGGCGCAGGCAGCGTTCGTCGTCGGCGCCCGACGCGTAGTAATCCCACGCCAGCTGCGGCAGCCGGTCCCGCGCCAGCGCCTCGAGCTCGGCCAGGTTCAGGATCTCCACGCGCCAGCGATATCACGCCGCGCGGCCGAGCGGCGCGCGCGCGTTTGCGGGTCGTTCCCTCGGTGAATTGCATGGCGGTGAACTGTGCGGCCCCTGGATCGGTCGTCCCGGCGCGATGCGCCGCCATGACCTGTACATGCGCTGCTTCTGCGCGATGATCCGATTGCGGATCGTCATCGTGCCGGCGGGCGGCAGGGTCACGTCGTAGACGAGGTCGTAACCGAGGATATCGCCCCGTTCGCGTAGGCGTCGTTGCCGCCGAGGTCCGGTTCACGACGTGTGAACGAACCAAGTCACTCGTCGAGCGGGTCGAGCTGATGGTGGCCTTCGAACACGGTGAGCACGACGATCGATCGCTTCTCGATCGAGTACACGATGCGGTACGCACCGACGATCACCTCTCGTATGTCATCCCGCCCGAGCTCGGGAACGACGCGCCCCGAACGCGGCATCTTGGCGACGCGACGCACTCGGTCGCGCAGGCGATCGATCCAGCGTGCCGCCGCGTCCGGATCGTCGCCTGCGATGTAGCTCTCGATGTCCGCGAGCTGCATTTCAGCCCGGGCTGACCAGCGAACCTTCATCGTTTCTTGCGACGCCTGCTTGCCCGACCTGCTTGGAGACGACGCCCCAGCTCGTCGTCGTCGATCACTCGACCGGCGTCGACATCGGCCAGTCCGCGCTCGATCGACAGCAAGAACCGCGCTTGGTAGGTGATCCGATCGTACTCGTGCGGCGACATCACCACCGCCGCGGGCTTTCCGTTAAGCGTGATCACGAGCGGCCGGGGGCGCTGCTCGAGGCCGCGAACAATCTCGGAGAGCCGCGACTTGAGCTCGGCGATAGGGATGATGTCCTCGGCAACCTGAAACGAACGGGTCGACGCCGTGTAAGTCGGCCCCGTTCGTTCGCCGGCACGAGCACCAAACGCGATCTTGCTCATGACTGTTTATGGTCCTGTTTATGGTCTTTAGCAAGGCGCGATATGGATCGTCAAGAACACGACTAATGTGCGTGCGGCGACCTGCTTCGAGCGCTCTAGAGGCAGCAGCAGCGGCGCTGCTTCGCGACTTCGCGGCTTCGCAGCTCGCGGATCCGCTGCTGCACTTCTCGTTCGCGTAAGCTTAGCCCGACAGGGCGCTGCCTGAACTACGTCGGAACGAAGTCCATCACACGTGCTTGACGCGCAGGCTCTCCGCCTTGGCGAGATCGCCAACGGGAGCCATCGCATCGGTCGAGCTTAGCCCGTCGGGCCGCTGCCGTACGGTCCACTGTAGGGCTCGACCCGGACGTCGACCGTGAGAGTCTCGCCGCCACCGCCGACGAAGATCGTTCCGCTCGTCGGGGTCGCGTCGAGGTAGTTGCGGCCGACCGCGACCCGGACGTGGTCGGTCTGCGTCAGGATCCCGTTCGTCGGATCGAAGCCCTTCCAGCCGACCTGCGGCAGGTAGACCTGGACCCAGGCATGCGACGCCTCGCCCTGCCTCTGGTTCTCGTGCTTGACGCCCGTGTAGATGTAGCCGCAGCAGTAACGCGCGGGGACACCGAGCAGGCGGGTGAGGCAGATGAAGAGGTTCGTGAAGTCCTGACAGACACCGCGGCGATTGACGTAGACCTCGAAGGCCGAGGTCAGGACGGTGGTCTCGCCCTGGATATACTTGTACTCGCGATAGATCGTCTGGTTGATGTCGAGCAGCGTATCGAGCAGGTCGAAGTCGTTACGCTTGACGAAGCTCATCGCGTACTCGGCGAGCTCGGCGAGCTCGGTCTCCGGCAGCTCCGGCGGCAGCAGATACGGATCGAGGACCTGGCGCTGCCACGGCATCCACACGAGCGGGATCAGCGACTTCACGCGAAGCGGGCCGAACCCCAGCGGGTCGACGTCGAGCACCTCGACGACGCTGCGCGACTCGATCACCATCTCCTCGAACGGTGTCTCGATCACGAGGCGGCGCACCCGGTTGTTGAACACGTCCTCGTAGTCACGGCTCTGCGTCGGCACCGAGACCGTCAGGTGATGCGCGATAACGTTCTGCAGGCGGTCGTGGATCGGGGTCAGCCGCAGGATGTGCGTCGAGCGCTCGACGCGATCGGCGTACCTGTAGACCGTCCGGTGGACGACCTCGAAACGCTTGTGCTCCGCGCGCGCGGGGCGCCAGCGGTGGCGCGGAACGTCGAGCGTGCCGCCAGACGATCGCTCGGCGATCACCGCGCCCTCGCGAATCACGAGCAGGGCGCCGGGAGGTAGCTGGCGCCACATCAGCGCGCGCTGCGCGTCACCGTCGAGCGCGACCAGCGGATCCGTCGACACCATCGCGCCCTTGCGGCTCTTGGCCCCGCGCCGGGTCAGATCGACCCCGAGGTCGTCGTCGCCAAACGCGATGCGCTCGTAGGGGGGCGCGAGCGAGCCGAGGTGAAGCGGCGAGCCGCGGCGATCGGCGTGGACGAGCAGGTCGCGACCGTCGGTGAGGCACAGCGTCAGCTCGCCGACCTCGTTGAGCTCGCTGAGCCAGCCGTGAAAGATGTCGAGATCGACCTCGGCGAGGCTCTTCCAGTTGTGCTCGATGAAGCGGTTCAGCAGCCCGCAGAAGATCGCCTCGGTGTCGGTCGAGCCGACGGGCTCGAACGGGCCCGGGACCTCGGTGGGCTTGCGATCGAGGCTGCCGGCGTGCGCGATCAACCAGTCGCGACGGCCCCACGTGCGCGAGAACGGCTGGGTGTTCGCGTCGGACAGCGCCCCCCACGTCGCGGCGCGAATGTGCAGCACGAACACGTTCGACGCGACCTGCTCCCACGCGGTGGCGAGCTGGCTGCGGATCGATCCGACCGGCGGCGCGGGTTCCTTGAGGATCGCCGCGCTCGGCTCGCCGGCGGGGTAGTAACCGAGGCCCCAACCATCCGGCAGGTTGTGGCCAGGTTCGAGGCAGTGGAGCGTGAAGGATGGCGCGAGCTCGCCTTCGAACGACATCGCGAGCAGGTTCGGCACGGCGTCACGATACCCGACTCCGGGTCATCCGGCACTCGGTCGGCGGCGCGCGTCTCGCGGTCTCACTGCGGAACGACGTAGTCGAGCTCGAGCTTGTCGAGCGCAGGATACTGCCAGCCGTCGGTGGTCATCACGACGCGATACTGAGCGAGCTCGCCCGCCGGAATCTCGTCGGTATGATCCGTTGCGATCACGGTCCACGGCGCGGCTGCCACGCTCGCGGCATCGGAGCCGGTTCGGACGGCGAGCTCGAGCACGGCACCATCGAGTGCGCCGATCGCGCGCAGCGTATCGATGCGCAGGGCGCCAGGCGTCGCCACGACCGCGGACTCGTAGCGCACCACCGTCGCGAACGGAAAGCGATCGCCACCGTGGTAGAGCGCCGAGATCCCGTAATCGCGGGTCCCGCCGTTGCCTGTAAACCCGGTGTTGCCGGCGATCGTGTCGGTCAGCCGAAACTGGTAGGGGAACGCGGGCATCGTCGGCTTGCCACTGCACGTGAGGTCGGCCGAGAAGTAAAAGTAGCCGGGCGTCGCGCCGAGCGTCAGCGGCTTGGCGCCATTGCAGTCGAACAGCTCGGCCACCAGCGACGACATCTGCTGGTTCTCGATCCGCAGGCCGTAGTCGAGCGCGTCGATCACCGTCCGCGCATCGCCGGGTAGCGGCAACGGCACGAGCGTCTGCACCAGATCGGGCAACGGTTTCGCGAGGGGCTCGAAATACGTGAACGTGTTGCCGAACCGCACGGCGGGCCGCAGCCGCGCCGGATCGATCGGGCCACCCGCGGGCGCGTCGGGGCCCATCATCGTGATCGAGATCTGCGCGTTGCCGATCTCGTCCGCGTGATCGACGAGGAAGTCGTGCCAGCCCGGCTCGAGATCGAGCGTGACGCTCGGCGTGAGTGGCATCGACATCCAGCGATACGCGCGCGGCTCGCGATCGATCCAGAGCCGGAAGCCGTCGTTGGTGTCGATGCCGACGTCGCCGGTGAACGTGTACGTGCCGGCGGTGTCGATGCGCAGCTGGCCGGCGTAGCGCAGCGAGAATCGATCGATCGGCTGACCGAGATCGAACGGCGGTGCGCCGGCGCCGAACGCGTCGTTGACGGTCGGCCGCGCGGTCTCGCCGAGATCGCCGACGAAGCCCAGGCCATTGAACGCGAACACGACGAGCCCCGGCGCCGAGGTCACGCGGGCGCGGAGCCGCCCGGCGCTGACGGTGGTGCGTGCCGGACCCTCGACGATCGTCATCACGAGGTTCGCGTCGCTGCCGCCCTCGGAGTACGCGGTTCGGATCGGATACCAGCCCGGCGCGGGAACGACGAGCTCGATCGAGGCCACCTCGTTGTGCGCGAACAGCTGGTCGCCGAAACCCCCGGGGTTCGCGCGATCGAGCGCGACCTGCACGATCGCTCGCTCGCTCGCGTCGATCTCGAGCCGGATCGTGCCCATCGGCAGCAGGATCTCGCCACCGTAGAGGATCGTGAAGTTCGCCCCGGAGGTCAGCCCGAGGCCACGTGGACGCTCGGCCGCCCAGTCGGTCGGGACCTGGCGATAGCCCGCGCCGAGCGAGGTCAGCGTTGCGGTCTTGGCCACTGCGGTCTCGTAGCTGTCGTTGTCAGCGACCAGGTCGCCAGGGAACGCGCGGGCATGGAGCCCGCCGAGCACGAAGGCGTCGGGCTCGATCGTGCCGGTGGCGGCGATCACGCCATCGGTCACCGTGCCGGTGCCGAGCTCGTCGGCGGTGTCGGCGACGATCGTCACGATCATCTCGTCGGGGGCGAGCCCCCCAACCGACGCCGAGAAGCCGCACGCGCCCGGCACGAGGCCGAGCATCGCGACGAGCAACCGACCCGGACGACGCATCGGGTCGATGCTACCCCAACGTCAGTCGGCGCCGAGCAGCTCTTTACCGAGCGTGCCGCAGATCTCGTGAACCTCGTCCACGACGTGTGTCAGCAGGTCATGCACCGCGGGGCCGGCGAGCGGTTCCTTCTGGCGGGCGGTGACCCAGGTGTCGAGGACGCGGAGGCGTTCGAGCGTGACCCCGCCTGGCAGATCGTGGCGGTCGGGAGGCCGGATGCCGCACAGCCGGTCGTAGGCCGAGTGCACGCAGTACGCGATCGAGCGCGGGAACGCGGCCTCGGAGACCAAAAACTGCGCGACGCCTTGCGGGTTGACGCGGCCGGCGGCGCGCTTGAGGTAGGCCTCGCTGCCCGACAGCGCGCGGAGCAACGACAGCCACAGCGCGGTCTCGACGACCTCGTGACGCGCGCCTAGATGCGTGAAGGCGTGATGGTGCACGTCGAGGATCCGCGCGGTCTGGCTGACCCGTTCGAGCAGCACGCCGAGCCACATGAAGTCGAGCGGCTCGTCGTGGAGCATCGTCGACCGCAACAGGCCGAGCGTCAGCTGGGTGCCGCGCCGGACGTGCTGGTAGAACGCCTCGCGGTGCTGCGCGAACGCGACCGGGGCGATGTCGCCGCGGATCCACAGGTGCAGCTCGTTGATCGCCTCCCACGCCTCGAGCGAGAGCACCTCGCGGATCGATCGCGCGTTCCAGCGTGCGCCGACGATCGACCGCACGAGCGACACGCCGCTCTCCTCGTCCCACACCATGAAGCGCTGGACGCTCTCGCCGTCGCCCCACGCCGGATGATCGTCATCGCCGTTCGCGATCTTGTCGCGGTAGCGAGACTCCTCGCCGGTCACGACCAGCACCGGCCGCCACACCTGCTCGGCGGGCAGCTCGGCATCGAGCGCCAGCGAGACCGAGGTTCCGAGCATGCGCGCGCAGGCCTCGGCGCGCTCGACGTAGCGCCCGAACCAGAAGCAGTGATCGGCGACGCGCGAGATCACGGAGCCGCCTTGAGCACCCAGGTGTCCTTGCTGCCACCGCCCTGCGACGAGTTGACGACGTAGCTGCCCGCGGTGAGCGCGACGCGGGTGAGCCCGCCGGGCAATACCCACGGACCTTCGCGCGACGTCAGGATGTACGGTCGGAGATCGACGCGCCGTGGCTCGACGCATCCGCGGTCCGCGATCCAGGTCGGGCAGCTCGACAGCTCGATGCGATGCTGCGCGATGTAACGACGCGGCTCGGCCTGGATCCGGCGCCGGAACTCGTCGCGCTCGTCGGCGGTCGACTGCGGACCCATCAGCATCCCGTAGCCGCCGGCTTCGTCGACAGCCTTCACGACCAGCTCGCCCAGGTGCTCGAGCACGTACTTGCGATCGTCCTCGAACAGGCAGACGTAGGTGTGGACCTGCTCGAGGATCGGCTGCTCGCCGAGATAGAACTCGATCATCTTCGGGACGAACGGATACATCGCCTTGTCGTCGGCGACGCCGTTGCCGGGCGCGTTCGCGAGCGCGACGTTGCCCGCCGCGTAGGCGCGCATCAGGCCGGGCACGCCGAGCACGCTGTCGGGGCGGAATACCTCGGGATCGAGGAAGGCCTCGTCGGTGCGGCGATAGATCACGTCGACGCGGCGCGGGCCGCGCGTGGTCCGGCAGTAGACCTTGTCGCCGTCGACGACGAGGTCGGGCGCCTGCACGAGCTCGAGGCCCATCGTGCGCGCGAGGAAGCTGTGCTCGAAGTACGCCGCATTGTACGGGCCGGGCGTGAGCACGACCGCGTAGGTATCGTCGGCGCTGACCGGCGACACCGAGCGCAAGGTGTCGGCAAGCCGTGTCGGGTAGTGATCGACCCGGTGGACGCGGGCCGCGTCGAACACGCGCGGGAACATCCGCTTGCTGATCAGCCGATTCTCGACGACGTACGACACGCCCGAGGGCGTGCGCAGGTTGTCCTCGAGAACCCGCCACGTACCGTCGGGATCGCGGATCAGGTCGACGCCCGAGATGTGGATGCGGACGCCGCCGGGCGCCTTGATGCCGCGCAGCATCGGCCGGTAGCCGGCAGCGCCGAGCACGATCTCGGCGGGCACGATGCCGGCCGCGAGGATCTTCTGCTCGCCGTAGATGTCGTCGAGGAACGCGCCGAGCGCGCGCAGCCGCTGCTGGAGGCCACGGTCGAGGTGGCGAAAGTCGTCGGCGGCGATCAGCCGGGGCACGAGGCAGAACGGAAAGATCTTCTCGGTGCCACGCGCATCGCCGTAGACCGAAAACGTGACGCCCTGCTGGAGCAGCGCGGTCTCGGCGAGGTGCTGGGCGCGCGCGAGCTCGTCCGGCGTCATCTTCGCGAGCAGCGCGGCGATCCGGGCGAACGGAATGCGCGCGCCGGTGTCGTCGAACATCTCGTCGAACGTGCCCGGCAACGCAGGGTAGCGATCGAACAACCCGGCCACCGGTCCCTGACTCTGGGACTGGCTCTGCAACATGTCGCCATCGTAACGCGGTGGTTGCCGATGCCGCGGCATCGCCTGCCAGGTTTCGCCGCTCGTCGTTGCTCCCGGCAACCAACCGCCGTGGCATGATCCGCGGGGATGGCGAGCGCCTCTGGGATCACGTTCGAGCGATTACCGCCGGAGCGCGAGAATGTCGCGGTATCGGCGGCGTCGGCCGGTAGCTGCTGCTGTTGTTGCTGCTGCTGCCTGCACACCGTCGGAAGCCTGCTCGGCGCGCTCACCGCGATGCCGCCCGAGGCCCCCGTCGAGACCGTGCCGACCGCGATCGTCGGCACGCCGAAGACCGAGCCGAAGTACAAGGTCACGCGCGAGTACTGGCTGACGTTGTTCCTCGTCTGCGCGATCGCGTTCCCGACGCTGCTGTTGGTCCGCGGCTACGTCGTCGACGAGTCGCTCGAGTGGTTGCTGTGGTACGCGCTGTTCCTCCCGCTGATGCAGCTCGCGACGTCGATCATCGTCGCGTTCATGACGTACTCGTCGAAGCGGCCCGGCCGCGAGCAGCGCATTCGCCACCTCGTCAAGATCACGCTGCGTGCGTTCATCGGCGGCCTGATCGGCATCGGCATCATGTTGCTGATCGCCGTCGCGCGTTGACATGGCGCGCCGGCCGCGCCTTGCACCGGGGTTCACGATCGCGCCGGGACACGCGGGTGACGGCGCTGCGGTGTGGCTCGTCGCCGGCGAGGACGTTCGCTACCGGCTCGGCGTCGCGGATCCCGGCTGGCTCGTCGCGCTGCTCGCGCGCTGTGATGGCACGCAGCCGCTCGACGGCCTGCTCGAGGGCGTGCCGGCTGCGCAGCACGCCGACGCGCGCGAGCTGGTGACGCGGCTGGTGGCCGAGCGCGTGCTCGTCGACGGCACCGCGGTCGCCGCGCATGCGCCACAGCCAGCTGCGTATCGGGTGATCGGCAGCGGCGCGCTGGCGGATGCACTGCGCGAGAAC
>JACCTC010000095.1 GCA_013812655.1 Deltaproteobacteria bacterium | reverse complement strand
AGGACAAGCTGCGCTCGGCGCAGTGGCTGATCCGGTCGATCCAGCAGCGCCAGCGCACGATCATCAAGGTCGCCGAGTCGATCCTGAAGTTCCAGCGCGAGTTCTTCGACAAGGGCATCGCCCACCTGAAGCCGCTGATCCTGCGCGACGTCGCCGAGGACATCGGCATGCACGAGTCTACTGTCTCGCGCGTGACGACCTCGAAGTACGTCCACACCCCGCAGGGCATCTTCGAGCTGAAGTTCTTCTTCAACAGCGGCATCTCGCGCACGAACGGCGAGGACCTCGCGTCGCAGGCCGTCAAGTCGAAGATCAAGGAGCTGGTCGATCAGGAGGACCCGAAGCGTCCCCATTCGGACCAGAAGATCGTCGAGCTGCTGAAGAAGACCGGCATCGACATCGCCCGCCGCACCGTCGCGAAGTACCGCGAGCAGCTCGGCATCCTCAGCTCGAGCAAGCGCAAGCAGGTCTTCTAACGAAGACTCTCGTCTACGCCTCGTTGTGGCCGCACGTACGTGTGTGATCGTGTAGACTCGGCCACCTTCACGAAATCACCGTCGAGGATCGCGTGATCATCCGGTGAGAAGGTGTGTAGGATCAGATCGAACCCATCAGGGAGGGCTCGATGCAATTTGCGGTGACGTTCCGCCACATGGAACCGACCGAGGCACTGAAGAACTACGCGAAGGAACGCATGGAACGGGTCAGGAAGTACCTGCCAGATCCGATCTCCTGCCACGTCGTGCTCAGCACCGAGCGCCACAACCATCGCATCGACGTCACGTTCCAGCTCCACAACGGACTCTCCGTGGCAGGGCACGAGACGACCGAGAACATGTACAGCTCGATCGACCTCTGCATCGCCAAGATCGAACGTCAGGTCCGCAAGTACAAGGGCAAGCTCGAGGGCATGAAGGCGCGTCCGCACCACGTGCAGGCGATGCCATGGTCCCACTCGATCGTCTCCGAGGCCTTCCACGGCATCGAGGAGCCGGGCTCAGGCAACGGCAACGGCCGGCCCGCCGTGAGCCCGCCGGCGGACTTCATGAACCCGGCGCCCGAGTTCAAGGTCGTCAAGACCGAGAAGTTCCACGCGCAGCCGATGTCCGTCGCCGACGCGATCGTCCAGCTGAACCTGCTGCACGAGCCCTTCCTCGTGTTCAGCCACGACACCGACGGACGGGTCGCGGTGGTCTACAAGCGCGAGGACGGCGCGTACGGGCTCATCGAAACGCCCACCGGCGCTGCCTAGCGAACGGCGCGGCCGAGATGGAGCGAGCCAGCGAATGCTGGCGAGCGGGGAAGGGGACGACAAACCCCGAAAGTGGTACGTTGATCCGCGGCTGATGAAGATCGTCGACCTCATCAAGCGCGAGATGGTCGTACCCGCGCTCAAGGCGACCGACAAGCGCGGAATCCTCGAAGAGCTCGCCGCGTACATGGGCGGCCACCATCCGCGCATCGATCGCGCCACGCTCGCGAGGGTGCTGATCGAGCGCGAGGCGCTCGCCTCGACAGCGATCGGTGAGGGCGTCGCCATCCCGCACGGCAAGCTCGCCACGGTCGGCGAGATCGTCGCCTGCCTCGGTCGCGTGCCTGGTGGCATCGAGTTCGACTCGATGGACGGCCAGCCGACGTATCTGTTCTTCGTCCTGGTCGCGCCCGAGTCGTCGACCGGTGCGCACCTCAAGGCACTCGCGCGGATCAGCCGGGTCTTCAAGGACCCCGAGTTCCGCCGCCGCCTGCTCGCAGCGCCCGACGGCGAGGCGATGTACTCCGTCGTAGCGGACGAGGACGCCAAGTACTGAGATGGCGAGGGCGAGTGGGAGGACCTGATGGCGCCTAGCTCCATTCCCGGGCCGAGCACGGCGGCGATCATGGTTCCGATCACGGTGGGCGAGCTGCTGGGTCGCGTGGAGCTCGGGGTGTCCGCGGTCGCCGGCGCCGCCGGGCTCGGGCGAAACGTCAACGCGCCGCGCATCCAGAAGCCCGGGCTCGCCCTCACCGGCTGGCCCGAGCAGCTCCACGACGGCCGCGTGCTCGTGCTCGGAGCGACCGAGATCGAGTACCTGCTCGATCACGCGCCGGCCCGCAGCCTCGGCATCGCGACGATGCTCGCGAGCGACCCGGCCTGCGTCGTCGTGTGCCGAAGCCTCGCCCCGCCGGCCGAGCTGGTCGACGCCGCGAACCACCACGGCGTGCCGCTGCTGGTGTCCTCGCTGGTCACCGCGGACTTCATCGAGAATGTCACGACCTGGATGTCGGAGCGGCTCGCGCCGACGACCGAGCTCCATGGCGTGCTGCTCGACGTGCTCGGCGTCGGCATCCTGGTGATGGGCAAGAGTGGGATCGGCAAGAGCGAGACCGCGCTCGACCTCGTGGTCCGCGGTCACCGGTTCGTCGCCGACGACGTGATCCACATCCGCCGGCTCGGCCGCAACCTCGTCGGGCGGAGCGCGGGGATCATCGGCCACCACATGGAGATCCGCGGCCTCGGGATCATCAACGTCAAGGACCTCTTCGGCATCTCCGCGGTCCGCGAGACCAAGAAGGTCGAGCTCGTCGTCGAGCTCCTCGAGTGGGCGGACACCACCGAGTACGACCGGCTCGGCTTCGACGATCGCCACGACGAGATCCTCGGCGTCGAGGTGCCGTCGGTGCGGTTGCCCGTGCGCCCGGGGCGCAACCTCGCGACGCTGATCGAGGTCGCGGCGCGCAACCAGCTCGTCAAGCACCAGGGCGTGCACTCCGCGCGCGTGTTCCGCGATCAGCTGCACCTCGCGATGAAGCAGGAGAGCGCGCGCAACGACGTCGACGGGACGGTCGAGTAGGCGATGCAGATCGTGATCGTCACCGGGCTGTCGGGTGCAGGCAAGAGCACCGCGCTGCGTGCGCTCGAGGACATCGAGTTCTACTGCGTCGACAACATCCCGGTGCCGCTCGTCAACCAGATGGTCGATCACCTCGCCCACGAGGGCGACCGCGACAAGCTGGCGATCGCGATCGACTCGCGGCAGCGCCAGAACATCGCCGCATGGCAGGGCGCGCTCGGCAAGCTGCGCAGCTCCGGTCACCGCCTCGAGGTGATGTTCCTCGACGCCAGCGACGAGGTGCTGCTGCGACGATTCTCCGAGACCCGGCGGCGCCACCCGCTGTCGGGCGACGATCTCTCCGATGGCGTGCGCCGCGACCGCGAGGTGATGGCCCAGCTCCGCGAAGGCGCAGCTGTCGTCGACACCTCGAACCTGACGATGCACCAGCTCAAGTCGATCATCCAGGACCGCTACGGTGGGACCGGGAAGCTCGCGGTGACGCTGGTCTCGTTCGGCTTCAAGAACGGACTGCCGCTCGAGTTCAACCTCGTGTTCGACGTCCGCTTCCTGCAGAACCCGTACTACGAGCCGAACCTGACCCATCTCGACGGTCGCGATCCCGAGGTCGCGAAGTTCGTGCTCGGTCCCGACGGGATGGAGTGGCTGCGCCAGGTCGAGGGGCTCCTGCGGTTCACGCTGCCGCAGTTCCAGAAGGAGGGGAAACTGTACGTCACCGTCTGCGTCGGGTGCACGGGTGGTCGCCATCGGTCCGTGACGATCGTCGAGGAGCTGCGGCGGCGGCTCGGCGGCGAATGGGACATCCTGGTCCGCCATCGCGATGTCGAACGGGGAGTGTGATGGGCGCCGACGATCGAGCCGAGAAGACCGTGATGATCCAGAACGAGCTCGGGCTGCACGCCCGCGCCGCGACGAAGCTCGTGCAGACCGCCACCAAGTTCCCGTGCGAGGTCACGGTGTCCAAGGATGGTCACGAGGTGAACGGCAAGAGCATCATGGGCGTGCTGATGCTCGTCGCGAGCAAGGGCACGAAGGTCACCGTGCGTGCAAAGGGCGACCGCGCCGCCGAGGCGGTGACCGCGATCTGCGCGCTGGTCGACGACAAGTTCGGCGAGGGTAAATGAGCGAATCGCGCCCGGAGATCCGGCGACAGGGACTGGGAGTCTCCGCTGGCATCGCATTCGGGCGCGCGTATCTGATCGGCCGCGACACGCTGAAGGCGCCGCGTCATCACATCGAAGCCGACGACGTCGATACCGAGGTTGCCAGGCTCTACAAGGCGATCGCGGCCTCCGACAAGCAGCTCGCGAAGATCAAGGAGAAGCTCGCCTCCGAGAACGAGAGCGACTACCACATCATCACCGCGCACCAGATGATGCTCCACGACGAGCACCTGGTCGGTGCGGCGTGCGGCTACATCCGCGACCAGTCGATCAACGCGGAGTGGGGCCTGCGGCGCGCCGTCGACGACATCCGCGGCGTGTTCGATCAGATCGAGGACGAGTACCTGCGCGAGCGGCGCAACGACGTCGAGTTCGTGTTCGAGCGCGTGCTGCGGAACCTGCTCGGTCGCGATACCGGACCGCTGTCGCCACCGCCCGACGCGATCGTCGTCGCCTACGACCTGTCCCCGGCGGACACCGCGCAGCTCCACAAGGCGGCGGTCGCTGGCCTGATCACCGACGCCGGCGGCAAGACCTCGCACACCGCGATCATCGCGCGCGCGCACGAGATCCCCGCGGTCGTCGGCCTCGAGAACGTGACCGAGGTCGTCGAGACCGATGATCTGATCCTGATCGACGGCGGCGCCGGCATCGTGATCGTCAACCCGACCGCCGCGACGGTCAGCGAGTACCGCGAGGAGCAGCGCCGCCAGGTCGCAGCCGGTGCCCTGCTGCACTCGATGCGCGATCTGCCGGCCGTCACCAGGGACGACCACCAGATCCAGCTGTTCGCAAACATCGACGGCCCGGACGAGCTCGACGACGCGCTCGACTACGGCGCGATGGGCGTTGGCCTGTTCCGCACCGAGTACCTGTTCATGGGGCACGCCGAGCTGCCCGACGAGGAACGCCACTACCAGACCGCGCTCGAGCTCATCGACCGCCTCGGTGGCCTGCCGGCGACGATTCGCACGTTCGATCTCGGCGCCGACAAGCTGGCGCCGTTCCTCGAGGCCGCGAATCTCCAGGAGGCCAACCCGGCGCTCGGGCTCCGCTCGATCCGGCTGTGCCTCACCGAGCTCGGGCGCCCGATCTTTCACCAGCAGCTCCGCGGCCTGCTCCGCGCGTCAGCCCACGGGCCGCTGAAGATCATGTTCCCGATGATCTCCGGCGTCGCCGAGCTGCGCGCCGTGAAGGCCGTCGTCGACGAGGTCAAGGTCGAGCTCGCCGCCGAGGGCATCCCGTTCGATCCGATGGTCAAGCTCGGCATCATGATCGAGATGCCGTCGGCGGCGCTGACCGCGGACCTGCTCGCGCAGGAGTGTGACTTCTTCTCGATCGGGACGAACGACCTGATCCAGTACACGATGGCCGTCGATCGCGTGAACGAGTACGTCTCGTACCTCTACGAGCCGCTGCACCCGTCGCTGATCCGGCTGATCGGGGGAGTCGCGAACGCGGCGAATGCAGCTGGCATTCCGGTCACGGTGTGCGGCGAGATGGCCGGTGATCCGGTGGTCGCGCCGGTGCTGCTCGGTCTCGGCATCCGCGAGCTGTCGATGAGCGCGGTCTCGGTCCCCGAGATCAAGGCCGTGATCCGCGCGACCAACGTCGGCGACGCGCAGGCGCTCGTGCAGAAGATCAAGAAGCTGCCAACGTCGGCCGAAATCCGCGCGATGGTCAGCGAGTACGTCACCTCGATTGGCCCGCCGCGCAAGGAGCGCAAGGCCTGATGAGGGCTTGGCGGCCCGCTGTGCGGATCGCCGTGCTCGGCACCGTGCTAGCCGCCGTGCTCGCCGCGACCTCGACCGCTCGCGCCGGCGACCCGCTGCGGGTGCGCTACACGATCGAGACCGACCACTTCGTCATCCACTACTACGATCCCCTCGAGGATGTCGCGCGGCGTGTCGCGGTCGTCGCCGAGCGCGCGCATCGCGTGCTGACACCTGCGCTCGATCATCGGCCGACCACGAAGACGATCATCAACGTCGTCGACGACACCGACAGCGCGAACGGCTTCGCCGGCGTGCTGCCGCGCAACGCGATCACGCTGTTCGCGACCGCGCCCGGCAGCTTCACCGAGCTCGACGATCACGAGGACTGGCTCTACGGGCTGACCGCCCACGAGTACACGCACATCATCCACATCGACACGATGGAGGGGCTGCCGAGCCTCTACAACAAGGTGTTCGGCAAGATCTGGGCGCCGAACCAGGTGATGCCGCGCTGGGTGATCGAGGGTATCGCGACCTACGAGGAGTCCAAGCGCTCGGCGGGCGGACGCAACCGCGGCACGCGCTTCGATCAGTACATCCGCACGTCGCGGCTCGAGAACAAGGACCTGCGACTCGACGAGGTCACCGGCGCACCGCGGCGGTTTCCGCGCGGCAACGCGGCGTACGTGTACGGCTCGCACTTCCTGCGCTACGTGTTCGATCGGTTCGGCGACGACACGCTGCGCGAGATGAGCCATACCTCCGGCCGTCACCCGGTGCCGTTCGCGACGAACCGCCAGATCGCGAAGGTCACCGGCAAGCCGTTCACCGAGCTCTACGGCGACTGGAAAGACTACCTGCGCGATCGCTACGGCATGCAGGAGATGGCCGCCGAGCGCCGCGGGCTGGCGATCGGCCGCCGGCTCACGCACTCCGCCGAGGCGAACTTCTTCGCGCAGTACAGCGCCGACGGCAAGGAGATCTACTGGCTGCAATCCGATGGCTACCGACGCCCGCACGTTCGCGCGATGCCGGTCGGCGGCGATCACACCAACGCACGCGACGTCGCGAAGATCGAGGCGATGGGGCCGTTCGAGCTCCTGACCGATGGCTCGTTCATCTTCGAGCAGGGCGGCTGGCTGCACCGGCGCGAGTACGCGTTCCAGGATCTGTTCCGGTGGGACGCGCGGACGGGCGTGATCACCCGGCTGAGCCGCGGTGCGCGCGCGCGCGATCCGGGCGTGTCACCGGATGGCCGCCGGGTCGCGTTCTCGAAGAACGAGGTCTCGGAGAGCGTGCTCGCGGTGATGGACACCGCGCCCGGCGCGACCTCGTCGGTGATCTGGCGCGGCCAGCGCTTCGATCAGGCGTTCCAGCCGGCGTGGTCGCCCGATGGCACGCGCATCGCGTTCTCGGCGTGGCGGCGCGGCGGCTTCCGCGACATCCTCGTCGTCGAGGTCGCGTCGGGGGCGGTCGAGGAGATCACCGCCGATCGCGCCGTCGACATGAACCCGGCGTGGTCGGCCGACGGCCGCACGCTGTACTTCGACAGCGATCGCACCGGCATCACCAACATCTACGCGTGGGATACCGCCGACCGCGCGCTCTCGCAGGTCACGAACGTGCTCGGCGGTGCGTTCCGCCCGAACCCGTCGCCCGACGGCACCCGGCTCGTGTTCGACGCGGCGGTGCCGGCCGGCGGCTATGATCTCTACGAGCTGCCGATCGATCGCAGCGCGTGGCTTCCGGCGCGCAGCTACCTCGATGACAAACCCGATCCGCTGTTGATCCCGGATCACGAGGCCCAGATCAGCGACAAGCGACCGTATCGCGCGCTCGAGACGCTCGCGCCGCAGACCTGGAACCTCCAGTACGTGCTCGGCGACGACCCGAGCGCGACGATCTCGACGGGCGGCGCCGACTCGTTCAACGTCCACACCTGGCAGCTCGCGGTCGGTACGAACCTCGAGAACGGCACGGTCAACCTCGGCGCGTTCTACGGCTATGGCGGCTGGCGCCAGAGCCTGCGGCTCGCGGCCTCGCGCACGATCGGCACGCGTGGCGGGTTTCGCGTCGACGGCGAGCCGGCGACCTACCGCCAGGAGGACTGGAGCGCGACGGTGTCGACGAGCATCCCGTTCGAGGCGCGACCCGATTCGAGCTGGTCGATGTCGTTCGACTACGACGTCGACTGGTTTCGCCCCGTCGAGGAGCCGCTGATCATGCTCGACCCGAACGATCGGGTGACCGTGCGGCCGGTGACCGACTACGTGCAGGCCGGCGTCGGCATGCGGCTCGGCTACTCGCGCGTGCGCGGCACGACCTATGGCCTCGGCCCGCAATCGGGCTTCGACATCTCCGCCGGGTTGCGGTTCGATCACCCGGCACTCGGCGCGACCTACAACAACATCACGGTCAGCTACTCGACCAGCACGTTCCAGCGGCTGTGGGGTGACACGCCCGTGATCTCGGCGCGGCTCGCGGGCTCGTTGCGTGCCGGTGACCTCGCGCGATCCGGCGGCTTTGGCCTCGGCGGGATCCCGCCGCAGGATCTCGTGCGCGCGATCATCGACAGCACGCGCGCGGGCTCGACGGGCTACCTCCGCGGCTATCCGGCGCGCCACATCGTCGGGAACCAGTTCCACCTGCTGAACCTCGAATACCGCCAGGAGCTGTGGCGGATCGAGCGCGGCGTCGGCACCCTGCCGTTCTACGTGCGACGCATGCACATGGCGCTGCTCTCCGATACCGGCACCGCGTTCGAGACCGAGTTCGTGCGCGAGCGGCACCTCCGTGCATCGGTCGGCGGTGCGCTCCGCGTCGACGCGTTCTTCGGCTACTTCGTGCCCGGCACGTTCGAGCTCGGCTACGCGCGCGGCCTGACCGAAGGCGGCGTGTCCGAGACCTGGCTCATGTTGACGGGGAGCTTCTAGTGGCAGCCGACGGGGACGAGCCGGGGGGCGTCCGTACGAACGTCGCCGGCGAGGTCGCGATCGGAGTCGCGCGCGAGATCGCGGAGCCCGTGCGATCGTTGCGCGATCGGCTCGGGCTCGTCGTCGATCACCTGGAGCGGCACGTCGCGACCTCGACCGGGCCGACCCCGTACCCGTGGCGCTCGCTCCAGGCGCTCCGCCAGGATCTCGCGGGCGCGTACCTCGAGGCGACCACGCTCGCGCGCCGGCTCGACGAGCTCGATCGCGCGCTCGACGACGAGCCGGCCGGCTGGTTCGATCTCGCGGCCGCGGTCGAGCTCGGCCTCCGCCTCGCGGGCCACCACCTCGCGCCCACCCTCGAGATCCTCATCGATCTCGGCAACACGCCGCCGGTGCGCGGGACGCCCGGGACGCTGTCACTGATCGTCGCGCAGCTCGTCGCCGTCTCCGCGGGGTCTGCGCGCGACCTGCCGGGCAGCGCGCTCAGCGTCCGCACCTTCGTCGATGGCGGGAACGCGGTCGTCCTGATCGCCGACAACGGCAGCGGCAGCCCGCGCGTCGAACAGGTCGGCGAGCTCGCGTTGCAGATCTTGGCGCCCTGGGGTGCGTCGGTCGATGCCGCGTCGGCGCAGGGCCAGGGCTGCACGTTCGAGCTGCGCCTCCTCACGGTCCCGGCGTAACGAACCGGGCGCCGGCGTGGCGAATCGGGCGCCGGCGTCACGCCTGGACGGCTGGGCCAGCTCGCCCGACATGTAGCCCACGCTGTGCTGTGGCCGCTCGCGGGGTGTGCAGCCTATCGGCCCGATCTACTGGTTTGCGCGCGTACACATGTCGGCCCGGATGTTGAATCAGGATCAGTCATCCCCCAACCCCACCAGGATCACCCACATGACCCGCTTAGCCTCATTGTTATTCGCCGGCGCTGCCGTCCTCTCCTTCACCGCCTGTATGTCCGAAGGCTCCTCCGAGGAGTCCGCGGCACTCGCGGGTAACCTCGACATTGACGGGTGCGTCAAGATCGAGGGCTCGGCCATCGGCCAGGTCGGCGTGTCGGTCACGCTCGGCACGCCCTCGGTGACCTTCGAGTCGTGGATCGCCAAGGACGGCGAGCCGAACGAGTACGTCGGCTTCACGCTCAGCACCGGCGCGACCTTCTACGTGAAGGCAGGCAACAACGCCGACGACCTGCTCGAGGGTTCGGGCACCAGCTGGGTGAACCCGAACGGCACGGGCGGCTCGGCC
>JACCTC010000086.1 GCA_013812655.1 Deltaproteobacteria bacterium | reverse complement strand
ATCTCGATCCTCGGCCGCGCCGCCGAGCGGATCGCGATCGGCCTCGGGCCCGCGCCCCGCACGGCGAGCGCGGAGCTCGCGATCGACGACGAGCGCCTGCAACGCCAGCTCGCGAAGCTCAGCCGCGAGGCCGGACCGCTCGGCGATCACGAGACCAAGGTTCTACTCGCCGCCTACGGCGTGCCGATCACGCGCCAGGCGGTCGCGATGACGCCGTCGGCCGCCGTCAAGCTCGCGCGGCGCGCCGGGTTCCCTGTCGAGGTCAAGCCGTGGGGACACGACCTGCCGAGCGAGCCCGCCGGCTGTCCCGTCGAGAAGAACCTGACGAGCGACGCGCTCGTCCGCCATGCGTTCACCAGCGTGCTCGCCGCCGCCGGCAAGTCGACGACCGAGAACACCGCCGTGATCGTGCGCGAGTCGCCGCCGCCCGGCCGCGATCTCGCGGTCTCGTTCCTCAAGTTGCCGTCGCTCGGCTGGACGGTTGTCCTCGAGACGCCAGGGTCCTCGCAGGTCGCCGCCGCACCCGCGCCGCTGCGCCTGCTCGACGCCCAGACCCTGGCGGCCCAGCTCGTCGCGTCACGTTCCGGCGAGCCCGAGCTCGATCGCGCGGGCCTCGCAAACCTGATGCGGCGGGTCTCGCACCTCGTCGTCGATCTCGATGGCCGGCTCGCGCGCCTCGAGCTCCCGCGCGTGATCGTCGGAGGCCGCGGCGCACGCACCCTCGTCGTCGACGCGGCGGCCGAGCTGCTCTGAACGCGATCACTTCGGTCTTGGCTTCGCGGCGACGCCGAGCGGCTCGATCACCCGCGTGCCACGCGTGTTGTCGCAGACGACCTCGGTGAAGCCGAGCAGCCGCAGCCGCTGGAGCGACAGCCCGCTGGCCTCGCGTACCTTGCGAGTGAGCGCATCCTTCTTCTTCTTGAGCAGGCGGTCCAGCATCGGCTTGCTGCACGGAAACCACGTGATCTCGAGCGTCGTCTCGTCCGCCGCCACCGAGGCATCGGTGCCGTCATCGACGAACGCGATCTCGAGGGCCTCGGCGAAGCCATCGCGCGCGCTCTGGGTGGCCGGGTTGTCAGCGGCGGTCGTGTCTTCGACCTCCGCCTCCGGTGCACCGCGGGTCTGGCGATAGCCATAGAGCCCGAGCGCCGAGCCGCCGATCACCGCGGCGACCACGAGCCCGAGGACCTCGTCCTTCGCGAGCGCCATCAGGGCGGCCCTTCCTGGTCGCGCGCGAGCAAGAGCTCCATGCCCTGCGCGATCTGCAGCAGCTGGTCGCGGGTGTTCAGCGTGTGATCGTCGAGCACGCGGGCGAGCAGCGCCGCGAGGATCCGCCCGACCGACGGCCCCGGCTTGATCGCGAGCGCATCGATCAGATCCTTGCCGGCAACGGCGAGCTCGCTCGTCGCCAGCGCGTCCTTGCGATCGAGGATCGCCGCCGCGCGATCGGCGAGCCCGGTCACGCCATCCGCACGCCACAGTGCGACCGCCGCGCGTGCGTGCGGCCGGGTGACGTCCGCGAGTAGCCGCCGGATCTCGGCGTCCGACCAGTCGATCACGTGCCGCGCGGCGCTGACCGTACCGACGAGCACCGACGCCACCGCGATCTCGTCGTTGCTGAACTTGAGCCGGCGCAGCAGATCGGCCGCTTGCTTGACCGCGTCGCGATCGAGGCGGCGCAGCATCGCCTCGGGCTTCGCGACGTCGGCGATCAGCGCGCCGAGCCGCGCCTCCGCGGGTGCCGCCTCGACGCGCTCGAGCCAGCTTTGGACCGCGAGTCCGCGGTCGGCGATCCACCTCGACAGGCCCGCGTGCAGCTCCGGCAGGATCAGCGCGAGGATCCCGCTGCGCTCGGCGATCCGCAGCGCCCGCGATGGCTGCCGGGTCGCGAGCATCTTGCGCAGCTCCTCGCAGATCCGCTCCTTGCTGACCTTCGCGAGCGAGGGCAGCGCGGGAATCATGCCGCGCTCGGTGTCGGGATCGAGCTCGAACTCGAGCGCCGCGGCAAACCGCACCGCGCGCATGACGCGCAATCCGTCCTCGGTGAAGCGCGCGACCGCATCCTCGTAGACATCGCCGGTCGGCCCGACCGCGCGCAGCATGCGCTCCGCGAGATCGCGCTGGCCGCCGAACGGATCGATCAGCTCGTGCTTTGCCGGGTCGTACGCCATCGCGTTGACGCGCAGATCGCGACGCGCGAGATCCTCGACGAGCGGCACGCCGAACACCACGTGATCGGGCCGGCGCGCGTCGGTGTAGGCGCCCTCGCCGCGGAACGTCGTCACCTCGACATGCGAGCTTTCGCCGCGGCCAGTGACGATCGTGACGGTGCCGTGCTGGAGTCCGGTCGGGATCGTCTTCCTGAACAGCGCCATCACCTGCTCGGGACGCGCGCTGGTCGCGACGTCCCAGTCGCCGGGCTCGCGGCCGAGCAGCGCATCGCGCACCGCCCCGCCCACCGCGACCGCCTCGTGGCCAGCTTTCGCGAGCGTCTCGCAGACCTCGCGGACGTTCGGCGGGATCACCACGCGCAGGCGTGCGAGCGACTCGGCAGGCGTGGTGGCCACGCTACTCCGTCGCGGCAGCGCCGCGGAGCCGCGTGAAGATGTCGGTCGCGCGGCCACGCAGCTTCTGTGCCTCCGCGGTCGCGCCACTGCGCTCCTTCAGCGTCGCCAGCCCCTGGTACGCACGCGCGAGCTCGACCTCGTTCTTGACCGCCGCGAGGATATCGATCGCGCGCCGGAAATCCTCCTCGGCGGCGGTGAGGTTGCCGAGCGCGGTCGACACCTCGGCCTTGACCCGATAGCCGCACCCGATGTGCGCGCGCAGACCGATCGCCTCGCTGACCGCGACCGCGGCCCGCGCCTCGCTATCGGCGGCCTTGAGATCGCCGAGCCGCAACTGGACCTGGGCAAGCCGCTGGTGGGTGACCGCGAGCGAGACCCGATCGCCGAGGCTCGTCGCGATCGCCTTGGCCTCGGACAGATCCTTCACGGCCTCCGGTCCGCGTCCGAGCGCCGACTTGACCTCGCCTGACCGTGACAGCACGTCCGCGAGCGCGAGCTTGTCGCCGATGTCGAGCGCCATCTTGCGCGCCTCGGTCAAGAGCTCCATCGCGGTGTCGTGGTTGCCGTCATCGGCGTGGACGCCGCCGAGGTCGCACAGCGACTGCACGACACCAACCAGATCGGCGATATCGCGCCGCAGATCGAGGGCCTCGCGGAACTGCGTGATCGCCGCCTTGAAGTTTCCGGTGTCGTGGTGCACGCGGCCGATGTTCGCGAGTGACAGCGCGATCGACCGCCGATCACCGAGCCCGCGCCGGATCGTCAGCGCCTGACGATGGAAGTCGAGCGCCTGGCCGTACGCGCCGCGTAGCCAGTGCACGCGGCCCATCTCGTCGAGCGTCGACGACACACCGCGAACGTCACGCGAGCGCTCGAACAGCTCGTGGGCGCGCCGCAGGTGCTCCATCGAGATGTCGTACTTGCCGTGCCGGCGCTGACCGCGCGCGAGCCGGCTGTACGCGGCGCCCGCCTTCGCGAGGTTGTCGTAGCGCCACGCGAGGTGCAGCATCTCGACGAAGCAGTGCATCGCCTCGTCGGTGCGGCCGGTCTGCTCGAGCACGTCGCCGAGGTTGTGCAGCGCCTCCATGCGCGCCGGCGCGTCGCGCTCGCCGATCATCGCGAGCCCCTTCTCGTACAGCGCACGCGCCTCGTCGGGGGCGTAGCGACCCCGCGCGCGATCGCCACCCTGCAGATAGCAGCGGGCCGCGCGCCGCGCATCACCGCCGCGCTCGTAGAGGTTCGCGAGGAACTCGAGCTGCTCGTCGCTGCGTTGCACGGTCTTCGCCTCGAGCCACTGCGCGGCGGCGAGGTAGTAGCGCTGCAACCGGCCCTGCTCGGTCGACCGCGTGATCAGCTCGCGCTCGAGGTTGTGCTTGAACACGACCTCGGCCTCCCCCGGGATGCTCGAGTCGTCGGCCTCGAGCGGTAACAGATACTCCTGGTCCGCGAGGATCGAGATCAGATCGCTGACCCGCCGCCGCACGTCCTCGCCGTTGCCCCACTCGATGTCGAGCGGGCTCGGGCGCTCGCCCGGGTCGGGCCGCTCGAGCCGCGTCATCGCGATCACCGCCGACACCCAGAACACGTTGCCGAAGACCGCGGCCTTCTCGAGCAGCTCGCGCTCCTCGTTCTCGAGCGCCGCGATCCGCGCCTCGATCGCCTCCTCGATGCTGATCGGCAGCTCGGTATCGGCGGCCTTGTCGGGATCGAGCCGCCACACCGCGGCCGACGCGTCGATCGTGCCGTTGTCGAGGAACAGCCGCACGAGCTGCTCGAGGAACGCCGGGTTACCGCCGGTCATCTCGACCGCCGTCTGCACGGTGTCCTCGGGAACCTCGCGGCAGCGCGACAGCAGGCTGCGGAACATCTGCTCGGCATCCTCGGGCTCGAGGTTCCGCAGATCGACCCGCTCGTGATCGAGGGCGCCCTCGCCCCAGCCACCCGCATGCACGAGCATCTCGGGACGCGCCGCCGTCAGCATCACGACCGGCGAGCCCGCGATGCCCGCGACGAGCTCGGTCACCTGCGCGAGCGTCTCGTGCTCGGCCCACTGCAGATCGTCGAGCACGAGCACGAGCGGGCTCTGCGCGGAATCGAGCTCGACAAACCGGCGGAGCGCCGTGCGCGCGAGCTCGGCGTGCTGCTTCGGGTGCTCCGACACCGCGCGGAGGAACGGCGTCGGCGGGAAGTCGAGCCCGAGGTATCCGCCGAGGAAGTGCAGCATCTCGGCGACCTCGTCGGTGCCGGTCACCGTGCGGATCTCGTGCGCGAACCGCAGCTTCGCGACGTCGTCGGGGTTCGGCGTCAGCTCGAAGCGATCGCGGAGCAGCGAGGTCAGCGCCGCGAGTCGCACCGGCACGCCGTTCGTGTCGCGCTCGGCCGAGCCGTGAAACACCCGGCATCGCCTGTCGGCCGTGACCTTGCCGATCAGCTCGTTGATCAGCCGCGACTTGCCGGTCCCCTGGTTGCCGACGACCGTGATCAGCTGCGGCGCCTGGAAGTCGACCGCGCGCGACACGATGTCCTCGAGCATCGCGAGCTGCGTCGCGCGACCGATCAGCGGACTGCGGACGACCCGAGTTGGCTCCGCCTCGGTGTCGATCCGGACGAGGCTGCGGTGACGTTCCGGGATCGGCGGTGGTCCCGCGGTCCCCGGACTCCGCGATCCGAGCGCGGGCGTCGCCGTCGACGCCGGAGCTCGGCCTGGGGGACGGGACGCACCATTCGTCACTGCGATCAAAGGTACTCGCCACGAGCGATCCGTCGCAAGCATGGCGACCGCTTGCAGTTCAGGTGTATCGTAGGGAAAGGGATGGGTAGCCGGTTCCTGGCACTGGTCCCGCTGCTTGGCGGGTGTCCGACCGTCGATCTCGGCGACACGCCGACCGACATCGGCCTGTGCAATCCGGCGGGTGGCATCGAGTACTTCGAGGCCATGATCTGGCCCGAGTTCGTCCGGCCGGCGGACACCATGAAAGGCTGCACGCGCACCGGCGGCTGTCACGACGAGGCAGGCGGCAACGCGCTCGGGTTCAGGACGCAGCCCGTCGACTTCGCCTTCAACTATCGCCAGGCGCAGGTGTTCCTCAACTGCGGCACGCCCGAGGCGAGCCAGCTCCTGACCAAGCCACGCGCCGGCCTCGATGCGCACGGCGGCGGCGATCTGTTCGTCGCGGGCAACGCGGCCGATGACGCCGCGGTCGCGAGCTTCCTCGCCTGGTTCGACTGACGTGCGGGCCCAGCTCTCGCTCGTGCTCGGTATCGTGATCGCGACTGGCCTCGCCGTGCCTGCGCACGCCGACGCGTACCTCCGGGTGATCTCGCAGGAGGCCTCGGTGCACACCGGGCCGGGACCGAGCTACCGCGAGGTGTTCATCGCCGAGCGCGGCCAGGTGTTCCCGGTGCTCGAGCGCGGCAGCCGCGACTTCTGGTTCAAGGTCGAGCTCGAGGACGGCACGACCGGCTGGATCCTCGGCGACATGGTGTTCCCGTTCGAGGTCGGCCCCGAGACCGAGCCCGGCGTGTTCGCCCGCATGGGCCGCTCGATCAAGCGGACCCTGCTCGGTCCGTCGCCCGCGCCCTACGCCGACATCGGCATGTCGTTCTCGGCGGGCGTCCTCGATCTCGAGGGCGTCTTCCTGCTGCGGCCGTCGTGGCTTGTCGATCCGTACTGGGCGATCGAAGCGTTCGCCGGGCTCTCGCCGCGCTCGGAGAAGGACCTGTTCCTCGGCGGCCTCGGCTTCGTGCTGCGGATGGCGCCCGGCGCCGTGATCGGTCCGTACGCGAGCCTCGGCACCGGCATCGCGCACGTCCGACCGAAGGCCGACAACTTCATCGACGAGGAGGAATCGCTGATGGCGCTCGTCGCGGGTGGCGGCGTCGAGATCACGTTCAAGAAGCAGATCACGGTCCGGCTCGATGCCCGGAACTGGTCGCTGTTCGATCAGAACCAGTCGAGTAATGGCCAGGAGTACTCCGGCGGGCTCGCGATCTTCTTCTAAAAGAACCCATGCGCAAGATCCGCCTTCCTCTACTACTCCTCGTCACCTGCTCCCTCGCCGGTTGCGGGCGGCAGGCCGTGCGCGCATCCGAGAAGAAGTTCCTCGCCGATCAGATCATGGTGTTCGACGACGATCCGCACGAAGCGTCCACGAACGAGCACGTCCGCACGAATCGCGAAGGCGCGGCCGGCGGCAAGGGTGCCGGAGGCGGCGGATGCGGCTGCAACTAGCCGCCGCGCTCGTCGTGTTCGCTGGCGGTGCGCCGGCGCTCGCCGAGGATCGCGCCGAGGTCTCGACGTCGCTGTTCGCCGAGAAGCGCGAGGGCGCGAACGGTCGGCTCACCGTGATCCATCCGCAGGCGCTGTTCGGCGTCGACCTCGGCCGCTTCGTCACGCTCGATGTCGGGTACGCCGCCGATGCCGTGTCGGGCGCGACCGCGAGCGTCTACCAGGTCGACGCGGTGTCGTCGGCGACCGAGTTCTCGGACCTGCGCCACGAGGGCACGGTGTCGCTCGGGGTTCGCGGCAAGCGCTCGCGGATGACGTTCTCGGCCACCGTCGGCACCGAGCGTGATTACCTGTCGCGCCAGCTCGGCGGCTCGGCCTCGATCGATCTGCCCGGGCGCAACACGACGGTCGCCCTCGCCTACACCCACGGCTTCGATCAGGTGTGCAACCGCGAGAACGGCGAGGCGTCGCCGCTCGAGGCTCGCGCGCTGACTGGCGACGACGCGTGTCAGAAGACCGCGCTGATCTCGGGCAAGGATCGGCTGACGATGGATACCGACGGTGCCGCGACCGTCTGGGAGGACCTCTCGATCGATACCGGCGCGGCCACGC
>JACCTC010000054.1 GCA_013812655.1 Deltaproteobacteria bacterium | reverse complement strand
CCCGAGATGGAGCGAGCCAGCGAACGCTGGCGAGCGGGGTGGTCCACTGGCGCCACCGTGCGCGCTGCCGTATGTTCCAGCCGCCCATGCGCCGTTTCTCCCTGTTCGCGATCGTGATCTCGTTCGTCGTTGGCTGCCAGCGCTCGGACGAGGACAAGAAGAAGACCTCGGCGACCGGCTCGGCCGGCCTCTCCGTTCCGCGGACGGGCTCCGGCTCTGCCGCCACGCCAGAGCGACCGAAGGCCGAGCAGATCACGCCGCCGCTCGACATCAAGAACCCGCCCGCGGATGCCGTGAAGACGCCGTCGGGGCTGACCTACAAGAAGCTCGTCGTCAACGAGGCCGGCACCAGCGCGACGCGCAACGACACCGTGCTGATCAACTACACCGGCTGGCGGCAGAGCACCGGCGAGACGTTCTTCACGAACAAGGGTCGCGGTCAGCCGATGCCGCTGAACCTCGCGACCACCGCGGCCGGCTTCACCGAGGCGATGCAGCTCGTGAAGAAGGGCGAGAAGGCCATGCTCTGGGTGCCGCCGGAGATCGGCTACAAGGGTCCGCCGCAGGGCGCGCCCGAGACGCTGGTCTACGAGGTCGAGGTCGTCGATATCGTGCCGGCGCCGCCGATCCCCGGCGACTACAAGGCGCCGCCGCCGACCGCGCAGGCGCTTCCGTCCGGCGCGAAGTACGTCGTCGTGCGACCGGGCACCGGCAAGGAGAAGGCGCGCTCGTTCGACACCGTGACGTTCCACTACACGGCCTGGGATCAGGAAGGCCGGATGTTCGACTCGACCGAGATGCGCAAGCGTCCGGCGACCGTGCCGCCGTATCGCCAGTCGGCGGTGATGGAGGACGTGCTGACGACGATGACCGCGGGCCAGCGGATCCGGTTCTGGGTCGACGCCGAGAAGATGACCGCGGGCGGCAAGCCACAGCCGGGCATTCCGACCGGCCTGCTCTGTTACGAGCTCGAGATCCTGCAGATCGCGAAGGCCGTCGCGACGCCGCCACCGGTTCCGGGCGATGTCGGCAAGCCGCCGGGAGAGACCAAGAAGACCGCGGGCGGCGTCGCCTACAAGATCCTCAAGACCGGCAAGGGCGGCCCGAAGCCTGCGAAGACCGACGTCGTGCGCGTGCACTACACGGGGTGGACGACGGATGGCCGGATGTTCGATTCGTCGGTGGTCAAGGGCGAGCCCGCCGAGTTCGCGCTCGACAAGGTGATCCCCGGCTGGACCGAGGGCATCCCGGTGATGTCGATCGGTGATCGCGTGCGGTTCTGGATTCCCGAGGAGCTCGCGTACAAGGGGCAGCCGGGACGACCGCAGGGCATGCTCGTGTTCGACGTCGAGCTGCTCGAGATCAAGCCGCCCGCACCCGCGGACGCGCATGGCGCCGACGACGGCCACGGCCATGGCAAGCCACCTGCCGCGAAGGCCGACATCCCGGCGCCTTCTGATGTCGCGAAGCCCCCGGCGAACGCGAAGAAGAGCCCGAAGGGAGTTGCCTACAAGGTGCTGCAGGCCGGCAAGGGCGGCCCGAAGCCGAAGCCGACCGACACCGTGAAGGTGCACTACACGGGCTGGACCACCGACGGCAAGATGTTCGACTCGTCGGTGACACGCGGCGAGCCGATCGAGTTTCCGCTGACCGGCGTGATCCCCGGCTGGACCGACGCGATCCCGGTGATGTCGGTCGGTGACAAGACGCGGTTCTGGATCCCCGAGGAGCTCGCGTACAAGGGCCAGCAGGGCGCACCGCAGGGCATGCTGGTGTTCGACGTCGAGCTGATCGAGATCAAGCCCGGTCACTGAGCGAGCGCGGTCGAGATGAGCGTCCCCGACGACGTGCTCGCGGCATACGGCTGGCAGTCTGCCGATCTCGCGGCGGTGCCCGGCGGGCTCATCAACGCGACGTACGCCGTGCGGGTCGGCGGCGAGCCCGTCGCGGTCGTGCAGCGCCTGCACCCGGTGTTCGGCGGGGCCGTCAACCTCGACATCGAGGCAGTGACCGCACACCTCGCGGCGCGAGGCTTGACGACACCGCGCCTCGTTCGCACGCTCGACGGTGCGCCATGGGTCGACCACAAAGGCCGGATCTGGCGCGGGCTGACCTGGGTCGACGGCGTCACCGTGCACCACGTTCCCGGCGTCGACTGGGCCGAGGCGGCCGGCGAGCTGGTCGGCAGGTTTCATCGCGCGGTCGCCGATCTCGAGCACGCCTACGCGTTCACGCGCGCGGGCGTCCACGATACCGCGGCGCACCTCGAGCGGTTGCGCGTGCTCGTCGAGGCTGGCGGCGACGCCGAGCACGTCGCGCTCGGCCGTCAGATCCTCGAGGCAGCGGCGACGTTGCCGGCGATGCCTGCGGTGCCGCAGCGTCACTGCCACGGCGATCTCAAGATCTCGAACGTGCTGTTCGCGATCCCGCCCTCGCCGTTCCCGACGAACCCTCGGCCGGTACGTGGCCACTGCCTCGTCGATCTCGACACCGTCGGGCTGTCGACGTTCGCGTTCGAGCTCGGCGATGCGATGCGATCGTGGTGCAACCCGCGCGGCGAGGATGCCGGCACGGTCAGCTTCGATCTCGCGGTCTTCGCCGCGGCGATCCGCGGCTTCCTCCGCGTCGCCGGCGCGATCGTCACCCGCGACGAGCGCATGTCGATCGTGGTCGGCCTCGAGACCGTGTGCCTCGAGCTGGCGGCGCGGTTCGCGGTCGACGTGTTCCGCGACGAGTATTTCGGATGGGATGCCTCGCGGTTCCCGACCCGGCGCGCCCACAACCTCGTCCGCGCTGCCGGTCAGCTCGCCCTCGGCCAGGCGGTCCGGGCCTCGCGCGCCGATGCCCTTACCATCGTGCTTGCAACCTCTTGATCGCTGGTCGCCGCGAGCCAGACCCGGCGCGCCGCCAGGGCCGCGAGAGACTCTGAGCCCTCACATCAGACAGCTCGAACCATCGGTTCTGCTTCGCGAACCAGCCCGTTTGGGTTCTAATCCCCGGATGGGTGCTCCTCGGTCGGCCGTCAGGGTCGGCAGTGTGTTGTTGATCAGCGTCTTGGCTACGAGCACCGCGCAGGCGGTCGCTCCGCGGCCGGCGCGCCGCGTGGTCGCCGACGAGCTGACGGCCATGCCGGCCGCCGCGTTGACCCGCTCGCTTCGCGCGCAGCGCACGGTTCGTTATGCGATGCAGGCGACGCCGGCGTGGCAGCGCTTCGCGGCCGCCGCGGGCGGAACCTGGCGCGCGTCATGGGACTCGGCGACGAGCGTGCCCAACCGGATGTGGGGCCCCGGCATTCCAGCGCCAGGCGCGAATGCATCGCCTGCGATCGCCGAGCAGGTCGCGCGCCAGCTGCTCGCCGTGCACCTCGATCTGTTCGCGCCCGGCGCGACGGTGAAGGACTTCATCCTGGTCTCGAACCACTCGGACGGCGACATCCGCTCAATTGGCTTCGTGCAGCTCGCCGGCGGCGTCCGCGTGCATGGTGGCCAGATCAGCTTTCGCTTCAAGCGCGACCGCCTCTTCGTGATCGGTAGCGAGGCCCTGCCACACGTCAAGTTCGATCGCCCGCGTACGCGCCTCGCGCACGCGACGCTACACGCCCGTGCGCGCGACACCCTGCGCCGCGATCTCGAGTTGCCCGACGCGAGCGTCACCGCGCCGGGCACCGAGCTCGTGTTGCCATTCGTCGCCGACGACGCGGTGCTCGGCTACCGGCTCGTCCGACCGATGACGATCGACGGCGGTGCCGAGGGCAAGTACCTCGCATACGTCGATCCGGCGTCCGGCGACGTACTCGCGGTCCACCAGCAGAATCGCTACGCGACCGGCCAGCTGCTGTATCGCAGCGTCGATCGCAACCCACTGCGCGCGCGTGTCGACCGGCCCGCACGGACCGCGAAGGTCACGCTCGGTGGCGTCGCACAGACGACCGGCGTCGACGGCACGCTGACGTGGTCGCCCGACGTCTCGCTCACCGTGACGACCAGCGTCGTCGGCGATTTCGTGACGGTCGTGAACAAGGCAGCCGACGGTCTGCTCGCGGCCGCCGATTTCACGCTCGCGCCCGGTGGCACCGCGACCTGGGATGTCGCCGGCAACGAGCCGCAGGACGCCCAGGTCCAGGTCTACATCGCGACGAACCGGGTCAAGGACTACGTCCGCACGTTCGTCGACCCTGCGATGCCGGGCCTCGACCTGCCGATCATCGCGAACGTCAACATCGCGCAGAACTGCAACGCGTTCTTCGACGGCAAGTCGATCAACTTCTTCCACGCGAACGCGCAGTGCCAGAACACCGGCCTCCTCGAGGACGTCGTGTTTCACGAGTTCGGGCACGCGCTGCATGTCGCCGAGATCATCGAGGGCGTCGGCTCGTTCGACGGCGCGATGAGCGAGGGCGCCGCCGACTTCCTCGCCGCGAGCATCACCAACGACGCCGGCATGGGCCGCGGGTTCTTCCACACCGACGAGGCACTCCGCGATCTCGACCCCGTCAACTCCGAGTTCACGTGGCCGAAGGACATCCAGGAGATCCATCACACCGGCCTGATCTACGGCGGCACGTTCTGGGACCTCCGCAAGGCACTGCTCGCCACGCGCGGTCAGGCCGAGGCGATCGCGCTCGTCAACAAGCTCTTCGTCGGGACGATGCGCCGCGCGACCTCGATCCCGTCGAGCATGATCGAGGCGCTCGCGACGGATGACGACGACGGCGATCTGTCGAACGGCACGCCGAACGAGTGCGTGATCCGCGACGCCTACGGCCGCCACGGCCTGCGCACCGCCACCGGCACGGTCGCCGCGCCCGGCGCGCTTGCATCGACCGCGAAGGCGACGGTCGTGCGCGTCGACCTCAGCGGCCTGTCCACGCGCTGCGGCGGCGACGAGATCAAGGACGTCGAGCTGACCTGGAAGCCGGGCTACACCGGGACCCCGGCGGCCGGCACCGTGAAGATGTCCGCCGTCACCACGACGCGGTTCTGGGCGCAGCTCGCGCTGTCGACGAACGACGTCACGTACTACTCGGCGAAGGTGAACTTCCAGGACGGCTCGTTCCTGACGCTCGCCGATAACCTCGCCGATCCGTTCTACACGCTGTACCAGGGCGAGACGATCCCGCTCTACTGCACGAGCTTCGACACCGATCCGTTCGCCGAGGGCTGGACGACCGGCACCGATACCGGCGATCCGTCGCCGTGGGTGTGGGGACAGCCGAGCGGCGGCGCGACCGATCCGCCGTTCGCGTTCAACGGCACGAACATCCTCGCGCAGAACCTCGCAGGCGATTACCCGGCCAAGCTGTCGTCGTACGTCCAGCTTCCCGACATCGACGTGGGCCGATGGAGCGATGTCCACCTGCAGTACCGACGCTGGCTCGCCGTCGAGGACAGCCACTTCGACCAGGCGCGCGTCACGGTCGACGGCCGCAAGGCCTGGATCAACTTCGACTCGGACAAGGGCGACTCGAGCTCGATCCACCACATCGATCGCGAGTGGCGCTTCCACGACGTCTCGGTCTCCGGATACTCGTTCGGCCATACCCTCAAGCTCGGCTTCGATCTGACGACCGACGAGGGCTTGCAGCTCGGTGGCTGGCAGATCGACGAGCTCTGCGTCGTCGCCAACGTCAACTCGATCTGCGGAGACGGCGTCAAGTCACCGACCGAGCAGTGCGACGACGGGCTCGAGAACGCCAATCGTCCCGGCGAGTGCCGCACCTACTGCCGGTTGCCGTCGTGCGGCGACTCGATCGTCGACAGCACCGAGGAGTGCGACGACGGTCCCGAGGGCAGCACGCAGTGTACGGCCGCCTGCAAGGAGACCGAGCTCGCCGCGTCCGGGGGCTGCTGTTCGTCGAGCCGCGATGCAGGTGGCGCGATCGCGCTCGGTGCGCTGATCGGCGCGATGCTCGTGCTGCCACGCCGCCGCCGTCGTACGCGTTAGCTCGCCCTCGCTGGCACGTGCGCTGCACTCGATGGATCCCAGGAGATCCATGATGACGGCCACGCACGACTGGACCCCGCCGCGACACGATCGGGTGCGCAAGCACTCGCCCGAGGCCGTCAATCGCCGCATCGACGAGCAGATCGCCGGTCAGCTCGCGGAGATCGGCCTCTCGGCGCACGCGATCCGCAAGCGTCTCGATCAGATCGATCGCGAGTGGAACCTCGACCGCGCGCTGATGGCCGTCTCCTCGGTGCTCGGCGCCTTCACGGCGCACAGATCGATGGCCGCGGCTCGTGACGGTCACTCGCTGATCCCGTGGCGCCTCGTGTTCTGGACCCAGGCCGCCTTCCTGCTGCACCACGCGGTTCGCGGCTGGAGCCCGCCGGCGTCGATCCTGCGGCGCATTGGCTTCCGCACCGACAAGGAGATCGCGGCGGAACGCGTGATCCTCGAGAAGCGGCTGACCCTCTCCGACGGCCTGTGACGCCGCGCGGGCTTTAACATCCGCGCGACCGCCGGGTCGAACCGGGATGAAGCTCGTCGCTGCCATCGTCACCTGCCTCCTCGCGCTCCCCGCCGTCGCGAGTGCCGAGGTGATCCATCCACCGAGCGGGGCGGTCTACGTCGCGGATCCCGCCGCGCCGGCACCGCGAGCTCGCGGCTCGCGCGATCGCCCGGCGCCGCTC
>JACCTC010000003.1 GCA_013812655.1 Deltaproteobacteria bacterium | reverse complement strand
CGTTGGCATGGCCGCGTGTTCAACCCTGCATGAGACCGGCATTCGCCGGACCACGGCAGAGCGAGCGCGATGGCGAACCAACACGTTCCCGTACGATCCCAGATCGTACTTACGGGACAACCCTTAGAGCTGACGTGACGTGCCGGAATACACCTTGTTGATGTAGTCCTCGATCATGCGGTCCGACGAGAACCGCCACTGCGACATCGCGATGCTGCCGCGCATGATCGCGACCCAGCGCGTGCGCTCGCCATACGCCGGCAGCACGTCGCGGTCGATCACCTGATGCAGGATCTCGCGATCTCGCTTGTCGACGCGCGCGATGTCCTTCTCGTCGAACGCATCGTCAGCCGGATCGGGATCGCCGATCTTCCAGCCCGTGATCCCGTGCTCGCAGCCCTCGGGCCACCAGCCGTCGAGGATCGACAGGTTCGGGACGCCATTCATCGCGGCCTTCATACCCGAGGTTCCCGACGCCTCGAGCGGACGGCGCGGGTTGTTGAGCCAGACGTCGGTGCCGCGCGTCAGCATCGCGCCGAGCCGCATGTCGTAGTTCTCGAGGAATACGACGTTGCCGGGGTGCTTCTTCGAGGCATCCACGACCTTGCCGATCAGCGCCTTGCCCTGCAGATCGCGCGGGTGCGCCTTGCCCGCGTACACGAGCTGCACGCCGCGATCGAAGAGCCGCTTGAGCGCGCGCTCGTCGTTGAGGATCAGGTCCGCACGCTTGTAGGTCGCAGCGCGGCGCGCAAAGCCGATCAGCAGCTTGTCGGCCGCGAGCGTCACGTTCGTCCGCCGCGCGATCTCGGCGATCAGCTCGCCCTTCATGGCCTGGTGCGCGGTCCACAGCTCCGCGTCCTGGGTCTCGCGCGGCTTCTCGCTGACGAGCGCCGCCCGGATCCGGGCGTCCTGCCACGTCGGCACGTGCACGCCATTCGTGATCGCGATGATCGGCGCGGCGCCGTCGACATCCTTCCACATCGTGCGCGCGGTCTCGCCGTGCAGCTCGGCGACGCCATTCGCGAGGCGCGCGAGCCGCAGCCCGGCGACGGTCATCGAGAACGGATCGCCACCGATGACCTCGAGCTCCTTGTCGGTGAAGCTGAGGTCCGCATCCATCTTGCGTAGCAGCGCCAGGTCATGGACCTCGTTGCCCGCGGGCACCGGCGTGTGCGTCGTGAACACCACGTGCGGTCGCAGCCGCGCGATCCGTTCGACGAGCGTGGTGCCGCCGAACATCGTCTGGCGCAGGAGCTCGAGTCCGGCGAACACCGCGTGGCCTTCGTTGAAGTGATAGAGGTCGAGCTCCACGCCAAGGGCGGCGAGCAGCCGCACGCCACCGACGCCAAGCACGATCTCCTGGGCGATCCGATCTTCGGCACCGCCGCCATAGAGCCGCTGCGTGATCCAACGATCCTCCTCGCGCTCGGGCTCGAGCAGGTAGAGCGTCGAAGTGATGAAGCGATCGACCTTCCACGCGACCAGCGGGATCCGCTTGCCTCGCACCGTGACCTCGACGCGGACGTCGACTCGATGCATCGCGTCGCGCGGGGTCTTCGGATACTGATCCTCGATCTCGTGGCCAGCGCCGACCACCTGGCGCGTGTACCCCTCGTCCCAGAACAACCCGACGCCCGTGACCGGTGCGTGGAGGTCGCCAACCGATTTCATGTGGTCGCCGGCCAGGATTCCGAGCCCCCCGGCATAGATCGGGAAGGTCGGATCGAGCCCGTACTCCATACAGAAGTACGCGACGCGTGGACACGAGGACATCGAGACTACCTCCAGCCCAGAACGTGCCCTCCCGCACCACAGCTTCGCAAGCCGACTGCGGATAAAGCAGCACAGACGTTGCCGAATACAACGACGAGACGATCCGCTGCAGCCGTCGTCATCGCACGTTGCCTACATCGGACCTACACGTCGGCGAGGTGTGGTGTCGATCATCCCACCCATGGGGCCGCGATCCACCGGACTCACAAAGTCGGTGGTTCTCCGGTCATGTGATCAAGATTTCTGGATGTTCGGGGACGGTTCTCGTAGAAAATAGTCAGATGAGGAACAAACGCTCGATGGTCGCCGAGGAGGACCGGGCTTTGTTTCATGCGGCAATTTCCTACGACGGCGAAGGCGCGACCTCCATCCTGCGAGGGCACCGATGAAGCTCACCGGCCTCTCGTTCGCACTCGCCTTGCTGTCCGCAACGGCGGTCGTCACCTCGACGATCCCCGCCGAGGCTCGACCGACCGCCACACGCAAGCACGTCGCGAAGCGGTCCCTGAAGAAAGTCGTCGCCGCTCCGAAGAAGCTCTCCGATCCGAAGAAGATCGGCTCGCAGGCGCGGGTCACGTACTCGAAGGCCGGCGAGATGCGACCGACGCGCGATGTGACGCGCGGTGTCCAGGCACGGCGACCGGAGCCGCTGACCGCCGAGGAAGCCGCAGCCGCCGAGATCCAGAAGCTGCTGCGTGGCCCGTTCCTCCGCCGCGGCATTACCGGCCTGTTCGTCGCCGACGCGCGTACCGGCCAGCCGCTCTTCTCGGTGAACGCGACCGATCCGGTGAACCCCGCGTCGAACGTCAAGCTGATCTCGACAGCGACCGCGCTCGAGCTGCTCGGCCCGGACTTCCGGTACCCGACGCGCATTCTCGGCCCGGCTCCCGTCAACGGCGTCATCAAGGGTGATGTCTACCTGCTCGGCAGTTACGACCCGACGTTGACCACGGTCGACATGCACGAGATCGCGGCGACGATGGCGCGCGCCGGCATCACCTCGATCGAGGGCAGCATCGCCGTCGGCTCCGATCCCACACGTGACGGCATCTATCGCGCCGTGGTGCCGATCGAGATCACCGCGGGCGAGCCCGGCCAGCCCCCGACCGCGACGGTCCCTGCGAACTTCGATCTCGTCGACGTCAAGGTCGTCGCCACCACACACAAGCGCGCGCGCAAGCCGCGGCTGACCTACAAGACCGAGATCACGAAGACCGAGCAAGGCTACCCGCGCATCACGCTCACGATCGGCGGCGTGATCGGCAAGGGCAGCGCGACCACGTACCCGCTGTGGACGCGGCAGCGTACGGCCACGGCCGCGTACTCGCTGATCTCCGCGCTTCGCGCGCACTCGATCACGATCACCGGCGAGATGAAGGTCACCGAGCTCGGCAACTTCATCAGCGACTCGGTGCTCGGCGGCGCGCTTCCCATCGAGCTCGGCCGTCACGAGTCGCGGCCGCTCGCGGACATCGTCGCGCGCGTCAACAAGTGGAGTGTCAACTGGCTGGCCGATCGCGTCGTGATGACCGCGGCCGCACTCGGTCGTCGCCAGCAGCCGTCCATGGAGCTCGCGATCGAGGAGATGTACAGCTGGCTCGCGCGGCACCCGCACATCGCGAAGCCAGGCACCATCATCGATACCGGCTCGGGGTTGTCGTATCGTACGCAGATCACGACGCAGGATCTTGTCTCGGTGATCCGCGCTGGCGGCGGCTACCTCGGCGGCACCGACGCCAAGCTCTCGGCTGCGTGGTTGCGCTCGCTCTCGATCGCGGGCAATGACGGCACACTCCGCAGCCGCTTCCGCAACACCAACGCCCAGGGCCATATCGTAGGCAAGACCGGCACGCTATCGACCGTGATCGCGCTCGCCGGCATCCTCGACATCGACCCGGCGCGCCCGCTCGCGTTCGCGCTCGTCACCAACACCGACGCGCCACTCTCCAAGGCCTACGTCCGCAAGGCGCACGAGCAGGTGATCGGCGAGATCTGCAAGTACCTCGGAAAGACCGCCGCGCCGACCGCGGCCGCGCCGCTCCCCGCCCTGCCCCTGCCCGGCGCATCCGTCAACGACGCCAGCGACAGCGAGCCCGAGCTCGAGGAGACGTCCGGCCCTGACGCCGTGCTCGACGCCGAAACCGCTCGCTCGAAGTGATCACGGCTTGCGCGCCGGCGGGATGTTCTCGCCGAGCGTCTGCGGCGTCTCGAGCATGCCGACCTTGCACGTCCACGCCCGCGGCTGGATCGTCGCGCACATCGCCGCGATGTCTGCGGAACGCTCGAACTGCGGGATGATCGTCTTCGACGCGCCTGGCTCGATCACCGCCGAGCACGCACGCTGCGCGTACACCAGCGGACCGTCGGCGGGCTCCAGCTTGACGGTCACGCAGGCGCGACCGGGCGCCTTGCCGCGGTTCGCGATCGTGCACGTCACCTTCGCGTACGCTTCATCGGGCTGACACGTCGCCTCGAACTGCGGCGTCTTCGCCGGCTTCTCGCACGCGATCACGAGCGCGAGCCACGACCAGCGCATCACTCGTCCTGCGCGAACGACTGCGCGAGCCGCTCGAGGACACCCTGGTCCTCGAGGGTCGTCGTATCTCCGCGCGCGGCACTGCCCGACGCCACCTCGCGCAGCAGCCGCCGCATGATCTTGCCCGACCGCGTCTTCGGCAGCGCCTCGGCGAACCGGACCTCCTCGGGTCGCGCGAGGGCACCGATCTCCTTGACCACGTGCTCGCGGAGCTCGCGTGCGAGTGCATCGTCGGCGACGAACCCCATGCGCGGCGTCACGAACGCGACGATCGCCTGACCCTTGAGCTCGTCGGGGCGTCCCACCACGGCGGCCTCGGCGACCTTGGGATGCGAGACCAGCGCGCTCTCGACCTCCATCGTCGACAGCCGGTGACCGGCGACGTTGATGACATCGTCGACGCGCCCCATGATCCAGAAGTAGCCGTCCGCGTCCTTGCGCGCGCCGTCGCCTGCGAAGTAGCAGTTCGCGACCTCGCCGAAATACGTCTTCACGAAGCGTTCGTGATCGCCGGCGATCGTGCGCAGCATCGACGGCCACGGCTTTCGCACGACGAGGAACCCGCCGTCGTTCGGGCCGCACGACGTGCCGTCCTTCTTGACGATGTCGGCGGCGATGCCCGGCAGCGGCCTGGTCGCCGAGCCCGGCTTCGTCGGCGTCGCGCCCGGCAGCGGAGAGATCATGATCCCACCGGTCTCGGTCTGCCACCAGGTATCGACGATCGGGCAGCGATCGCCGCCGATCTGCAGCCGGTACCACATCCACGCCTCGGGGTTGATCGGCTCGCCGACCGAGCCGAGCAGGCGCAGCGACGACAGGTCGTGCTTCGCCGGCCACTCGTCGCCCCACCGCATGAACGCGCGGATCGCGGTCGGCGCCGTGTAGAACACGGTCACGCCCCACTTCTCGATGATCTGCCAGAACCTGTCGGGGCCCGGCTGGTTCGGCGCGCCCTCGTACATCACGACCGTCGCGCCGTTCGCGAGCGGGCCGTAGACCACGTAGCTATGGCCGGTGACCCAGCCGATGTCCGCGGTGCACCAGAACACGTCATCGTCGCGCAGATCGAACACGAGCTTCGACGTGTACGCCGCGACCGTCAGGTAGCCGCCGGTCGTGTGCAGGATCCCCTTCGGCTTGCCGGTCGTCCCGCTCGTGTAGAGCGTGAACAGCGTGTGCTCGCTGTCGTGCGGCTTCGCGACGTGCTTCGGCGACGCCGGGGTGACGACCTCGTGCCACCACACGTCGCGATCGTGCCAGGTGTACGGGGTGTCGCAGCGCTTGACGACGAGCACGGTGCTGACCGCCGTGCCGATCACCGCCTTGTCGACGTTCTCCTTGAGCGGCACGATCTGTCCGCGGCGCCAGCCACCGTCGGCGGTGATCACGATCTTCGCCTTCGCGTCGAGGATGCGATCGCGCAGCGCCTCCGCGGAGAACCCGCCGAACACCACCGTGTGCGGTGCACCGATCCGCGCGCACGCGAGCATCGCGACCGCGGCCTCGGGGATCATCGGCATGTAGATCGCGACGAAGTCACCCTCGCGCACGCCGAGCTCGGTCAGCGCGTTCGCCGCCTTGCAGACCTCGCGATGCAGCTGACCGTACGTCAGCACGCGGGTGTCGCCGGGCTCGCCCTCGAAGATGATCGCCGCCTTGTTCTTGCGCCACGACGCGGCGTGACGGTCGAGACAGCTCACGCTCGCGTTGAGCTTGCCGCCGACGAACCACTTCGGCGCCGGCGCCTCGGGGTTCGAGCCGTCGGGCAGCTTGCCTTCGAGGACCTTCTTCCACGGCGTCGCCCACGCGAGCTCGCTCGCGATCTCCGCCCAGAACGTCTCGGGCTCGCGCGCTGCTCGATCGTAGAGCGACTCGTAATCGATGAAGCTGCCAACGCGCGCGTCCTTCGCGAAGTCCGGCGGCGGCGGAAAGCTGCGGGTCTCGGTGAGCACCGACTCGATCGATTGCGACATGAAGCCTCCTAGACGATCGCGATCGCGTCGATCTCGACGCGCGCACCACGTGGCAATCCGGCAGCCTGGACCGTCGCCCGCGCCGGGGGATCCTGCGGGAACCGCTCGCCGTACACCGCGTTGACGGCGGCGAAGTCGGCCATGTCGGCGAGGAAGATCGTCGTTCGCACGATGTTCGCGAACCCGGCATCGGCCGCCGCGAGCACCGCTCCGAGGTTCTCGAGCACCTGTCGCGTCTGCGCCGCGATGTCACCCTCGACGAGCGCGCCGCTCACCGGATCGAGCGGGATCTGGCCGCTGCAGAACACCATCCGCTTGCCGTCGCCGACCGGCACCACGACCGCCTGGGAGTACGGTCCGATCGCCGCGGGAGCCTGCGCCGTCCGCACGATGCTGCGTTGCATGGCGGGTGTCGTATCACGGGCTCGTGAGGCTCGTGCATCAAGCCTCCGTGAGAACCCGGGTTGACACCGCGCGCGGCCGGCGGTAATCCAATGCCCGCTCGGGCGTTTAACTCAGCGGGAGAGTGATTCCTTCACACGGAATAAGTCGCAGGTTCAATCCCTGCAACGCCCACAAAGAAACGACAATAGGGACGCCCGGTTGCCGATGAGGTCACCGGGCGTTTTCGCAAGAAGCGCGCTTCCATGACCACTTCCATGAAGACTTCCGCGCTCGCGATGCTGCTGCTCACGGCCTGCCACCGGGTGTTCGACCTCGACGAGGTTCGTCGACTCGATGCGAGCGTCGATGCAATCCCGGACGACGGGTGTTTCGGCCAGTACGGCCAGGATCGCGCAGGACTCGTGCGGATCTGCCTCGACGCCATGCCCGACAAGCCGCTCGACCTGCCGGCGAACGTCGATACGACGAATTGCGCGATCACCGCGATGCAGAGCAACGGCGTCGAGGTCTGCGTGCTCGCCGGCACCACCGTGACCGTGCCATTCAGTGCGCGGATCCACGGAGCTCGTCCGCTCGTCGTCATTGCGGTTCGCCAGCTCGTGATCGGTGTTGACGGAGTCATCGACGTGTCGGGCCGCCGCTCGATGCCCACACCAGCGGGCGCGAACGTCGCGAGCTGCTCGGCGCCATCGCAGAACGCGATGAACATCAACTCCGGCAACGGCGCAGGTGGTGGCGCCGGCGGCGCGCTGTCCGCGACCGGCGGCAATGGTGGCACCGGCTCGACCTCGGGCACGCCGCGCTCGGGCGGGGTGTCGCTCGCATCGGTAGCGTTCGACGGCGTTCGCGGTGGCTGTCGCGGCGGTCGTGGCGGTTCGACGAGCTATGCGATGGGTGGTGCGGGCGGATCGTCAGGCGGTGCGCTCTACCTGATCGCGGGCGAGTCGATCGTCGTGCGTGGCGTTATCAACGCATCGGGCGAGGGTGGTGGACCTGGAG
>JACCTC010000503.1 GCA_013812655.1 Deltaproteobacteria bacterium | reverse complement strand
GGGTCGCGCCGAGCGCGCCGAGCCCCGCGAGCTCCTTCTCGGCGGTCACGCCATACGTCGCGCGGGCGCCGTCGGGCGTCGCGATCCGCAGGAGGACCACCACGGTTCGTGCACCGGGTCTGGGCTGCTCACCCGCAGGCGGCGTCGCGATGTTGAGCTCGGCGAGTCGTGCGCGCATCTTGTCTCGATCGACACGCACCATCACGGTCAGTTGCCGGCGGCCGTCCGCGGTCTCGTCGCGCGTGACCGTGAACTTCGCGATCCACAGCCGGGCGCGCCCGACGACCTCGCGATCGAGCACGGCCTTGTGAGCCTTGCGGGTCTCGGCATCGAGCAAGTCCTGGAGCGCAGCGGCGGCCGCGCGTGAAAACGCCTCGTCGAGTGCAGCGACCCGCGGATCGGTGCCGCCCGCATTGGCGTCGCCCTCGGCCTCGTAGGCTGCGATGTCCTCGGCGCGCACGTGCGACGGCGCGAGCACCGACATGGTCAACAACAGCCCGAGGAGGATGATCCAGATCCGCAACGCCCGGAGCGTAGCAAACCGCGCGCGGCGATGCCCCTCGCGTGCCGCCCGAGTGACGAATCGCCGTGACGAATCGCCGGTGACGAAAGCCCGTGACGAATAGCCGACGACCGGTATGCGTTGGATCCCGCGCCGGGATCGTGCGGCCCGATGTTCAGCGGGCGCGGAGCGCGCGGCGCACCAGATCGGGCGCGACGGTCGTCGTCGGCACGCCCGGCACGCTCGCTGGCTTCGCGCGAGCCTTCGTGCGGGTCCGCCCGCGGGTCTCGAACCACGACCGCGGATCGGCATCGAGGCCGAGCCCGTGCATGTAGTTGTAGATCGCGCGGCGCAGGCCGTCGGCGAAGAAGTCGTGATCGCAGCCGGTCGGATCGTCGAACGCGAGGTCGTTCTTCGCGAACGTGATCGCTGGTGCCTTGCGGAGCTTGATGCCGAACAGCTCGGGGCGCTTGCCGATCGGGCTGTGGGTCGTCGCCGTGAAGCGGTGCCAGAACGCCGACTGCAGGCAGCCCTCGGCGAACAGCTGGCGCACGCGCTCGAGCGCGTCGATCGTATCCTGCGCGGTCTCGGTCGGAAACCCGTACATCAGATAGGCGTGGACCATCACGCCGGCGTCGGCGAACGCGCGAGTGACGCGGGCGACCTGCTCGACGGTGACGCCCTTCTGCATGAGCTCGAGCAGGCGATCGGACGCGACCTCGAGGCCGCCGCTGATCGCGACGCAGCCAGATCGTGCGAGCAGCGCCGCGAGCTCGGGCGTGAACGCCTTCTCGAACCGGACGTTGCCCCACCACGTGATCACGACCCCGCGCTCGATCAACCGGTTCGCGAGCGCCTCGAGCGCGGCGGGCGGTGCGGCCTCGTCGACGAAGTGAAACCCGGTCTGCCCGGTCTCGGCGACCAGCGCCTCGATGCGATCGACCAGCAGATCGGCAGGCGCACGCTCGTAGCGGGCGATGTAATCGAGCGTGACGTCGCAGAAGCTGCACTGCTTCCAGTAGCAGCCGTGCGCGATCGTCAGCTTGTTCCACCGCCCGTCGGACCACAGCCGATGCATCGGGTTCAGCATCTCGAACAGCGAGAGGTAGCGATCGAGCGCGAGCCCGGCGTAGGTCGGCGTGCCGGCGTCGCGCAGCGGGATGTCGTGCAGCGTGACGTCGGTGACCAGCGCGACCGTCGCCTTAACACCGCGGCCGCGGCGGACGAACGTGCGGAGCAGCGGCCGGCTCGTGTCGCGGATGTGCTCGATCAGCGCGAGCATTGGCGCCTCGCCGTCGTCGAGGGTGACGAAGTCGAAGTAGTCGAAGACCCGCGGATCGGCGAGCTCGCGGAGCTCGGTGTTGACGTAGCCGCCGCCGAGCACCGTGCGGGTCTGCGGCGAGATCGCCTTGATCGCGCGCGCGATCCGGAACGCGCCGTAGACATTGCCGGGGAACGGCGCGGTCAGGCCGACGACATCGGGCCGGTGCGTGGTCACCAGCTCGCGCGCGATCTCGTCGAGCAATTCGTCGACGATCGTCGGCTCGCCCTCGAGCGCGTCGCGCAGCGGCTCGAAGGTCGGCGCGCTCGCCGCGAGCCGCTCGCCGTAGCGAGATAGCTCGAAGTCCGGCGCGATGCCGTCGCGGACCGCATCGGCGATGTCGTCGATATAGAGGCTCGCGAGGTGCTTCGCGCGATCGGCGACGCCGAGCCCACCGAAGGCCCACGCGAGCGGATCGTCATCGCCGGCACCGGGACCTTGCTCGATCGCGGCGAACCGCGGTCCCTCGGGCAAAAGCTCGCGGCCGACGATCCGCAGCGCGAGGTTCGGGTCGCGGCCCTGGAGAAACCGCACGATCGCGTCGACGGTGGCGACGTACGCCGGCCCGTGCGCGAGGAAGCTCGCGATCGACGGCGGCATCTCCTCGTCGGTCTCGTCAGCGCGCGCGGTCAGCTCGGCGAGCACGCGGCCGAGCCCGGCACGGCTGAACACGCGGAGGAACAGCTCGATCGCGGCATCCGCCTGGACGACCTCGAGGTCGAGCCGCGCCGCGTGCTGGCGCAGGAAGCCCGTCAAGTACGCCGTCGCGGGGTACGGCGTGTTGAGCTGCGTCATCGGGGGCGTGACGAGGAGGATCCGCAACGGGGAGCAAGGTAGCGCACCCTGAGGTAGGGTCGACCCGCGAGTACCGCCGATGCGCCTCAACAAATACCTGAGCGAGAGCGGAGCGTGGTCGCGCCGCGAGGCCGACGGCCTGATCGAGGAGGGTCGCGTCACCGTCAATGGCGTGCCCGCGGCGCTCGGGACCCAGGTCGAGGACGGCGATCTGGTCGCGGTCGATGGCGATCAGGTCGGCGAGGCCCGCAAGAAGGTCCGGCCGGTCTACATCGCGCTCAACAAGCCGGTCGGCATCACCTGCACGACCGAGCGCCACGTCGCCGGCAATATCGTCGACTTCGTCGATCACCCCGAGCGCGTGTTCCCGATCGGTCGGCTCGACAAGGACTCCGAGGGGTTGATCCTGCTCACGAACGACGGCGACATCGTCAACGAGATCCTGCGCGCCGAGCACAACCACGAGAAGGAGTACATCGTGGCGGTCGATCACGCGATCACGCCCGAGCACGTCCCCGCACTCGCGGCCGGCGTGCGGCTCTCCGATGCGACGACGAAGCCGTGCAAGGTCGTCAAGCTCGGGCCCAAGGTCCTTCGGATCACGCTGACCCAGGGCCTCAACCGCCAGATCCGGCGGATGTGCGAGGCGTTCGGATACCAGGTCGAAGCGCTGCAGCGCGTCCGCATCATGAACGTCCAGCTCGGCCACCTGCCGCTCGGTCGCTGGCGCAACCTGACGCCGCAGGAGCTCGACGGTCTGATCCCGCAGCGGAACGACGATCGAGGATCGCAACCATCGCGCGGCGGACCGCAGCAACAACCGCGCGGGCCCCAGCAGCCGCGCGGGCCCCAGCAGCCACGCGGGGGGCAGCCGCAGCGTGGTCACGCGCCGCGGCCGCCCCAGGCG
>JACCTC010000486.1 GCA_013812655.1 Deltaproteobacteria bacterium | reverse complement strand
GGCTGCGCGGGCTCGCTTTGCCAGGCGGGACTTTCACCCACAGGACGACTGTTCCGAGTTTCAGTTCTTCATCTGTTCCTCCTCTCGGACTTGCATGTCCTGGTCACACCCCACGTGGGACCGAACCCACGACGCCATCAACAGTGGCCAACCCATCTCGGTCCAGAGCCTCCGCCGGACTGCGCCATCAGAACTGCCGCCACTGGTCGCTGAACATGCCGTACGTCTCGACGACCTTGTTGTAATCGCGGATCGTCTGCTGGTTGTCCGTACCCTGTGTAGAGTTTGCCGGTGCCGAAACCAAAGCGGAACAATGCGAGCGCCCGATCGCGAAGCGCCTCGCGAAAGTGCTCGGCAAGAGCAAGGAGCGCTATCGCCTCCACAGCGATCTGACGGAGGCACAGCAAACCGTGATCGCCGAGTCGCTCGGCGTCGACGATGAATACATGGCCCGGTTCGATCTGGAGTCGCTCGGGCTGCCGCCCTTCACGTCGCTGCGCCGCTGGGCTGGCCTGGCTCCCGCTTCACCGCTCGAGCTTCGTGCGGGGAAGTGGCCCGTCTGGAAGTGGCTCAAGGCGGCGAGCCGGGGCGAGATCAAGGACGCCGCGGCGATCACTGCGATCGGCAAGGCCCTCGATGCGCAGCAGATCGCCGAGCTGTGCCGGATCGTGCGCGACGAGGCATTCGACTACGACTTGTTCGATAACCAGCTGAGGGATCGCAAAGGAGAGATCGAGGCGAACGCGCTGCACGCTCGGATGGCTCGGTTGTTCGCCGCGCTGCTCGATGGCTCCGGCGGTTAGATCAGCGGCAGAACTTCGTCGCCGACGAACGGGACGATCGGAGGCCGCGACATGCGTTGATGTCCGGCGGCACTCGGACACGCGTCCACCGCCCGGCCGGACCGGACGCCACCTCGCGCGGTTTCGGGACCTTGCGCCGGCACGCATCGAGCGATGGCCAGCGACGCATGGAGGCACTGCTATGCTGTCATCGATGTTCGACCCATCGCTCGTCGCGCCCGAGCGCATCCGACCGCTGTCACGGAAGGAGTACGATCGCATGGTCGAGCTCGGCATGTTCGAGAACGAGCGCGTCGAGCTGCTGCGCGGGATGCTCGTCACCATGAGCCCGCAGGGCGGGCCACACGCGACGGTATGCGCGTGGTTCACTCAGCGGATCACGCTCGCGCTTGGTGACATGACCTACGAGGTCAGGCCGCAGCTCCCGTTCGCCGCAGATGACTGCTCCGAGCCAGAGCCCGACATCGCGATCGCACGCCGAAACCGACCGATCCGCGAACATCCATCGGAGGTCTTGCTCCTGATCGAGGTCTCCGACTCGTCGCTGCCCAAGGACCGGAAGCTGAAGCTTGCGATCTATGCCGAGGCCAAAGTCCCCGAGTACTGGATCGTCGACCTCACGACGATGTCCGTCGAGGTCCACACGGAACCGACGCGTGACGGCTACGCTAAGGTTCACGTGCTGCGCGATGGCGACGTGCTCCGGCCCACGCAGCTGCCCGCCGTGGAGCTTCCCGTCGCCGAAATTCCGCGCTGACTCGCAGAAGCCGGTCAGATCAGTGGCAGGAACTCGACGCCGATGAACGGGACGATCGGGAGGCCGCGGATGTCGGCGTCGGCCCGGAGGTTATCGTCGTACTCGCGGCCCTCGACGTTGCGGCGGTTCGTCGCGTTCTGGATGTCGATGTAGAACACGATGTCGCCCCAGCAGCGATGCCACCGGCGATCGGCGCGCAGATCGAGCGTGAAGAAGGTGGGCAGCGTCGCGGCCCAGGCGTCCTGGACCGGTACCTGACCGATCAGGTACGACGGGCTGTACGGGTTGCCCGACACGAGCTGCATGCGGGCACCGAGCCGCCACTTCGCGTACTGGCGCGACACCGCGATCTGCAAGTTGTGCCGCTGGTCGAGCTCGAACGGGCGCCAGCCGCGGCCGGCGCGCGGATCGTCGGTGCGTTCCGATCTGCCGAGCGTGTACGACAGCAACGCGAACCACGGCGCGACGTTGCGCTTGATCGCGACCTCGACGCCGTAGCTGCGCGCGCGTCCTAGGTTCTCGCGGTAGATCGCGAAGCCGAGCTGCTTCTCGAGGAGGAGCTGAAAGGTCGGGCCGAGGCCGCCGAGCTCGGGCGATGGCTGCTCGGCCCCCGGCTCGGGGCGCCGCACCTGGACGCCGAGCTTGCGGCCGTAGCTGAAGAAGCCGGTGACCGCCGCGGTGATGCTGTGCGGCAGCTCGCTGTCGAGCCCGAGCGAGATCTGATCGAAGTACGAGCTGTCGAGCGCCGGGTTGCCGTCGCGCGCATCGACGTCGCCGGGGGTCGGTGGCTGGTGGTAGCGGCCGATCGCCTGGCGCAGGGTGAGCTGGTCGGTCAGCCGCTGGTGGATGTTGAGGCGTGGATCGACGACGAGCTCGCGCGAGAGCCCGTAGATCTCGACGCGCACGCCGGGCTTCACCGCGAACCGATCGCCATCGATCATCCAGCGCAGCTCGGACCACAGCGACGCGTCGCTCCAGCTGACCGTCGACTGGCCGTCGAACGCTTGCTCGCCGCCCGGCGTCTCGGTGTTGATCTGGGTCTGCGCGAGGTAGCCGCTCGATAGCTCGGCGCCGCCGCGCAGGTGTCCCCAGCGGTAGTCGCGGACGAGCTCGCTGCGGAGGCCGCCGAGGTACGTGGGCCGCGAGAACCGCTCGGTGCTGGCCTCGTCGCTGTCCTCCTCCTGGAACGTCAGCCGGTTCGTGCCGAGCCACGGCACGAGGACGAGCGTCGTCGGCCCCCACACCTTGCGATACGGCGCCGCGACCCGCACGAACATCGACGTCAGCGAGACCTCGTCGCTCGCGACCCGATCGATCGACGAGAAGATCATCGGGTTGATGCGGCCGCGATCGCGCGCATCGCCGAACGTCGTGCGGACCTGAAAGTCGTAGTAGCTCGGCAGCGGGATGTCGTCCTCGACGAACGGCGCGACGATCCGGTCGAAGTACGAGCGACGAAGTCCGATCAGGATGCCGCCGCGCTGCCAGGGTCCCTCGGCCTGGACCGACGAGTCGAAGAGGCCGATCGAGCCGCCCATCCGCCACCGATCGGTGCGCGGCTCGCGGGTGGTCAGCGTGACGAGCCCGCCTTGCGCGCGGCCGTGCGCGGCATCGAAGCCGCCGTTCGCGAGCTGCAGATCCGCGAGCATGCCGCTCGGGTAGAACGACGTGACGCCGCCGAAGTGAAACGACAGCGGGACCTCGATGCCGTCGAGGTAGACCGCGGTGTCGCGGGGCGAGGTCCCGCGCAGCACGAGCCCACCGAACGAGAACGGGATGCGTGCGACGCCGGGCAGCACCTGGGCGGCACGCAGGATGTCGTTGCCGGCGCCCGGGATCGTACGGATCTCGTCGACGGTGAGCTGGTAGCGCAGCGGCCGGGAGTCCTCCGGTGCCTTGCCGGTGACCTCGATGACCTCGGACCCCGAGGCCGCGGCGAGCTCGATGCGGAGCAAGCTGTCCACGATCCGGACGCTGCGCGTCACGTAGCCGGTGGCGACGATCGTCAGCTCGCGATCAGCCTCGGCGACCGTGATCGCGAAGTAACCGTCGACATCGGTCACCGCGATCGCGCCGCGCTCGGTGAGCACGGAGGCGCCTGCGATTGGCCCCCCGGGGATCTGAGCCGATGCCCGCTCGCGGATCACCACGCCACGCACGGTGCGCGCGGGTTCTGCGGCCGCGACGCCAGCGCCGATCAGCATAAGCAGCGCGACGCGGCAGGCCCAGGTCATCAGGAACAGGGACCGCGCAAGTGCGCGGCGGGTTCGCTCACTCCTGGATCGTGACCTTGACCATCTGGATCGGCGTCTTCGGGCGATCGCCCGAGAGCGTCTGCGTGGTCTCGATCTTCTTCACGACGTCCATGCCGGACGTGATCTTGCCGAACACCGGGTGCTTCGACGGTCCCGGGGAGAACCAGTCGAGGTACGCGTTGTGAACCGTGTTGATGAAGAACTGCGCGCCGCCCGTGTTGGGACGGCCCGTGTTCGCCATCGACAGCGTGCCGGGCTCGTTCGAGATCTTGTGGGCGGGCGGGTGCTCGTCCTGGATCTTGCCGAGCGGCGAGTCGCCGGTCCCGCAGCGCGGGCTGTTCGCGTCCTTCGAGTGCTCGCACCCGAACTGGATCATGAAGTCTTTGATGACGCGATGAAAGTGCAGGCCGTTGTAGAAGCCCATCTGCGCCAGCTTCACGAAGTTGCCCGCGGTGACGGGCATCTTGTCCTGGTAGATCTCGGCGGTGAACGTGCCCAGCGAGGTCTCGAATGTCGCGGTCGGATTCGGCATGGCGAGAGGCTTACCACGAACCTCATGGGCCGGCCGCCGTGCGCGGAGCACTCCCGTCAGGGCACGATCTGATCGATCGCGAGCGCGATCAGCGCGACGAGCTTGCGTGTCTCCTCGTGCTCGATGTTCGCCGCCAGAAACTCGTGGACCATCGGCTGCGCCTCATCGAGGCGCTTCAACGAATCGCCACGCGCCGCCGCATCGAGATCCTCGTAGGACAGCTCGCGGAGCCGCGAGCCAGCCTTCTGGAAGCACGTCGCGACGAGCGCGCAGTGGAAGATGACGTTGATGATCGCCTCGGCGCCGCCGAGATCGCTCTCGTGCGCGCTGATGAACTGCGCGACGGGCGTCTGGCTCTGGACGAAGCCACCGACCATCACGGCGGAATAATTCGGGTCGGACATCTTCTGCGACGCCTCGGTGACGACCGCCATGACCTGGTCTTTGGTGAGCTTCATCTACTCCCTCGAGGGCCCTCGCATTGCGACAATGCTGATGCTACTGCGATGGGGTAGCGTCGTCGAGAATCGTGCAACCCCACGTGATCCAGAGCGGGACGCGGCGTGCGCTGGTGCTGTCGCTGGCGCTCCACGTGGCGCTCGGGGCGGTCGGCTGGCTGGTGCTCGAGCGCCGCGACCC
>JACCTC010000460.1 GCA_013812655.1 Deltaproteobacteria bacterium | reverse complement strand
CCACCAGGGCGATGGTCACGGCGACGATGCCGACGGCGACGGTGGGAGACCAACGCATGCGCGGCGAGGCTACCGCGGCTCGCGCGCCACGTGGTACCCCAGGCTCGTGACGGCGCACGTGATCGGTCTCACCGGCGGGATCGCGTCGGGCAAGAGCACGGTCGCGCGCATGTTGACCGAGCGCGGCGCCGCGATCGTCGACGCCGACCTGCTCGCGCGCCAGGTCGTCGAGCCGGGACAGCCGGCACTGACCGAGCTGGTCGCGCGGTTCGGCACCGCCGTGCTGACGCCGGAGGGCCGCCTCGATCGCAAGCGGCTCGGCGCGATCGCGTTCTCCGATCCGCTCGCGCGCGCAGACCTCGGACAGATCACGCACCCGCGGATCGCCGCCGCAAGCGCCGCCGCGATCGCGACGTGGGCCGATGCCGGCGCGAACGTCGTGTTCTACGAGGCCGCGTTGCTCGTGGAGAACCGCGCGCATCTCGGGCTCGCGGGTCTGCTGGTCGTCGCCGCGACGCCCGAGGTCCAGCACCAGCGGCTCGTCGCGCGCGACGGGTTGACCACCGACGAGGCGACCGCGCGGATCGCCGCGCAGGCCCCGCTCGCCGACAAGCTCGCCGCCGCCACCTGGGTGATCCACAACGATGGCGACGAGGTCGCGCTGGCCGCCGAGGTCGATCGCGTGGTCGCCGAGATCGAGGCCAAGCACGGCCCGATCCGGGTGCCGCGCGCGGTGCATACCGACGCCGTGACCGGGCGCTCGCCGAGGCTCGGCCGGACCGCGCTCGTGACCGGGTTCCCCGCGTTCACCGCGAAGCGGATGATCAAGAAGCTGCTCGCCGCGGAGCCCGAGACCAAGCTGTTCGTGCTCGCCCAGCAGAAGTTCGCGGACGACGCCGCGCGCCTGCTCGCCACCCTGCCCGGCCACGAGCGTGCCGAGGTGCTCGTCGGTGACGTCTGCGACATGGACCTCGGGCTGTCGAGCCTCGAGTACCGCGCGCTGTCGCGCGAGCTGTCGTGGATCCACCACCTCGCCGGCATCTACTGGATGGGCATCGACGAGAAGACCGCCCGCGAGGTCAACGTGACTGGCACGCGCACGGTGATCGATCTCGCGCGCGATGCGACCCGGCTCGAGCGCGTCGTCCACTGGTCGACCGCGATGGTCTCGGGTGATCGCAAGGGGACGTTCTACGAGGAGGACCTCGAGGTCGGCCAGAAGTTTCACAACGCCTACGAGCGCACCAAGTTCGAGGCGGAGAAGCTCGTGCGCGCGGCGATGCGACAGCTGCCGATCACGGTCCTGCGACCGGGCATCATCGTCGGCGATACCACCACCGGCGAGATCGACAAGCTCGACGGGCCGTACTACCTGATGGTGCTGATCGCCACCAACGCGTCCGGGCTCCGGCTCCCGCTGCTCGGGCGCGGTGACTCGCCGCTGCACCTCGTGCCGATCGATTACGTGATCGAAGCGGCCTGGCACGTCGCGCGCTCCGAGGGGGCCGCCGGCAAGACGTTCCACCTCGTCGATCCGGCGCCGATGCCCGCGCGCCAGGTGTTCGAGCGCGTCGCCGAGCACGCGCACACCGAGAAGCCGCGCGGCCACATCCCGCGGCCGCTCGCACGCGCGGTGCTGCGAACCCCGGGCCTGTCGCGCCTCGGTCGTGGACCGCTCGCGTTCGTCGACGTCCTCGATCACCCGGTCCACTACGACCAGACGAACACCGCGCACGCGCTTGCCGGCACCGCGATCCAGTGCCCGGCCCTCGCCGATTACCTGTCGGCCCTGGTCCGCTACGTCGTCGATGTCAGCCGGCCGCCGGTGCGGCCGTCGAGCGAGGACATCAGCGACCCGCTCGAGTGAGCGCCACGGCCATTACGAGTTGATGGCCGCGTTCGCGGTCGCCTCGCGGCTCTCGAGCTGCTTGCTCCGGCAGCAGTCGCGACTATATACTTATGTATATGAAGAGGATCTTGATCGAGATCGACCAAAAGTGTGCTCGCGATCTGGAGCGTGTGGCACCAGCCAAGACCCGATCACGCGCCGAGTTCATCCGGTTGGCGATCCGCAGTGCCATCGATGTCGCGCTCGACCGCGCAACCGAAGCGGCCTACCGCAAGCAACCCTTCGCGTCAGAGGTCACGCGCGCCGATCTCGTCGGTTGGGACGACCACAACAGGTTTGTCGAGAAACCGCGCCGGAAACCGAGGCGTGCGGCGTGATCGCGGGCGACGTTCCGAGCAGCGCGCAGCAGTACGAGATCTGGTGGACGCGCCTGCCCGAGCCCGCAGGACGGCGTCCCGTGCTGCTGCTGGGGCGCGCGGTCGCATCCCCCTACCTCACTCGAATTCTCGTCGTGGAAGTCACGACGACCATTCGAGTGATCCCGCAAGAGGTCTCACTCGGACGTCGCGAGGGGCTCGCGCGTCCGTGCGTTGCCAACCTTGACGCCGTGCGCACCATTCCTCGGTCCAGTCTCGATGCGTACATCGGACGACTCGCCGCGCGCCGACATGTCGAGGTGAAGCGAGCCCTGGGCCACGTGCTCCATTGGCCGGAGTTGACGAGCCTGTAGCCACCATGTTCTAGCGTCGCGGCTCACCTGAATCGAGGACGAGGCGTGGGTCCGTCCACGGTTCGTTATGCGCGCCGCAGAAAATGTCCTGCTACGCGACAAACCCTGACATCGTGGAGGCGTGCCACCGGCGACCACGGGCACGGCGGCCGACGTGACGAGCCCATCGAAGACCGTTTGGATCTCGTGGATCCCGCTCACCCGCCCCCACGTCCGTCAGCTTCCATCTCGCCGCGCTGCTGTTCGGCACGATCTGGCTCGTCGTGGGGGGGCCCTCGCAGCCGGCCTGGTCGGGCTCGTCCTGGACAGCCGCGCCCGCGACCGCCTCGTGCAGTGAGCCGCAGCCCGACGGCGGTCACGGGTGAGCTTGCCGGGCGTAGCGGATCGCCGCGGCGACGAGCTCGCCAGTCGGCGCTGTCGAATCGAGGACGAGGCGGGCGTCCGTCCAGGGTTTGTACGCGCGTCGCTTCGCTCTCTCATTTCGTAGGGCGACTGATTCATACTCGTGCCGTGGGCGTTCTCGACGAAGTCAGCCTGCATGCAGTGCTCGAGCGGAACGGGGAGAAGGGCCGATCCATCAGCCCCGCGCTTTGCGCGAGGCTCACGATCGAGTGCTGCGAGGCGCTCGTTCGCGCGCCGGATCCAAGAGGGCCGCGGGTCGCTCGCGTGGTCACGCCGAAAACCTTCGTGCTCTCGAACGACGGGTACGTGCGCCTGCTCGTGAAGTACTGGGACGCGTACGACCCCGGGATGGGATTTCGTTTCATGTACCTGTCCCCCGAGGAAGCCAAAGGACTGGAGCGCGACGAGCGCTCGCAGGTGTTCACTCTAGGCGCTATCCTGTGGGAGATGCTGGCCGGCGGAGGCGTCTCTTCCACGGTGAAACCGACTATCGGACCGTAGAGCTCGTGCGCGAAGCATGCATTCCGCCGCTCGCCGGGCTGAACACCGAGGTGGACGTACAGCTCGAAGCGATCGTGCGGACGGCGCTCGCCAACGAACCCGCCGATCGATACGAGAGCCCGACAAGACTAGCCGAAGCGCTGACGAGGTACCTCCACACGCGCGGCACAGTGACGACGGCATACGACCTTCGAGCGGGTACTGCTGGACGACTAACGCGACGAACCCGCGGTCGACCATCGGTCTACCGAAGGAACGAAGTGATGCCGCCCCGGCCGCGGGATCCCGTGGGCGATGCAACGAGTGCGATGCACCTGCCGGCGATTCGGGTGGGTCGATCGCAAGCACGGCTGCTTTGATTTCGGCAGCAAACCGGACACGAAGCCGCGCTGGGAGTGCTGGCGAGCATTTCGCGCAAACTTGATTTCCCGCAGGCGTCGGCGACGGCTCGAAAGGTTTTTTGCGATCGGGGAAACGAGCGTTCCCGCGGGAACGTCGTGTGACTTGTTCACGCCCCGTTCCCGCGGGAACGCACGCGCGCTTAGCGCATGAGGGTGAGGTCGCCGTTTGCAGGCGAGGCGTTGCATGACATCGAGCGCTGGAAAATGGTGCGACCTGCATTCATGCGCTGACATTGTCATGTTGAAGCCGAGCGCGGTGCGACGAGTGCAATCGGCGAGTGCAGGGCGACGCGAGCACCACGCGCCCGTGAATGGACCAGACGTTCCGTGGGTGCGCCTCGAGTAACGCGCCCGTGAAGGCGTGCGATGATGCTCTGGTGCGCGTCTTCGCCGGCGATCTGGAGTGGGAGATCATCGCGGGGGATACGTTCGATCGCGAGAGCCCACCGACCGTCGATGCACGAGGCACTGGGTTGCAGGCCGGCCTCCGCGAGCTCTGGCGGCGGACGCTCTCCGAAGGCATTCGTGACTCGTCGAGCAAGACGTTCACGGATTTCGAGCTGTGGTGCGGCGAGCAGGTGAGCCTCGGCGTGCAGCCATCTGACAACACCGCGTACGCGAAGCTGCGCAGCTGGATCTACGGCAAGCCCGGGCCGTTCGAGCCCGGCGGCGTCGCCGACCGCGGCGAGCTCCTCGCGTGTGAAGATGCGCCGTTGCTCGAGAGCATCACGCGAGCACACGAGCGCCTGCTCGCGCTCGAAGAACGCGGCGTTGCGGGCTGGCAGGCGGCGTCGGCGGCCGGCCGAATCCGCGCATGCGTCGACGCATGCGACGATCCGAGCGCGCTCGTAGCGATGCTGGAGGCGCTCTAATCGCCGTCGTCGCGTGCGGTGGTCGCCATCGATTGCGCGAGGAGCGCGAGCAGATCGCGCGTTGATATGCGCGCGGCCGCGCCGGTGCCCTAACCGGTTAATTAATTAGTCGTCAGCGGCGTCGGTGGTGCCGAGCAGCCGCTGCAGCGGATCGTCGCCTGGCGCGAGCGCGCGCAGGCTCGCGAGGTGGTGCAAGAGGAGCGCGCGGTTGTCGCCGACCGAGAGGTTCTGGAGCTCGAGCGCGCCGATCCGATCCTCGGGCGTGAACGCCGGAGCCTCGACGCGCTCCATCGACAGCTTGTCGGGCCCGTACGCCATGTGATCGGCGCGGGTCGCTACGATCGTGTAGTCGTCGCCGCGGCGCAGCTCGAGCGTGACCTCGCCGGTGATGCTCGGCGCCACCCACCGGGTCAGGCCATCCTTGAGCAGACAGCACTCGGGGTCGTACCACTTGCCCTCGTACAGCAAGCGGCCGAGTCGGCGGCCCATCGTCGCGTAGAGATCGAGGGTGTTCTCGTTGTGGATCGCGGAGAGCAGCCGCTCGTACGCGACATGGAGAAGCGCCATGCCCGGTGCCTCGTAGATGCCGCGGCTCTTGGCGTCGATCACGCGGTTCTCGATCTGGTCGGACATCCCGAGCCCGTGGCGTCCGCCGATCCGGTTTGCCTCGACGAACAGCTCGTACAGCGAATCGAACCGGCGACCGTCGAGCGTCGTCGGTCGGCCCTGCTCGAAACCGACCGTGATCTCCTCGGCGGCGACCGCGACGTCCGGCTTCCAGTGTGCGACGCCCATGATCGGCTCGACGATCCGCATCCCGCGATCGAGGCGCTCGAGGTCCTTCGCCTCGTGGGTGGCGCCGAGCAGGTTCGCATCCGTCGAGTACGCCTTCTCGACGCCGGTCCGGTACGGCTTGCCGATCCGCGCGAGGTACTCGCTCATCTCCTTGCGGCCGCCGAACGCCTTGACGAACGCAGAGTCGAGCCACGGCTTGTAGATCCGCAGCGTCGGGTCGACCAGGATCCCGTACCGATAGAACCGCTGGATGTCGTTGCCCTTGTGCGTCGAGCCATCGCCGAACACGTGGACATCGTCATCGACCATTGCCCGGACGATCGCGGTCGTGGTGACCGCGCGGCCGAGCGGCGTGGTGTTGAAGTACTTCTTGCCGCCGACGGCGAGGTGAAACGCGCCGCACTGGATCGCGACGAGGCCCTCGCGCGCCAGGCCGTCACGACAGTCGAGGAGCCGCGCCTGGCGCGCGCCGTGCTCGAGCGCGGACGGCGGGATGTCCGCGCAGTTCGCCTCGTCGGGCTGCGCCAGATCCGCGGTGTATGCATGGACCTCCATGCCTTGCTCGCTCAGCCACGCGACGGCACAGCGGGTATCGAGTCCGCCGGAATACGCGATGGCAAGACGCGTGCCCTTCGGCGGTAGCGAGCGATAGATGCGAGACATGGCGTGTCTTAACACGCCGCGCGTTCAATCGTCGTCGGTGGCGGCGTCGTCGCCGGGCTTGTCGCCAGCGGCGGGCGCCGACTTCTGGCGCAGCCCGGCCCGCTCGAGGAGCTTGTAGAGGAACTTGCGCTCGAGACCTGCGATCCGCGCGGCCTCGGAGAGGTTGCCGCCGGCGCGCTGCACGAGGTCGGCGAGGTACTCGCGCTCGAACCGCGCGACGAGCTCATCCTTGGCCTCGTGGAATGGGCGATCAGCGCGCGCGGTCTGCGCCTCGGGCGCCGCGACCGTTGGCCGCAGCACGAACGGCAGCGACTGGAAGTCGTCGTCGGGGCCGGCGAGCGCAACCGCGCGCGTGATCACGTTGCGAAGCTCGCGCACGTTGCCCGGCCAGTGATAGCGCTGCAGCCGCTCGAGGGCCGCGCCGCCGACCTGAGCCGCGAGCGCCTTCGCGCCGGCACGCTCGAGGAACATCGCGACTAGCTTCGCGAGATCGCCGATGCGCGCGCGTAGTGGCGGCACGTGGATCTCGACGACCGCGAGCCGGTAATACAGATCGCCGCGGAAGCCGCCGCGTGCGACCTCGCCGAACACGTCGCGATGGGTCGCCGCGACGATGCGGACGTCGTAGTGCTCGCTCTTGCGGCCGCCGACCGGCACGACCTCGCCGGCCTCGAGCATGCGGAGCAGCTTGGGCTGGAGCGCGACCGGGAGGTCTCCGATCTCGTCGAGGAACAGCGTGCCGCCGTGCGCCGCCGCGAATGCACCCTGGCGATCGCTCGCGGCACCGGTGAACGCACCCTTGAGGTGGCCGAACAGATCGCTCTCGATGAGGCTCTCGGTCGAGGCGCCACAGTCGAACACCACGAACGGGGCGTTGTTGCGCGGAGAGCTGTCGTGAACGCCGCGCGCCATGAGCTCCTTGCCGGTGCCGCTCTCTCCGAGGAACAGGATCGGCGCCGCGGACTTGCTCGCGCGCTCGAGGATCGCGAACACCTGCCGCATCGCCAGCGAGCCGCCGTAGAGCGCGCCGAAGTGATCGTTCGTCGATGGCGGGATGTCGACGACCTCGTCCGCCGGCATGCATTGCACCAGCGTCTTGCCGATCCGGATCGCGACACCCGGGGGCGCGACGACCTTGCCGACCGCGACGCCGTCGATCACGGTGCCGTTCTTCGAGCCGAGGTCGGTGATCGCGAAGCCCTGCGCGTGCGGCGCGATCGAGCAGTGACGGCGCGACACGAACGCATCGGTCAGCACGACATCGCAGGTGCGCTCCGAGCCGATCACCACGCCGATCGGCGGCAGGTCGATCGCGGTGCCCCGATCGGGGCCGTCGACGACGCGGAGCTGCGCCGCACCCACCGGCGCACGTGCCGCGATCGCGTTGGTGACGCGGGTGACGAGCATCGGCTAGCGCAGGATCCCACGCAGCTGGAGCTGGCACAGATAGCGGAAGGCCTCGAGGCGAGGCATGCCGCAGATGTCGAGGATCTCGTCGATCGAGACCTGGCCGTCGATCCGCGAGAGCAGAAAGGCCGCGCGGGGGCTGATCGGAGCCGAGGCCAGCTCGTGCAGCGGGCGTGCAAGCTGCGGCTGGCGCTGCAGATCGCCGAGGAAGGTCTGGAACACCGCCATGATCATGTCGCGGTTGCGGTGGATCAGCTTCTGCGCGAGCGTGCTGTTCGGATCCTCGGAGAGTGCGAGATCGACGGCGGTCACTGCGCGATCGTGCTCGCCGGCCGCATTCCAGGCCGAAGCCTTGTCGAACAGCGCGGTGATCCGCCGCCGCGTGCACTCCTCGTGGCCCTCGTCCTCGGGCGCGCCGTGGTCGATCTCCTCCAGGATCTGCGCGCTGCTCGCGTCGATCGGATCGAAGGTCATGCCCTGCGTGTTCGTCTTCTCGTCAACCTCGACCTCGACCTCGACCGCCTGGCGCCCACGCTGGGAATCCTCGCGCAGCCCGAAGTCGCGCGTCGGAGCGGAGACCACCGGGTCGATACGCAGCGCGGGTGCGCGCTCCATCGTCTGCTGATCGAAGTCGGTGGATGCGACGCGGCTCGCCTGGACCTCTGCGGGTGCGCGGTTCGCGACCGGGAAGTCCTGGGTGGTCGTCAGGCTCTTGTGGTGGAGCTGGATCGGAGCCCCGGACGCCGTGCTTTCATCGTCGAACATCGAGGGACGCTGCGTGGTTGGCTCGTCGAGGTCGAGCTCGGGCCGCGCGCCGTTCGGGTCTGGCAAGCCGAGATCGATCGCGGGAGGGCCAGCCAGCGGCCGGGGTGGCGGCTCCGGTGCCGGCCCGGCTGCAGGTGCGCGGCTAGGTTGCACGAAGCCAAGCTCGCGGCGGCGCAGCCCGGTCGCTGCGGATCCGAAGCCAGTCGGGGTCTGGAAGTCGCTCGCGCGATCGAAGCCAGGTGTGGTCTCGGGCCCGAACTCCGTGCTGGCCCCGTCGCTAACCGGCATCTCGGCGGGAGACGCGGTCCCAGGGGGAGTCGCTGGCGACCGGGTCTTGCTGTCGTACTCGCGGGTCGCATCGTCGAACGACATGCCGGCGTCGGCGAGCTCCGGCGGTGGTGGCTCGGTGATCGAGTCGTCCGCAGGATCTCCGGAGCTCGGCGGCTCGTCCGCCTCGAGCTCGAGCATGACCTCGCCAGTTGCTCGCCCCATCTCCTGATCGAGCGTGTGCGCGCCGGACTCCTCGGTGACCGGCGGCGCCGCGCCGTACTGGTGCGTCTCGTCCTCGATGGACCAGCCCTCATCGAGGGGTTCCATGAACAGAGGCGCCGCGACCGTCGGCATGCTCGGCTTGAGCTCGCCGGGCTGGATCTCGATCAGGTACTCGAACTCGTCCTCGGTGATCCCGAACGGGACGTTCTCGTTCGGCGGTTCAACGCTGCCGCTTTCGCCCTCGCCGTTGACCTCCTTGGTCAGCAGCTCGAAGTTCGAGCGGACGTACTCGACGTAGCTGGTCGCCTGCGAGTTGGCGGGATCGATCGCGAGCGCGTTCTCCCAGACTTGTAGCGCTCCCTCGAGGTCGCCCTGACCGTACAGCGTCAGACCTTCCTCGATCAGGCGGTCGATCTCCGGCAGTTCGCGCGCCATTGTCATCCGCGCGTCTTCGACACCACGCCCCGGAACATGTTGAGAGTCCGATTGAGCGCCTCGGTGGCCTCGGTGAGCGTCGTCAGGTCCTTCGCGGCGATCGACGTCCGCGTGCGATCGACGACCGCGCGCGCCTTCTTCACGGCGTCCTGTCCGAAGTCAGAGCCCGCGATGATGTCGGTGACCTGCGGGAACAGCGCCTCGATCTCCTCGAGCGCCTTCTCGGCGGCGTGGCGCGCCTTGTCGAACTCCTGGCCGGAGCGAACCTCGACCATGTAGTCCTTGTTCGCGTCGACCATCTTCTTGATCTCGTCCTCGGTCAGACCCGAGGTCGCGGTCACCGTGATCGACTGCTCGAGGCCAGTCTCGAGATCGCGCGCTTTCACGGACACGATGCCGTCGGCGCTGATGTGGAACATCACCTCGATCTCGACCTCACCGCGCGGCGCCCGCCGCAGACCGGTCAGCACGAACTCGCCGAGCAGCTCGTTCTCCTCGGCGCGATCGCTCTCGCCCTGGAGCACGAGGATCTTCACCGACGTCTGGTTGTCCTTGACGGTCGTGAACACGTGCTGCTCCGAGGTCGGAACCGTCGTGTTCTGCTCGATCAGTTTGTGGAAGTAACCACCGACGATCATGATGCCGAGCGAGTGCGGCGTGACGTCGAGGAGCAGGATGTCGCTCTTCTCGTCGGTGAGCGCGGCACCCTGGATCGCGGCGCCGAGTGCGACGACCTCGTCGGGATGGACGCCCTTGCACGGCTCGAGGCCGAAGAACTCGGCGACCGCGGACTGCACGCGTGGCATGCGCGTCATGCCACCGACGAGGATCACGTCCTCGATCTGGTTCTTCTGGATCTCGGCTTCCTCGAGGGTGCGCGCGCAGATCTCGACGGTGCGATCGATCAGATCACCGGTCAGCTCCTCGAGCTTGTCGCGCGTCAGCATCACCTGCAGGTGCAGCGCCTCGTTGCGCCCGGTCGAGATGATGAACGGCAGGTTGATCTCGGTCTCCTTCGTGCTGGAGAGCTCGCACTTCGCCTTCTCGGCGACGTCCTTGAGGCGCTGGAGCGCCATCTTGTCCTTGCGGAGATCGATGCCGTGCTGCTTCTCGAAGCCGAACACGAGCCAGTCGATGATCCGGCGGTCGAAGTCCTCGCCGCCGAGGAACGTGTCACCGGCCGTCGAGATGACCTCGAACACGCCGTTGCCGATCTCGAGGATCGAGATGTCGAACGTGCCGCCGCCGAGATCGTAGACCGCGACCTTGCGCTCGATGTTGCGCCCGAAACCGTAGGCGAGCGCGGCCGCGGTCGGCTCGTTGATGATCCGGATGACGTCGAGGCCTGCGATCCGGCCGGCGTCCTTGGTCGCCTGGCGCTGGCCGTCGTTGAAGTACGCCGGCACCGTGATCACGGCCTTCTGGACCTCTTCGCCGAGGTACTCCTCGGAGATCAGCTTCATCTCCTGGAGGATGTACGCCGAGACCTCGGGGACGCTGAACACCTGGTCACGGAGCATGATCCGGACGTCGTCGTGCGGACCCTCGACGATACGGTACGGCATGATCTCGAGCGAGCTGCGCACCGCGGCCGAGCCCCACTTGCGGCCGATCAGGCGCTTCGCGGCGTAGACCGTGTTCTCGGCGTTCGTGATCGCCTGTCGCTTCGCGATGTGACCGACCAGCCGCTTGCCGTTCTCGGCGATCGCGACCATCGAGGGCGTGGTCTTGTAGCCACCTCGGTTCGGGATGACCGACGGCGTGCCGTCCTCCACGATCCCCACACACGAGTTCGTGGTTCCGAGGTCGATCCCGATCACCTTTTCAGTGGCCATCGCGCGTCATTTTCCCCTCGTTTACGCGCAGATCGCCAGCGATCGGGCAACCCAAAAACAAGGAAATCCCGGTCAGGTCTGATCGAGCTGGCGGCGGACCTCGGCCAGGTCATTTCTGAGCTCGGCCGTCAGCACGTCGTTCTCGCTCTTGAGCGCCATCGCCATCACCAGGACCTCCTCGGCGTCGTTGAGCTTGCCGGCGGCGCGAAACGACGCGGCGAGCAGGCGCGCGGAGGAGGGATCGTTCGGCGCCAGCACATGCGCCTTCTTCGCGTACTCGAGCGCGGTCTTGGGCTGATCGGCGGCGAGCGCGCAGCTCGCGGCGCGCCGCAGGTAGCGGATCTGCGGGGCGACCCGCACCGCAGCCGCGAACAGCTTCATCGCGCCGAGCGCATCGCCGCCGACCTCGAGCTGGCAGGCGCGCTCGTAGAGCTCGGCCGCGTACTCCTGCGGGGTCTGGGGCTGCTGGGTTGGCTCGCTCGCGGCGTCGTTGCCGCCGCTGCCGCGTGGCCGGTCGTTACCGGTCAGCTTCGCGTAGGCCCGGCTCGTCGCCTCGAACACGAGCGGCAGCCGCGACGCGAACGAGCCGAGCTTCTTGCCGTAGTGGCGATCGGGATGGATCAGCTTCGAGAGCTGGAAGTAGGCCCGCTTGAGCATCTTCGGATCGGCGCCCTGCGGCACCCCGAGCAAGGCATGTGGATCGGCGACCAGCCGCTGCATCGCGAGGATCCGCCGGCGTTCGTTGTCGGCAAGCGCGTTGTCCTCGGCGAGCGCGGCGAGCTCGTCCTGCGTCGGGTTCGGCAGCCGCAGATCGTGGGGCTGCGCCGCGACCTTGGGCTGCGGCTCGGCAAACCCGGTAGCGGCCGGGCGCTTGCCGGCGGCAGGAGCGCGAATTTCTGCGGACGGGACGACACCCGGGGATGTCGCGACCCGGCCCGTGATCACCGGCTTCGCCGCGGGTGGTGGCGGCATCGCGGGCGCGACCGTCTCGCCGGGCAACAGGAGCGCGCCGAGAGTGCGTAGCCGCACGACGATCTGGACCGCGCGGTCCATCGGCAGGCCAGTCGCGAACAGGATCTCGCGCAGCGTCTGAGAGCCATCGATCCGCGAGAGCACGAAGTACTCTTCGGGTCCGACGGCCGCCTTCAGAGGATCGAAACCGGGACTGACCCGCAATCGCTGTTGCGTCGATCCAATCCCGGCGATCTCGGCCGGCGCCGTGCTCACACGAAAACTCTATCACGCCCCGCGCGATGGTCTGGCCGCGTCCGCGCCGACGAGCTCACTGAAACACACGCTCGAGGACTGCCTTGGCGATGTGGAGCCGGTTCGCGGCCTGCACCCAGGCGAGGGAGCGTGGGCCATCGAGCACGTCGCCGGTGATCTCCTCACCGCGGTGCGCCGGCAGGCAGTGCAGCACGATCGCCTTGCCGTCGCCGCGGTCGACCAGCGCGCCGTCGATCCGGAAATCCTTGAACGCGATCCGCCGCCGCGCGGCCTCGCTCTCCTGCCCCATCGAGGCCCAGACGTCGGTCGACATGACGTGCGCTCCGGCCGCGGCTGCCGCGGGATCCGTCGTCAGCTCGATCGAGCCCTTGCCGAGCTGCTGCTGCGCGGTGCGCGCCGCCTTGACGAGCTGCGGATCGGGCGCGAAGCCCTCGGGGCACGCGAGCACGAGGTCGAGCCCGAACATCCCGGCGGCCTCGAGCCACGACTGCGCCATGTTGTTGCCGTCGCCGATCCACGCGTAGCGCAGGCCGTCGATGCGGCCGAAGTGCTGCCGCACGGTGTAGAGATCGGTCGCGACCTGACACGGATGGTGCTGGTCGGAGAGCCCGTTGACGACCGGTACCGAGGCGGCCTTCGCGAACGTCGCGACCCGCTCCTGGCCGAACGTGCGGATCACGATCGCGTGGCAGTACGAGCTGAGCACGCGCGCCGTATCCTCGGCGGGCTCGCCGCGCGCGATCTGGCTGCCCTCCGAGGTGATCAGCACCGAGTTGCCGCCGAGCTCGTAGGCGGCGACCTCGAACGACACGCGCGTGCGCGTCGAGGCCTTCTCGAACACGAGCGCGATCGTCTTGCCGGCGAGCGTCGTCGCGAGCTTGCCGGACTTGCGATCGTCCTCGAGCTGCGCGCAGCGATCCCACACCGCGGGCCAGTCCGAGGCCGCGATGTCGGCGAGCGTCAGGAAGCCGCGAGGCCGCGCGGCGGTCACTTGCCAACCCCCTCGGCGAGGACGGCCCGCAGGACGCCGACCGCCTCGTCGATCTCGGAACGCTCGACGATGTAGGGCGGCGCGAACCGCACCACCTTGTCGCCGGCCACCGAGAGCAGCACGCCCTTCTCGCGGCAGCGCGCGACGACCTGCACCGGGCTGCCGGACACGACGAGACCGCGCAGCAGGCCTCGCCCGCGGATCTCGGTCGCATGACCGGGGAACTCGGCGATCAGCTCCGCGAGCTGGGTCGCGAGGTACTGGCCGGCCTGGTTGACGCGTTCGATCAGGCCTTCGCGCTCGATGATCTCGAAGACCGCGTTGGCCGCGGCGCACGCGAGTGCGTTGCCGCCGAACGTCGAGGCGTGAGGAACCGCCCCGCCCGGCTGCGCCGCGAGCCCGCGCGCTGCCTTCTCGCTGCACGCGACCGCGCCGATCGGCACGCCGCCGCCGAGGCCCTTCGCGAGCGTCATCACGTCGGGCTCGACGTCATCGTGCTGGTGCCCGAACCACCGGCCGGTGCGGCCGATCCCGGTCTGCACCTCGTCGAAGATCAGCAGCGTGCCGGTCTCGTCGCAGACCTTGCGGAGCCCGGCGAGGTAGCCCGGCGGCGCGACGATGATGCCGCCCTCTGCCTGGATCGGCTCGACGATGATCGCGCACGCCGTCATCGGTCGCAGTAGCTGCTCGGCTGCCTCGAGATCGCCGTAGTTGATGAACTCGACCGGTCCGAACAGCGGCCCGAAGCCGTCGCGATACTTCGGCTGCCCGGTGATCGACACGGTCGCCACCGATCGGCCGTGGAAGCTGCCGTGCGTCGAGATGATCGTGGTGCGGTGCGGCGACTCGGCGATCACGTGCTGGTAGCGCCGTGCGAGCTTGAGCGCGCCCTCGTTCGCCTCGGCGCCCGAGTTGCAGAAGAACACGCGATCGGCGAACGACCGCTCGACGATCGCCTGGGCGGCGAGGATCTGCTGGTCGTTGAAGTAGAGGTTCGAGACGTGAACGAGCCGGAGCAGCTGCTCGGTGACGCGCGCGGTGAACGCCGCGTGGGCGTGACCGAGTCCGCAGACCGCGATCCCGGCGGTCATGTCGAGGTAACGCGTACCGCCGCGATCCCAGACCTCGCAGGCGCGGCCGCGCTCGAGCACGATCGGCTGCTGGCGGTAGTTCTTGACGAGGACCTGGTCGGCGATCGCGAGCAGCTCGGCTTGGGTCGGCACGGGTCGGGTTTACCACCGCTCGCGCAGTCGTGCTGACCGGCGGCCCGCGACCCATGCGGTACCGGCGCGGATAGAGCCGGGTTACAGAATAAACCGTGTGAGATCTTCGTCGGCGACGAGGGCGCCGAGGCGCTCGCGGACGTAGGCCTGCGTGATCGGGATGGTCTGCGTGCCGATGTCGGGCGCGTTGTAGAGCAGATCGTCGAGCAGGCGCTCGAGCACGGTGTGCAGCCGGCGGGCGCCGATGTCGTGCGTCTTGCGGTTGACCTCGGCGGCGATCTCCGCGAGCTCCTTGATCGCCTCGTCGGTCCACTCGATCGTGACGCCCTCGGTGGCAAGCAGCGCGGCGTACTGGCGGGTCAGCGCGTTCTGCGGCTCGGTGAGGATGCGGACGAAGTCCTCGGCGACCAGGGGCGTCAGCTCGACGCGGATCGGGAACCGGCCCTGCATCTCGGGGATCAGGTCGCTCGGCTTGCTCATGTGGAACGCGCCGGCCGCGATGAACAGCACGTGATCGGTGCGGACCGGGCCGTACTTGGTCGTCACCGTCGAGCCCTCGACGATCGGCAGCAGATCGCGCTGGACGCCCTCGCGTGACACGTCGCCGCCGTGGCGCTCGCGCGACGTCGCGATCTTGTCGATCTCGTCGATGAACACGATGCCGGCGTTCTCGGCGCGGCTCACCGCCTCGCGGCTCGCGGCGTCGTGATCGATCAGCTTCTCGACCTCGACCTCGGTCAGCGCGCGCCACGCCTGCGGGACCTTGAGCTTCTGGCGCTTCAGCTTGCGGCCGAGCTGGCCGAACATGTCCTTGAGGCCCGAGAGCGCGCTCTCGTCGATGCCCGGCTGGCCGCCGAGCACGCTCATCAAGGGATTCGAGTCGTCGGCGAGCTCGACCTCGACCTCACGGTCGTCGAGCCGGCCATCGCGCAGCATCGCGCGCAGCTTCTCGCGCGTCGGATCGGGCGTCGCCGCCGCGAGCTCGCCGGGCCGCTCGGCGAACCCACGCCCGCCGCCACGGGGCAGCAGCAGATCGAGCATCCGCTCCTCGGCGAACTCCTTCGCACGCGGCCGGACCTTCGCAGCCTCCTCGTCGCGCACGAGCTTGACCGCGACCTCGACGAGATCGCGGACGATCGAGTCGACATCGCGGCCGACGTAGCCGACCTCGGTGAACTTGCTGGCCTCGACCTTGAGGAACGGCGCGCGTGCGAGCCGGGCAAGTCGCCGGGCGATCTCGGTCTTGCCGACGCCGGTCGGCCCGATCATGATGATGTTCTTCGGCGCGATCTCGTCGCGCAGATCGCCCTCGACTTGCTGGCGTCGCCACCGGTTGCGCAGCGCGACCGCGACCGCGCGCTTGGCGTCGCGCTGGCCGACGACGTAGCGATCGAGCTCCTCGACGATCTTGCCCGGGGTCAACGCGTTGCTCGACAAGTCGTTCACTTCGCGCGCTCCGTTCCCGCCGCAATGGCGGCCGGCCCGCCCGCCGTGGAAGCGAGCTCCTCGATCGTCAGGTTCGCGTTCGTGTAGATGCAGACCTCGGAGGCGATCCCCATCGCGGTCTCGACGATCGCGCGTGCGGGGAGCTCGGTGTGCCGCAGCAGCGCGCGCGCCGCAGATAGCGCGTAGCTGCCACCCGAGCCGATCGCACAGACGCCGTCGTCGGGCTCGATCACGTCGCCAGTGCCCGAGAGGATGAACGTCGCCTCGGCGTCGGCGACCACGAGCATCGCCTCGAGCCGGCGCAGTGCGCGATCGGTGCGCCACTCCTTCGCGAGCTCCACGGCCGCGCGCCGCAGCGGGCTGCGCTGCTCGCGGAGCTTGTCGTCGAGCCGCTCGAACAGCGCCATGCCGTCGGCCGCCGAGCCCGCGAACCCGCCAATCGCGCGGCCCTCGCCGAGCCGCCGCACCTTGCGGGCGCCGCCCTTGACGACCGTGTTCCCAAGCGTGACCTGACCGTCACCGGCGACGACGACGGTGTTTCCGCGCCGGACCGAGAGGATCGTCGTCGAGCGAATCTTCACGCCCGGTTCGTAGCACGGCTCAGCCCGTGAACGGGTTCCTTCGGCGTGAGGTGATTTCCATCGGCGCTGCGCGCGGACAGAAATCGATCGTTCGCCTCAGTCTCGGCCCTTGCGGGCCCGCGGGTGCGCCCCGTCGTAGACCTTCATCAGGTGGTCGAGCGAGACCTTGGTGTAGATCTGGGTCGACGACAGCGAGGCGTGACCGAGCAGCTCCTGGATCGCGCGGAGGTCCACGCCCTCGTCGAGGAGGTGCGTCGCGAACGAGTGCCGCAGCGCGTGAGGGGTCGCCGCCGCGTGCACGCCGCCGGCGATCGTCCACCGCTTGACCATGCGCTGCACCGACCGCGGGGTGAGCCGCTCGCCGCTCGCATTGACGAACAGCGCGTCGGCATCGCCGCTGCGGGCGCCGAGCGACCGCCGTGCCGGCAGGTAGACCGCGAGTGCGCGATCGGCGGCGCCACCGACCGGGACCTGGCGTGCCTTGTCGCCCTTGCCGTGGCGGACCATCAGCATCGGCGTGTCGTAGCGATCGCGATCGATGTCCGAGAGATCGAGCGCGCAGGCCTCGGAGACGCGGAGCCCGGTGCCGTAGAGGAGCTCGAGCAACGCCGCGTCGCGCAGCCGCAACAGGGCATGCCGCGCTTCCTCGGTCGCCGACAGCCGGCGGTGGCTGGTGCGGCCGGTCGACGTCGGCGCCTCGACGAGCCGGAACGCGTCGTCGACGTCGAGCGCGCGCGGCAGCCCGCGGCGCTTCTTGGGTCCTCGCACCGCCGCCGCCGGGTTGCCCGCGATCTCGCCGCGCTTGACGAGGAACACGCAGAACGCGCGGACGCTCGACAGCTTGCGGCCGATCGTCGCCGGACCGTTGACGCCGAACAGCGCGGCGAGCTGGCTGCGGACGTCGATCGCGGAGAGCCGCGCGAGTGGAATGTCGCGATCGCGCTTCGCCCGAAGGTGCTCGCGGAGCGCCGTGACGTCACGCGTGTAGACCTCGACGGTGCGCGGCGAGTACGCACGCTCGACCTCGAGGTAGCGCGTGAACGCCGCGATCGCCGTGTCCCAATCCATCCCCCGAGGATCGGCCTCCCGGGCCACGTGCGCGAGTTTTCGCCACGGCCCGCGGCAGGCGCTACGCTTGACCGTGCCCTGGTTTCTCCCCGCGCTCGCCGCCGGCGCCACGATGGCGATGGCCCGCAAGCTGGTGGCCCGCTACTGGTACGGCCAGCACGCGCAGTACGCGGTCGCCGACCCCGACGGGATCCGCACGGTCGCGCGGTTCACCTGGCTCGCGCCGGAGCCGCCGGATGACGTGCTGCTCGCGATCGCCGCCGAGCTCGCGCGCGACGTCGAGGGCATGCTCGAGATCACGAGCGACGCGATCCGCACGTCCGCCACCGCCGACGCGGCCGGCATCGACATCGTGCGGCTCGCGCGCCGCGACGCGACGACCTGTACCGTCGAGCTCACGCGAGCGTGGACCGGCGTCTACCTCGGCGATCAGACGCGGCTCCTGCTCGGGCGGATCGACAGCGCACTGCGCACGACCGCCGCCTGCGAGGTCACCTGGTTCGGACGCCACGATCGCCGGTTCGCCGAGCCCCACGCGACCCCGTGTGACGCACCCGTGCTGACCGCGCCCGCGCTCGCGCGTTGACCACGCTTGCCAGCGTCCGCTGGCTCGCTCCATTCGGGCTCAGAGCGCGCCGGCCGGCGGCGTGACGGTCACTTCCTCGACCGAGATCCCGGGTCGCGCGACGATCGCGACGAGGAACCCCGCGACGTCCTCGGGCTTCATCATCTTCGCGCGATCGAAGCCCGGACGGTCATCCCAGATCGGCGTGTCGGTCGCGCCCGGCAGGATCGCGGTGACCCGGATGTCGTAGGGCCGCGCTTCCTCGGCGAGCACGCGCACGAGGCCGAGCTGGCCGGCCTTCGCCGCCGTGTAACCGCCGCAGTCGGTGAACGCGCGATGCGCGACGTGCGAGTTGATCACCACGATGTGTCCGCGTTTGCGCGGCATCATCCGCCGCATCGCCTCGCGCGCGCACAGCAGCGTGCCGACGATGTGAACATCGAGCATCTCGCGGATCGCCTGTGCCGAGCAGTTCGCGATCGGGCCGAACGTGCCGGTGCCCGCCGAGCACACGACGATATCGACCTCGGGGAGCTCGTCGAACCGCTGGCGCACCGCGGCCTCGTCGGTGACGTCGAGCCGGGCTTGCACGACCTGGCCGATCGCCGGATGCGCGGCCGGGCCGTCTTCGAACCGCCGGCCGCACGCGACGACCGCCGCACCCTCGGTCGCGAGCGCCTGCGCGCACGCCGCGCCGATCCCGCTCGAGCCTCCGGTGACGATCGCGAACTTGCCGAGGAGTCGCTTCACGAAGCGACCCTACCACCGTGGTCGCGAGGGATCAGGCGACGCGGCGCGGACGCTTTGCGCGCGGCCTCTCGGCGCGACGCAGCCACGTCAGGAGCTGCAGCACGGCCTGCTTCGTGGCCTTCGCCTTCGGCGAGGCCGGCACGGACGGCTCGGGAACTACTTGAGCGTCGCTGGGTTGATCGCGGCGACGATCGCTCGCAGTGAATCGGGCCACACGTCGTCGGCAGGCAGGGTCATCCAGTTGACCATCAAACGGCACGGCGTCTCGTCATCGTTGAAGACAAAGTTGTTCGAGAGCCGGTACCCGCCGCGTCCCACCATCGGCGTCAGATCCTTGGCCTTGGTCATCGCCGCGCGCTCTCGCTCGATCGCGGTCACGTCGAGATCTGGGTTACATGCAAGCGTCACGCTGCCAAGGACCTCCTCGCCCTTGCGAAATTCGCAGATCGCCAGTCGGCCCGGCTTGGGCGTGTTGTCCTTCACTTCCGTCGCGCCATGGGTCCTGGCAATCAGCTCCGCGTTGAAGATTTTCGCGCACGTCGGATTGAGCTCCTCGGCTGTCATGTTGACCGGCGTCGGGGGCGGCGTCGCCGGCGCGGCCGCGGGGGCCGTCGCAGTCGCCGCCGGCTTCACCTCGCCGAACCCGTCTGCACTCTTCCCGGTGATGGTCTCGTACTCCTTGCAGAACAGCTCCTTCCCGGAGCTCTTGCTGTACAGGCACATGCGCTGACATGCCGAGGCGTCTTTATCCGTCATGCAGCGTTGCAGGCCGAGCTCGTTCTGGCGCTTGCAAGCAGCCTCATTGCCCGAGTCACACGCTTCACCGCAGGAGCTCAAGATGTGGGTGTCCTTCGTGGATCCATCGAGGCAGGCCTTCTCCGCTTCGCTCTTGCAAGCCGCAGCCGAGATGATGAGAACGAACGAGAGTGTGATCGGTTTGACCAGTGCAGCGATTCGATACATGCCGCTTCATACCGCCATGCGTGCCAGAGCCGCTATCGCGTGGCGAACGAAGTCAATGGCCGGCGTGACGGGAGCTATCGAGCGTGCGTGTCGCGGGACGCGCAGACGCTCACGGACGCGAGCCAGCTCTCGAGATCCGCGCGCGCACGCTCGGCCATCCGCGGCTTGCGGTTGTCCTTGCGGACGCCGTCGAGCGGCGGCAGCAGGCCGTAGTTGACGTTGGTCGGGCCGTACTTGTAGTTGCCCTCGCGCGGCGCGGTCACGTGGTGATAGAGCCCACCGAGCATCGTGGTCGGCGGCGGCGGCGGCGCGGTGCGGCCGGTGAGCTCGCTCGCGAGCATCCACGCGACGACGAGCCCCATCGCGCAGGACTCGATGTAGCCCTCGACGCCGGTGAGGAGGCCTGCGAACCGCACGCTCGGGCGCGAGCGCAGCTCGAAGCCGGGACCGAGGCGCGCCGGCGCATCGATGTACGTGTTGCGGTGGATCGATCCGAAGCGCAGGAACTCCGCTTTGCGGAGCGCGGGGATCAGCGCGAAGATCCGCTGCTGCTCGGGATACGCGAGCCGGGTCTGAAAGCCGACGAGGTTGTACGCGGTGAGGTACTTGTTCTCGGGCCGCAGCTGGACGACGGCCCATGGCCGATAGCCGGTGCGCGGATCGCGGAGGCCGATCGGCCGCATCGGTCCGAATCGCAAGGTCTGCGGACCACGCTCGGCCATCACCTCGATCGGCATGCAGCTCTCGAAGTACTTGGGCTCCTCGAAGTCGTGCGGCAGTACCTTGCGTCCCGCGTTGACCGCCTCGATGAACGCCTCGTACTCGGCCTTGTTGAGCGGACAGTTGACGTAGTCGCCGACGCCGACGTCGCCGCCGGCTGCGGCGTCGGCAGTTTCTATCTCTGCTTCGGTGGCCTGCGGATCCGCCGGATGGTTCCGCGACGCGGTGGCCTGCGGGTCGATCTCGACCGCGGTGACCTGCGAATCGGCCGGCTTGGCGACCGCGTCGACGGGGCTGTCGCGGCCCCAGCGCGAGGCCTTGAAGGCGAAGTCCCAGTCGATCGAGTCGGCGGCGACGATCGGTGCGATCGCGTCGTAGAAGTACATGCGATCGCCGCCGAGCTCGTTGCGGATCACGTCGGCGAGCGCGCCCTCGGTCAATGGCCCGGTCGCGACGATCACCGGGCCCGCCGGTAGCTCCTCGAGGCGACGGCGCTCGATGCGGATCCGCGGGTGGAGCGCCAGCCGCAAGGTGATCGCGCGGGCGAATCCGAAACGCTCGACGGCGAGCGCCTGCCCTGCCGGCACGCGGTGCTGATCGGCGCACGCGATCACCATCGACCCGCACTTGCGCAGCTCCTGCTTGAGGAGCCCGGCGGGCGCGACGGGATCATCGCTGCGCAGCGAGTTCGAGCACACGAGCTCCCCGAGCAGCGGCGACTGATGCGCCGGCGACATCGCGGACGGCTTCATCTCGACGAGCGCGACGTGGAGGCCGGCCTCGGCGAGCTGCCAGGCGGCCTCGCTGCCGGCCATGCCGCCGCCGACCACGGTCACGTCGGGTTCGCGCATCACGCGCACACCTTACCTCACCGTCGTTTCGCATTTCGGTGGGACGACCCGCAGACCGTGATGCGTAGCTCAGGCCCGTGGCAACTGCGGGAGGTGGTCGAAATCACAATCCCGCGTCAGCAGCACTGCAGCGTGCTGAACGACCAGCGCGGCGATCCAGACGTCGTTGATCGGGATCGGCGTACCCTGCCGCTTCAACTGATCCTTGAGTAGAGCGTAGTGATGTGTCGTGACTTCATCGCAGAGCAGCACCTCTACTCTGGGCTGGTCCAGAAATCTCACGAGAAAGGCCTCGTTCCTTCGGCCCTTGGTCCCTCGAAGGAAGCCGTAGCGTAGCTCCGCGATCACCGGGACTGGCATCAAGACGATCTCAGCTGCTCGGACGAGGTTGACTGCATCGTCGTTGCCTTCCATCACGAGCCTGTACGCGTTCGTATCGAGCGCGAGCTTCATGTCAGTCCCAGTCTCGGGGATCTACGCGCCGCCCTTCAGCAAGCGCACGATCCACCGCGGGATCGCGGATCCAGCTTCCGAAGAACCCGTCGAGGTCGTGTCGTAACGGAGGTTCGCCCACGCCGCCGACCTCCGCCTCCAGCACGCGCAACACGAGCGTATTCAGGCTCACACGTCGCTCTGCTGCCTTGCGGCGCAATGCGCGGTCGACCGACGAGGGCACGTTCCGAATCGTGTATTGTCGTGCCTTCGTTGTCATGCCTACATGATGGCTCCATGATGTAGGCACGTCAAGGCAATCGGGCCGCGGCCCCAGGCGCAGTAATCGGCGGTGTCGGCATCGCTCATCGACGACCGCCCGGGCTCGGGGCACCGGGCGGCCCGCCGCCGATCACCGCGAGGACCGGGCCGAGTGCCTGCTCGAGCGCGCGGCGCTGGCGCGTCGAGAGCCCGCTGCCTTCGATCTCGAGGCGTGCGAGCGCGCGAAGCCGGGGCGCCCACTGCACGAGCGCGCCCACGCTATCGTCGTCGAGGATGTACCGCCGGAACGCGAGGACGCGAAGATGGCGCGCGAGGTTCGAGGCCGGCACGGCGCGCACGAGGAACTGCATGAGCTGCCGGAGCTGGACGACGATCGCGATGCGACCGAGCGTCGGCAGCGTGCGGTCGAGCAGCGGCCGGAACACGTCATCGATGCGATCGATCGTGAGGCCGTACGTGAAGGCGAGCTCGAGATCCTCGAGGACCGGCAGCGGCGCGACCGCGAGCGACGCGATGTCGCGCGGACCGAAGTCGTGGAGGGCGAGCCGGCGGAGCGCGGGTAGCTCGAGCGCACCGAGCGTGTACTCCTTGCCGCCAAGCTCGAGAAGCTCGAGGAGCGGATAGCTCGCGTAGAGCGGCGTGACATCGCCGATCCGGATCGGCATCACGCCGGTGTCGATCCAGCGGTACGGCACGCAATCCTCGCGCACCGCGAGCTCGGTCAGCCGCGGAAACGCCGGTGCGAGGCGAGCGAGCTCGGCGATCACCGGCTCTAGGTTGCCCTCGCCGTCGAGCTCGTTCGCGCGGATCTCGATGCGGCGGAGCAGCCGCGCGCACGGCTCCGCGGCGAGCTCGCGCAGCGTCGCGGCGAGTGGCTCGGG
>JACCTC010000450.1 GCA_013812655.1 Deltaproteobacteria bacterium | reverse complement strand
CCGCAGCGCGTCGCGCCACTAACCAGCGCGCGCCGCGAGCCGGCGCCGCCGCAGCACGCCGCCAAGCACGATCGCGAGCACCACGGCCCCGCTCGCGCCGCGCTGTGACCCGGTCTCGCAGCAGCCGCCGGCATCGCGCTTCGCCGTGCGCGGTGGCGTCGGCGCTCGCCGGGGACGCGGGGGAGGGAGGGGGCACTGCTTCGCCGGCGCGGTCGTGCCGAGCACGCCACGCAGCGCGGGCCACATCGGCGCGCAGATATCATGCACGGTCGTGCCGGGCCCACACGCGAGCGGCCCTACGACCTCGCCAAACGCGAGCGCAGGCCGCCAGCTCGCTCCGTCACTCGAGCGCGAAATCGCCCGACCGAGGGTCGCGGCAGACGCTCCACCGTCAGGCGCGCGGTTCGCGTCGCAGCCCATCAGCGTACCGTCCGCACGCTGCGCGAGGCAGCCGAGACCGGACGCTCCGACGGCCGGCTGAAAGGTCTCGCCACCGTCGATCGAGCGGTGCGTCCCGTTGCCCGATGTCGCGATGTACACGCTGCGATCGGCCGCATGGACGACGTCGCGGATCCGCGCGGTGGTCTCGAAAACCTGCACGAACGTCGCGCCGCCATCTGTCGACCGATAGAGCCGATCACCGCCGGGAGGCAGCGCGCCGATCGACGTCACGAACAGCGTGTCGGGGTCCGCTGGATCGATCGCGCTGACGACGACGATCGGCGTCGCGCCAAGCTGCATCGCCGCCGCGAGCGGGCGCTCGGTCCACGTCGCCCCCGCATCGTCGCTGCGCTGCAGCCACGCGCTCGGCGTGCCCGCGACCTGGTAGCCGGTGACGTAGATCCGCCGCGCATGCGACGGCGCGACTCGCACGCTCTTCCACCACACCGTCGGCGACTGCAGATTCTGCGGCTCGAACGTGACGCCATTGTCGGTCGACCGATAGACGTTGTTCGGCGCCGCGCTCTCCGCGGTCGCGATCCAGATCTCGCCGGTCGCGGCGATGTCGATCGCGTCGATCCAGATCCCGGCGATTCGCCCGGGCGCGCGCGCCGGCAACTCGGCGGTCGCCTCGGTCCACGTGCAGCCATCGTCACGGCTGACGCGCAGCCCGCTGTAGGTCGCCGCGAATAGCGTGCCGTCGGGACTCACCGCGAGCTTCGGATCGAAGTCCCCGGCGTAGCCGAGCGCGCGCTCGCAGACCCAGCGAAACGAGCAACCATCGTCGTGGCTGACCAGGACGCCGAACGTCGTACGCGCGTAGATCGACGAGGTATCGCGTGGCCCGAACGTGATGCCGGTCGCGAGAGGCGCGCGGCCATTCGCTGATGCGGGCATCGCGCTCGCGACGCCGAGCGCCACGATCAGCGTCGCCGTGAACCCGCGGGTTCGTCGTCGGGCCGCGATCTCGGTGCGTGGCGAGCCCACCCAGCGAGGCTGCCACAGCCTATGCTCGAGGGATATGTGGCGCGGGTTGCTGGTGGTCGTCGCGGCGGCGTGCTCGCCCTGCACGTGGTCGGCGAGCCCGGCCGGCGATGCGGTCGCGTACCTCGATGATTCTGGGGTCGTGCTGCGGCGTGATGGCAAAGCTCATCGCGTCGGCTTCGCCGGGTGCCTCGCGACCGCAGAGGATCATGTCAAAGCGCTCCACGTCCTCGTCGATGGCTGGTCCGCGCTCGTCGTGGGCTACGACGTTCGCGGCGGCACCATGCACCACAGCAACGGCACCATCGAGGATGTCTTCGCGTGCGTGGTGGACTTCCGTACCAAGATCTCGACCCCGATCGATCCCGATGTGCTGACCGCGAGCATCCGCCGCATCGATGGCTCGGTCGGTTACCGTACTGGCCGGTTCTACAGCCCGCACTACCCGGGGATCGAGGTCGAGGGCCCGGTGGCCGATCTCGGCCTCGTCGATCTCGCGAGCTCGCGGATCGCGTTCGAGATCCGCGCGCGACCTGGCACGCTCGAACTCGGCGACGTAGTCAGTCATGGCGACGCGGTCTGGGTGCTCGTGGCCGAGAATCAAAGGCGCGACACCAGCGGTTCGTACACCGCGCGCTGGCTGGATCGCTCCGGCAAGTTCGTCGGCAGGTCGAAGCAGATTCGCGGCTCACGGCTCGTGTGGCTGCGCTCGCAAGCGCGTGTCCTGATGGACGAGACCTGCTCGCTCGATCTGCTGGATCTGCCGCCGCCGCGCTGAGCAGGCCGCGAGCTACAGATTCGCGAGCGCGATGAACACGCCGAGCTCGGCGAGTCCGATCATCACGAGCGCGCCCATCACGCCGGCGGCCGCATCGTCGAGCACGACGCCCCAGCCGCCGGGCAGGTTCTGATCGAGCCAGCGGATCGGTGGCGGCTTGACGATGTCGAAGAACCGGAACACGACGAAGCCGACCGCGAGCGTCGCCCAGTGATCGCGTGCGACCGGGATCATCGTGATGCAGTAACCGGCGACCTCGTCGATCACGATCCGCTGGCTATCGTGGCTTGCCCAGATGCGGTCCGCCCGGTGAGCAACCGCGATGGCAAACGCTGTGATCAGCGCCGCAATCACCGCAAATTGCCACATCGGTAGTGACGCCAACGCCCAGACCAGGGGCACAGCAACTGCGGTGCCGCAGGTCCCCGGCGCGACCGGCGAGTACCCCGCACCGAGCGCCGTCGCGAACAGCTTGGTGAGGGCGTTCACGTGCGGAAACAATACTCCATTTGCATAACTTTCGACCCCTTGAGGGATCGATGCCGCCCTTTGACCTTGGACGTTTTATGACGTCCGTGATAACTGACTTTTGACGGCATCGGCATCGGCCTCGTCGAAATGCAAGGACCCCCAGGAACCGCGTGGACCGCTTCACCCTCCTAGCCCCGGCGTTGCTACTGTTCGCAACGATGGTGATCGGCCTGATCATCTATGCCGGTCTGTGTGCAGGGGGGCGTGCGCCGCGCCTCAGCAACGTCAAGCATAACCAGCTCCTCGGCCCGTTCATGGCCGGCTACGTGGTCTGGATGATCAGCCCGATCGAGCGCGCGATGATCGGGCGGGTCTCGCCGAACACGATCACCGCGGTCTCGCTCTTCATGTGCGCGGCGACCGGTGTCGCGGCCGCCTTCGGCCACCTCGGCACCGCGGTCTGGTGCTACGCGTTCGGCGGCATCCTCGACATCCTCGACGGCCGCCTCGCGCGCCGCTCGAACCAGCAGACGAAAGCTGGCGCACTGTTCGACTCGGTCTCCGATCGCTGGGCCGAGCTCTTCGTGTTCAGCGGCTACGCCTGGTACCTCCGCGAGACTCCGTGGTTACTCGCCGTGATGGCGGCGATCGGCAGCTCGTTGATGGTCAGCTACACGCGCGCACGTGCGGAGAGCCTCGGCATCGAGCTCCACGGCGGCATGATGCAGCGGGCGGAGCGCGTCCTGCTGGTGACGGCCGGCACGCTGCTCGCCGGCTTCGTCGGCGCGGATCCCGCGCACGCGGACAAGGTCATACCGATCCTCGGCGTGGTGATGGCGATCAGCGCGGTCGCCGCGAGCGGCACTGCACTCAACCGCTGGATCGTCGCGTATCGCGAGCTGTCGCGGATCGACGCGAAGGCCGCGGCAGCTGCACCGGTGCCGCAGCGCCAGCCAGTGCAGCCGATGCCCGAGTACGTGCCGGTACCCGCGAAGCTTCGCGAGAGCGCCGAGCTGGCGCCGGCAGCGCCGCGGATCTAGTCCGCGAACGTCGCGATCACCGGCGCGTGATCGCTGGCGTCTTGGCCCTTGCGCGCGGTGCGATCGATCGTGCACGTCGTGCAGCGATCCGCGAGGGGCTTGGTCGCGAAGATGTGATCGATGCGCAGGCCTTGATCCTTGAAGAACGCGACGCCGCGATAGTCCCACCACGAGTACAGCTTGGTGTCGCCATGGTGGAGCCGGAACAGATCGGTGAGGCCGAAGCCGACGACCTCGGCGAGGGCCTCGCGCTCCGGCGTGCTGCAGTGGATCTGATCCTTCCACTTCTCTGGTGACCACACGTCGCGATCATCGGGCGCGACGTTCATGTCGCCGCACACGACGAGTGGGATCTCGGGCGTCGCGGTGCGGTCGAGGTAGGCGCGGAGGCGACGCAGCCACGCGAGCTTGTAGGGATAGCGCTCCGATGTGAGCTCCTGACCATTCACGACGTAGACACAGACGACGCGCACACCGTGCGTCGACGCAGCGATCAAGCGCGCGTCATCATCGTCCGCGCCGTCACCGAAGGCGCGTGTCACGTCCGCGAGTGGTTGCGTCGATGCGATCGCGACGCCGTTGTAGCTGCGCTGGCCGAAGGTCGCGACCTCGTAGCCGGCCTTGCGCAAGACCTCGAACGGAAAGGCTGAGTCCTCGACCTTGGTCTCCTGCAGACAGAGCACGTCGGGATGATCCCGGTCGAGCCACGCGAGGAGTCGGTCGTTGCGAGCGCGGATCGAGTTGATGTTCCAGGTCGCGAGCTTCACGAACCGGCAGCCTACATCGCCGCACCTCGCCGTGGGCGCGAGGCATGCAACTGGGTCGCGGGGTCGGGTTCTACGGAATGCGGGGCGGCGACAGCGCGTTAGCCCGGATCGTTAGACCAGCAGCGACCATCACACGTGAGGAACATCATGAAGGCGCAGATCGACATGTCCTTGTGGAGCATCATCGAACGCCTGCAGCGTCGCCTCGAGCGTCAGGGCATGACGCCGTCGGATGCCGATCGCGCCGTGTCGATCGCGATCCGCCAGCTTGCGCACGTGCCCTGCAGGTAGGTCAACTGGTCGGTAAGTCGGCGACCGTGACCTTGGGGTCCAGGTACTTCGCGAGCTTGCTCTCGATGTAGTCCTTGGCGCGGCCGCGCCACAGGAACCCAGGATCTTCACCGCGGAACTGCGCGCGTCCGTTGCGCAGCGTCAGCTCGCCATCGATCTTGACGACGAGGTACTTGCCGGAGAACCGAGCGCGATCGGGGTCGACCCACGAGACCTTGATACCGTGCTTGTTCTGCAGGTACTTGCCGAGGATCTCGAGCCGCGAACGGGCATCATCTTCGGCAAGGACGTACGGAAAGTCGATCTCCATCCTTGGATCGGGTCTACCACAGATCGTTACCGCGATCCTGACCCGCGGCGTTCGAGCGCTTGCCGCTGTGCGTCGGTGAGCTGTGCACGACACGCTTCGAAGGCGCTGTGATCGACCGCGGCCACCATGCAGCGCCGGACGCCCTCGCTCCACCGGGTGTCCTCGCAGGCGTGGACGAGCGCGTCGCGCATTGCAGGGAGCTGCGCCAGCACGGCGCGGCGCGTGGTGTCGTCGTGCTGGGCCTTGCCACCGTCGAGGTTGTTGCGCGCGATGACGAGCAGCTTCGATCCGACAGCCCCGCAAGGCGGCGCTGCCGCGGGATCGCGCTTGCAGGCCCCCACAGCGAGCCCGAGCCCGAGCCCGATGACGATCAGCCGCGAGCCTGTACGAAGCACTGCCTGACGTTTTCGGCTCGGCACCGCGCCATGTCAAGATAACGCGACGTGACGACGACGCAGGCGCGATCGTTTCCGCTGGTCGCGCTCGTGCTCGTGTTTGCCGTGGTGGCGATCGACGCGCGCGTCGTGATCGGTGGCAAGACCTGGTCGGATCCGCGCTACCACGTCGAGGTCGCGCCCTCGCGGCTGGCCGCCGCCGAGATCGTTCAGGGCGGCAACTGGCCGGCGTGGTGGGAGGGCACCGGCCTCGGTGTGCCGCTCGCCGCGGAGCCGACGCATGGCGCGATGTATCCGCCGACCTGGATCGCGGCGACGCCTCACGCGCTGGATCTCGTCACGATCGCGCATCTCGCGTGGGCCGCGATCGGCATGGCGCTGTGGGCGAGGCGGCGCCTGACCGCCAGGGGATCGACCGGCACGCGATCGACCGATGCGCGCTCGAGTGGTGCGAGCGAGCCGGCTGCGGTCGTCGCGGCGCTGCTCGTGATCTCGAGCGGCCTGTTCGCGAGCCTGGCCATCCGCGGTGCGCTGCCCGCGGTCGCGCACCTGCCGTGGATCGGGTTCGCGAGCGCCTGGCTCGCCGACGCTGCGGAGCGCCGCACGCGCGCTCACGCGACCGCGCTGCTCGGCATGGTGATCGGGCTCGTCGCGCTCTCCGGCGTGCTCGCGGGCCTGCTCGATGCGATCGCGATCGCCATCGTGATCGGCGGGCGGCGGCACAGCGCGCGCCACCTGGCGATCGCGATCGGCGCGGGGCTCGCGATCGGGCTCGCGCAGTGGTTGCCCGCGCTGCTGCACCTCGGTGATGCCATGGGTGTCGAGACCGCGGGCCTCGTGCGATCGCGGCTTGTCGAGCTGATCGTCCCGGGTAGCTTCGGCGCGAGCGATGCCGATCGAGCGGTCACCGCAGTCGCCGGGGATCGGGCGTGGGCACCGAGCCTGTTCGTCGGCGCGACCTTGTTCGCGCTCGCCGCGGTACGGACGCCCGCGCGACGCGTGCTCGGCCTGGTCGGCGCGCTCGCGACGCTGGTTCTCGTGCTCGGTTTCGTGGGCTGGCCGTGGTGGCTCGGCGCACCCGAGATTCACCTCGCCGCGCTCGTCGTCGTGCTCGCCGCCAACGCGGGCGAAGGTCTCGATGCGCTGCTCGCCGGCGAGCGCCGCGCGATCCTCGCGCTCGGCGTCGGCGGGCTGTGCACCGCGATCGCGCTCGGTGCGTTCGGCGCGTTGCGCGCGAAGCATCCCGAGGCCGAGGCCGCGATCGATCGCGCGCTCCTCGACGGTGGGCTCGGC
>JACCTC010000441.1 GCA_013812655.1 Deltaproteobacteria bacterium | reverse complement strand
GCTGCGTGCTCGGCGGTTTCGGGATCGCCGTCGCGGCGGCGGCATCGCTCGGCGGCGGTCGCGGGATCGTGGGGATCGGTGGCCGCGGGATGGGCGTCGTGACCGCCGCGTCGCTCGGCATCGGTTGCGATGTCACGCCAGGCGGCGCCGGTGGTCGCGGCCTCGGCATCTGCTGCGTGAGCCCCGGCGCGATCGGCGGGACGCCTGGAGCCGGCGGTGGCCGCGGGATGGCCTGGGTCTGCTGCGAGGTCGGCGAAGGCGTCGGCCGCGTCGGTGCAACCGCCACGGGCTCGCGCGCGAACGGCCCTGCCATCGACTCGACTGGCACCGAGCGGCCTGCCGATGCACCCGGCATGACCGGGATTGGCCGCGCGCCCTGCGAAGCCGCGAACGGGCGTGCCGCCGATGCCCGCGGTGCGGCCTGCGCGGCCGCGGTCGGTGGGAACGGCTCGCGATCGGTCGGTGGGTCGAGATCCGCAGGCGGCGCCGCGGCCTTTTCGACGACCGGCTTGGGCTTGGCATCGTCGCTGGTCACCGACGCGAAGTACGCGTCGAGATCGAAGTCGTCATCCTCGGCGATCTTGTGTGCGCCATCTGCGGGCCGTACCGGCCGCGTCGCCGCGCCGAGCTCGTCTGTGAAGTCGGCGTCCGGTGCGGCGCCTTCGCGACGCTTGCGCAGCGCGAGCACGGCATCGCGGTCGCGCTTGACCTGGTCGCGCATCCGCTTGGGCATCGCCGCGAGGATCTCCTCGGGAATGTCCTCACCGCTGGTCGCCGCTTGCCGCGAGATCTTCGACAGGTTGCGGTGATACGTGCCGTTCTCGATCTGCTTGACGGTGCGGCGCCAGTACGAGTTGTACGATCCGAACTTCTGCTGCAGCGTCGCGAACCGGTAGCGCAGCGCGGTGTTGCGGATCGACATCTGCGTGAGATCGCGGAGCTTGCGCTCGACGTCGCTGTGCAGGTGCGTCGGGGGCTGCTTCTGCATCCCGAGGAAAAATTGCTCGTACAGCACCTTCACCCGGTCGAGTGTGGTGTCGAGAAGATCGAGAAGCGCCTCGATGACCTCCGCCTTCTCGGGCTCGTGCTGCGCGGACTTTGAAGCCACGTACCGGGAAGATAGCAGTTTCTGCTATAGCGTCGGCGGTTCGTTTGGGCCTGCTTGGGTCCCCTCGCCATGTCGGTCGTCTATTTCCTCCTCCTCGTCGGCGTCCTCGTGGTCATCCACGAGCTCGGGCACTTCGTCGCGGCGAAGCTGCTGGACGTCAAGGTGCTGCGGTTCTCGATCGGCTACGGCCGCCCGCTCGTCCGCGTGACCCTGCGCGAGACCGAGTACCAGATCGGCGCGTTCCCGATCGGCGGCTACGTCCGGATCCTCGGCGTCGAGGGCGACCCCGACGAGAAGACCGGTACGCGCGCCGACGCCGGCCGCAGCTTCGCGAGCCGGCCGCTGTGGCAGCGCCTCGTGATCGTGTTCGCCGGGCCGGTGGCGAACCTCGTGCTGCCCGTGATCATCTACTTCGTGTTCTTCGCCGGTCACTCGATGTTACCGGCCGCGGTGATCGGCGATGTCCTCGAGGGCGGCGCCGCCGCGCGTGCCGGCATCGAGCCCGGCGATCGCGTGCTCGAGATCGACGGCACCACGATGCGCTACTGGGAGGAGATCGAGGACGCGGTGCGCTCGGCGCCCGGCAAGGAGCTCCACCTCCGGATCTCGCGCAACGGCAAGGTGTTCGAGCGCTACGTGAGCCCGCTCGAAGAGACCGTGCGCAGCCGAGATGGCAGGGTGGTCGTGCAGGGCCGCGTCGGCGTCACCCACTCGCCGTTCGTGCCGCTCGTCGGCATCATCGACGGCGAGTCGCCCGCCGCGCGCTCGGGCCTGCAGACCGGCGATCTGATCATCAGCGTCGACGGCCAGCCGGTTCGCAACTGGACCGACGTCAAGCACGCGCTCGGCCGGTTCGCCCGGCGTACCAGCATCGTGTACTTCCGCGGCACCGAGCTCCCCGGCGTGCCACAGATACACCTGCTCGCCGCCGGGTTCGCCGACCTGCTGCCCGAGACCCAGATCAACGCGACGCTCAAGCGCCAGATCTATACCGGCCTCGAGCACGCCGAGATGTTCGTCGCCCAGGTCGATCCGGGGTCGCCTGCCGACAGCGCCGGGCTGCAACCCGGCGATCTCATCGTCGCGCTCGACGACAAGCCGGTCGTGCACTGGCTCGATCTCGATCAGCGGCTGCAGGCGGAGCCGACCAAGCCGTTCAAGGTCACCTGGAAACGCGCGGTCGCGGGCAAGACCGAGACGATGTCGACCGAGCTCACGCAGGTGTGGCGCAAGCAGCTCGACGCGTATGATCACACCGTCTCGCGGCTCGTGTTCGGTGCGCGCAACGACGTCGATCGCGGACGCGGCGCGATGGTCGCGATCGATGGCCGCTTCGGCTACGCGCTGACCAAGGCGCTCGAGCGCACCGGCGAGACGATCTCGACGATGACCAGCGGCTTTACCCAGATCCTCGCCGGTGACACGCCGGGCGAAGCCCTCGGCGGTCCGCTGATGATGTACCGGGTCGCGTCGGTCTCCGGAAACCAGGGCTGGGACAGCTTCCTGCTGATGCTCGCGCTGATCAGTGTCAACCTTGGCCTCATCAACCTGCTGCCGATCCCGATGCTCGACGGTGGTCACCTGCTCGTGTTCGCGATCGAAGGCGCGCGCCGGCGGCCGATCTCGGCAAAGACGCGCGAGCGCGTGCAGCTCGCGGGGCTGATCGTCGTCGGCCTCATCACGATCCTCGCGCTCCGCAACGACGTGATGCGGTTCTTCTTCCGATGAAGATCCTCGGCATCGATACCGCGACGTGGACCGCCGGTGTGGCCGTGATCCACGAGCAGGCGACGCTGGCCGAGCATCGCGAGGTCCGCGCGGCGTCCCCGAAGGGCGAGCGCAGCGGTCGCAGCGCCGATCTGCTGGTCACGATCGACGACGTGTGCCGGCGTGCCGGCGTCGCGCCCAGCGCGCTCGATGCGATCGCGATCGGCGCCGGCCCTGGCTCGTTCACCGGGCTGCGAATCGGGATGGCGACGGCCAAGGGGATCGCGTTCGCGGCGCGGCGGCCGCTGTGGGCGGTGTCCTCGCTCGCCGCGCTCGCGCGTGATGCCGAGCTGCACCTCGCAGGTGAACGCGATCGCGTGATCGTCGCCGTGCTCGACGCTCGCCGCGCCGAGGTCTTCGCCGGCTGCTACCTGGACGGCGTGCTGCTCGCTCCCGAGCGCGTGCTCGCCCCCGCCGAGCTGGCGGCGTGGGTCCAGGAGCTCGCGCGCGCGCGACCGACGAGCTTCGCAGGCGATGCACTCGGCGCGTTCCCTGATGTCCTCGCCCCGCTCGCCGCGAGCTGGCTGCCCATCGCCACGCCGTCCGGAGTCGCGGTCGCGCAGCTCACCCTCGCCGGCGCCCGCGTCGACGTGCTCACCGACGGCACGCCGACCTATATCCGCCCCTCCGAAGCCGAGGTCATGTATCCCGACGGCGTTCCCGGCGCCCTCCCTGGCTCGCGTCCGCGTCGTCCCTGACGCGCCGCCCAACACACGGAGTCAGACTCCGATGCGAACGACAGGACTCGGTTTCGCGGTCCGTACTCCCCAGTACGCGGCCGCAACCTGGCGAATTTGTTACGCGCGAACCTGCCCAGGGTCTTGCAAGACCACCTTGCATGACACGCAACGGCTGGTCGATCGCTGCGGTCGTGCTCGCTGCGCTCGTCGCATCTGCCTGCGCCGACGCCACCACCGAGGAAGAGCTCGACCTGGCCGCGCCCGATGCCGGCATGACGCCGACCGAGACCTCCGACCCGGTGGTGCGGCGATGCCGGACGCGAGTCGCCTACGGCAAGACATGGCTGCAGCCCGCCGAGCAACCCAACGCCTACGCGTTCTACGACGGCGTCATCACGTGGACCGGCCGCTGCGACAACTCGGGCTCGACCTCGTTCGCGATGCTCTCGAACGGCGTGAAGGTCTCGTTCGCGGGCAACACCGCCTGCGAGATCGAGATCGATTACACCGAGGCGTGCGAGCAGCCGACCGAGTGCACGACGCGTGTGTTCTACGGACCGGCCTGGGTCCATCCCGCGAACCACCCGCTCCAGCACGACGACGCGAGCAACCGGGTCACGTGGGACCGCAGATGCACGGCCTCTGGCACGAGCTCCGTCGCGACGCTCTCGAACGGTTGGCGCCCGGTGTTCAGCGGGACGAGCTCGTGTGGGATCGGGTTGCGCTACCTGTCGTGCCGCCCCCTCTGATCGATCCTCCTGCGGTTGATTCGCCCTTGCCTGACGCGTGCCCACTGCTCGCGATTCCCGCGAGACGTGGCCCCTGACACGCCAGGCGGCAGAGACGATTGCCGTCGCCGGATCGCCGGTCTATCGTAGAGAGGTCTGGTGGACCTATCTGGAGGATGCGTGAGCGCAACGACCGAGGGTACGAAGCAATCTCTCCTCGCCGAACTGACCGCCGAACACCGGCGCCTCGATGAACAAGTACAGCTCCTCGAACGCCGACGAGCGCTGACCCCCGCCGAACAGGTGGAGATGAGTCGCCTCAAGAAGCAGAAGCTGCTGACCAAGGATCGGATCGCGCGCCTTTCGTGATCCGGCGCCCCGAGGCGTCGAGCACTTCGTTGCCGTAGGCGTGGACCTGATCGATCACGGCCCGAACCTCGGCCCGGGCTGGCGTGATCTCGAGCTCCCGGGCAAGCTGTCCCGGTGGAGCTGACCCCGGAGCAGATCGAGAAGATGCGGGCGATCGGGCTGGTGCTCGATCGCAGCGGCACGCTCTGGCACGAAGGCTCCGCAGTCACTCATCCGCGGCTCCGCCAGGCGCTGCTGCGGTGGATGGACGTGCTCGACGACGGTCGCGACATCGTGCGGCTCGACGCCCGGCGCTACGCGTACGTCGACATCGAGGACGCACACCTGCGGGCACGATCGGCGCGCTGGGACGGCGATCGCTGCCTCGTGCTGTGGGACGACGACCAGGAGGAGGAGCTCGACTACGGCTCGCTTCGCCAGGCCGCAGATCACGCACTCTATGCGCGTGCGCGTGGCCGGTTGCGCGGCCGGATCGCCGGTGCGGCGTATCACGCGATCGCGCAGCACATCATCGAAACCGGCACCGGCTTCGCGCTCGTCGCAGCATGTCAACGCTGGCCGATCGCCGACGCGGCGTGACCGCACACCGCCGCGCCAGCGCTCGCGTACGACGCTGGCTGGGTGCGGGGCTGGTCCGGCGCTTGCGTGTGATGTGGTGCATGAAGCGCCTCGCATGCTCGTTCGTCACCCTGTTCGCGGCGTGCGGAGCGGATGCGCACACCGAGCCCACCGACGAGGAGCTCGATGACATCGCGATGTCGGTCGCCTCGACGGTGCGACCGCAGGGCGGCGGCGGCGAGCTCGGCGCGATGCTCGATGTCAGCGTGATCGCACGCGGCGGGATGCCGGCTGGCTTCGCCCCGGACCCGACCGGCAGCGTCACCGGCCAGCACCTCGGGCTCGCGTATCGTTACCAGCTCGAGTGCCGCGACGCGCATAACCGCGTGCTGCCGCAGTGCGGCTCGGGAACCGAGAATGCCGACGTGAGCGTCACCTGGGCCGGCCTGCTCGACCTGCCGTACCTCGTGATGGTGATCGAGCGTGATGGCGCGTGGATCCTCAACGACATCACGCCCGAGCTGCTGCGGCTCGACGGCGAGGGTCACATGACCTACGAGAGCCGGATCGTCGACGCGAACGGCGTGACCTCGACCTATCACCTCGACTACGACGCGAGCCACCGCGCGATCATGATCGCGCCGAACGACCGCTGGCCGCGCTCGGGCAGCGTCCGCTACGACATCGTGGCGACGCGCACGCGGGTGACCGACACCACCGAGACCCGCGAGCTCGCCGTCGCTGCCGAGCTGCGGTTCAACGCGAGCGGGCTCGCCACGATCAGCCTCGACGACACGCACGCCTACGAGCTGAACCTCGCCACTGGCGCGATCACCCGCGCCGACTGACCGCGCGCTCTCGCCCGTCCGGCGGCCGGACCACCCGAGATTTCGGGAGAGTCGGCTTTTCGGGGCCTTCAGCACGTCGCGCGCGGACGTCACAGCGAAGTGCTGGTCCGCTGTTTGCTGAATTGTGAGGCGGAGGCTGACCCTATGAGAGCTTTTCTTCTTGGCGCTGCACTTCTCGCGATGTCCGCCTGCGCGGGCAATGACGACAACCAGGATCCGGGTGTCCCGCCGGGGCCCGATCCGACGGACCCGACCGATCCGCCGACCCCCGAAGAGACCTCGCGCGACTACGACGAGCTCGCGAACGTGATCGGCGCGCACGTGCGTGGCGAATTCGCGATCATGCTCGCCGCCGCCCAGATCTCGGAGATGCAGTTCCCGGCGGGCTTCACCTCGACCGGTGTCGATGCCGAGGGCCGGAACACCGGCGAGGGCGTCCGCGACGGCATGAGCTTCGCCTTCGCGTTTCACTGCAACGACGGCACGGCGGCTCACACGGTCGTGCCGTGCGATGGCGCAGCTCACCACTCGCACATCCAGCTCGCGATGAATGGCTCGCTCGCTGTCGGCTCGATGGCGATGGACCAGGTCGCCCGCGAGGTCGACTGGGAGATCCGCGATCTGACACTCGACAAGGCGCGCTTCCGCGGCCCCGATCAGGCATCGCTCACCACGTCGGTCACCACCGAGGGCGTCGCCGCGACGTACACGGTGAACTTCGGCGCGACCTACGAGCAGGTGCGGTTCATGCCGAATGCGGTGATCCCGACCTTCGGCACCATCGACTTCACGCTCAACACCGAGCGCGTGCGTGCCGGCGATCGCCGAGTGTTCAACGCGTCCGCGCAGCTGGTGTACGGCGCGAGCGGCACGCCGACGATCCTGACGATCGACGGTTCGCTCAACTACAGCATCGACCTGACGACCGGCGTGGTCGCCAAGCTGTAGCAGGTTTACCGGCTCCTCGGCACGACAGCTGCGGCGCAGTGCGGCGGATCCTTGGCCGGGATGCCCGGCCACCGCGTGCCGCCGCAGCTGTGCGCCTTGAACTGGTTGTAGATCAGGCACTCGTGCGGCGTTCCGTTCGCGAGGTTGCCGTCGTCATCGTCGACGGCGAGCATCGCGCCGTACCACTGCCGGCGCGTCTGCGCGATCGCGATCGGCCGCAGCATCAGGCGCTTCAGCGGCTCGCCGGTGAAGCCCGTGCGCTCGAGGTCCGTGAAGATGTCCCAGACGACGGCGCCGAGCAGGTGCCCCGCCGCGTGGACCTCCTTCTTCTTGGGATCGAAGCACTCGAATGCGGGATCCTCGAGGTCGCGGACCGGCTTGCCGTTCGTGAAGAAGCCGGGCGCGAGCAGCGGGCTCTTCGTCTGGACGAACGACATCAGATCGCCGATGAACTCGCCGAGCGCGCCATCGATTGCGGCGCCCGGGGCATGGGCATCGAAGCCGTGCCCCCACTCGTGCGCGACGACGTCGAAGATCCTTCCGGTATTGTTGCAGCCGTTGCCGGCGATGAAGAAGTTGATCGAGCTGCCGTTCCAGTACGCGTTGCAGGTATGCGGGCGATTGACGTTCGCGACGACCGCGTGCTGCATCCACGGCAGATCCGGAAACACCGTCGCGACAAAGCGATTCGTGGTGTTGACGGCGCGGAACACGTCGCGCTCCTCGGGCGTCGACCGCGTCTCGGTCCACTCGAGGGCATACGGCGCCTCGGGACGCATCATCCCGACGAACGTCGCGTTCGGGCCGGCGAGGTTCAGCACGTCGACATAGGCGCCGTGGAGGTTCGCGTTGACGATCAGCGGGCCGGCTTCGCCGCGGAACGCGAACGCGCCGGTCGCGTCGGTGATCGTCGCACCGCGTGCCGAGCGCAACCGGAGGTGGGCGGCGGGCAACTCGATCACCGCGTCACCGACGGTGCGCTCGTCGACGTGGTTCGTCGCGCGGCCGCCGTAGTCGTAGCGATTTGCGTCGTGACCCGACACCAGCTCGCCGTCACGCGCGTCGACGAAGACGACCGCCTGGCGCTCGCCCCGCCACGCGGTGACTTCCCACGCGAGCCGGTAGTGCACGCGATCAGGTGACCGCTCCGGAAGGATCACGAGCCGCGCGGTGTCGTGGTCACCGCGGCGCGGCGCGGTGACCACCACGCGGACGACGGCAGCGGCAGCGGCCCGGCCGATCGCCGGCGTGGTGGCGACATCGCCGACCGGAAACATCGCACCCTGCACCAGCACCAGCCGACCGTGCGACACGGTGAGCCCGAGGTGTCCGCCGATCACCGGCAGGCCGCGATGCCGCTGCGCGAACATGATCGATGCGAGAGCGCGTGGGCGATCCATCACGACGCCATCATTGACCAGCTCGGCGACCAGCTCGGCGGATCCGAAGAGATCGGCGTGCTCGGCGACGAAGCCTCGCGCGGCAGCCTCGAGGGCCGCCTCGGTCGTCGCGTCCGGAAGCTCGAACCCCGAGCCGCGAAGCGAGCGCAGCGTCCCGAGCGCAGGATCGAAGTCGAGCTCCCAGGTGCCGGCGTGCATCGCCAGGAAGCGCTGCGCCGGCGGTTGATGCACGAGATGGAGCTGCACCGCGGCCGCCGCGAGTGTCGCGACGTCGGCAGGCTCCGACGGTGGCTCGCCGAGCGTGAACGTGGGTGCCGGAGCTTCGCAGCCGGCGACCACGATCGCGAGCAGGCCCCATCGCTGCATGTGTCGCATCTGTACCGCCACCTCTGCCTCCTCAGCTCACAGCGAGTGCGTCTTGATGACGGCGACGATCTCGTCGTCGCTCAGCACGCGGTTACCGCGCTTCGCGGCGGCGAGCACGGCCGCGACGAGCTCCCTGGTGGGCTCGTGGCCGCGCTTCTTCAGCCAGTAGACGACGTTCGACTCGCCGGAGTAGTGACCGATCTCGATCTGCTGCTCCTTGCCGAACATTCCGGCGGGGACGCCCGAGTAGATGCGATCGGCGAGCCACGAGTCGCCCTTCTTCTCCGCCTTGATGATCGCCGCGGCATGCACGCCGGTCGCCGTGCGAAACGCGTCCTCGCCGACGAGCGGATACTGCGGATGGATCGGCACGCGGGTCGCCTGCGAGGCGGTCTTGCACCACAGCACGAGCTTCGTGAGATCGTGTTCGGGCAGCTCGCCGAGCAGCTTCAGGTTCAAGAGGATCTGATCGAGCGCCGCGTTGCCGACCCGCTCGCCGATACCGAGCGCGGTGCCGTGGATGCGATCGGCTCCGTACTCGATCGCGAAGATCGAGTTGACGACACCGAGCCCGCGATCGTTGTGGCCGTGCCAGTCGATACCGACGTCGGGACGCCCCATGCCGTCGAGCATGTTGCGGGTGAACCGCAGGAGGTTCTTGATGCCATCGGGCGTCGCGTGGCCGACGGTGTCGCAGACGATCAGCCGCTGCGCGCCGTGCTCGACCGCGCACGTGAACATCTTCGTCAGGATCTCGGGACGCGACCGCGTCGTGTCCTCGGTGACGTACGCGACCGGCAGGTTGTAGCGACGCGCGAGGTCGATGGCCGTCGCCGACAGCTCGAGCATCCGCGCGAGATCCCAGTCCTCGGCGTACTGGCGGATCGGCGAGCTGCCGATGAAGCACAGCACCTCGATCTCGATGCCGACCGCCTGCGAGATGTCGATGATCGCCTGGACGTCGTTGACATGCGTGCGCGCCGCGCACGACGCCTTGATCTTCAGGCCGTGCGACTTGATGTGCTGCGCGATCGTCGTGACGTCCTCGATCGCGCGCTTGCCGGCGCCCGGCAGGCCGATGTCCATGGTGTCGATGCCGAGGTCGTTCGCGAGCTCGACGAGCCGCAGCTTGTCCTCGATCGACGGATCGACCACCGACGGCGACTGGATGCCATCGCGCAGGGTCTCGTCGAGGAACTGGATCTTCCGGCGTGGCGAGATCGGCGCGACCTTCTCCACCGAGTTCCAGTCGTAGATCAGCTCGTGGTCATGCATCGTCATCTCCTACATCACCGCGTGGAGGATCAGCATCACGATCGCGGTCGCGCCGATCACGATCCCGATCATCAGGAACCAGCCGAGCACGATCGCGGCACCGGCGAGCCCGAGCCCGAGCGCCCACAGCCAGTAACCCTGCGGCTCGCGGCGCGCGAGCGAGATGCCGGCAGCGACCGCGGTCGCGACGAAGCCGGGCACGGTGATCCGCCAGTCCGGCATCGTCGACATCTCGCCGTGCGTGATCGCCGCGATCAAGAACGCGATCACGCCGAGCACGAGCGCGGCCGCGGCGGCCTTACGGCGCAGGAGCCAGGGCTCGGCAGTGACCGGGCCGAGGTGCGTTGGCTTCGAGAGGGGACGGTCCTCGCTCACCCGTCGCACTATAGCTTCCCGCCCCGCGCCGCCTACGACTAACCGCGCCTAACCGCGACCAAGCCCGAGCTGGGTGCGGAGCTGCACATGGGCCGCGCTGTACGAGAACTCGACGAGATCGCGGTCCAGGTCGCCGACTTCCTTGGCGCCGGCGAAGGCGGCCGGCACGTCGCCGCACAGCAGCATGCCGGCGCGGTCCGCGGTCCGTGATAGCGAGCGCGCCCACAGCGACAGGTTGAGGCCGCCGCCGCGTGATAGCAGGCGCAGCGCGGCGGCCCGGGCCTGCACCCGCGCCTGCGGCAGCAGCTTCGAAACTGCCTCGGCGGCGACGGCAGCGAGCGGATCGTCACTGCCGATCGGTGACCCCGAGGCCTCGCGAAACACCGCCATCACCACGGCGCGCAGCACGCGCCCCGGACGCGAGGCACCGACCGCACGACCGGGCCACAAAAACGTCATCGCGCGGACGAGCCGGAACACGAGCTCCGGACGCTCCGGGGCAGTCAGCGCTTCGTCGCCGGCGACCAGGACCGGCGGGTCGCACGCGATCACGTGGATCTGAGAGCCGAGCTCGACGCGCGGATAGACCGGTGCAGGCTGGACGCCGAGCAGGCCTGCGAACCGCTGGCGCAGCCGGAAGAACGATGCCGGGAGGTCCGCGTCGTCGATGCGCTGGCTGGCATCGAGGTCGCTGTCCGCGAGCGTCATCGGCGCGACCCGGTGCACCGCCGACGCCACCAGCTCCATCAGCGCGCCGATCTCGACGTTGTCGTCCTTGTGACGCAGCAGCGCCCACTGGTCGCGACCGAGCGGACTCGTCGGCGCCGCGATGCCGCGCACGCGATGGGCCTCGTGGAGCGCCGCCATCTGGGTGTCCGCCGTGCCCATCGCGACCATCGCCGAGGCGGCGAGGAAAGCAGCGTCGGCATGGCCGCTGGCCTCGGTGGTCTTGACGAGTGCAGCGCCAGACGTCGGATCGGCGATCGCCTCGCGCCACCCGGCGCGGATCGGCTCCATCGCGCCGGTCCGGCGTTCGGTACGCGCCACGAGCTCGGCGACATCGGAATCGCGCGGGCTGATCCGCAGCGCATTCGCGATCGCCGCGTCGCCGCCCTGCGGATCGTCGAGGTGATCGAGGTAGAGCCGCGCGAGCCGCGCCCACGCCTTCGCCTCGGCGGTGGTGCCGCGCCCGCGCAGCCGGAATAACAGGCGCTTGATCACGCGCTCGTAGCGCCGCAGCTCACCGCGCGCGAGCAAGAGCCCCTCGATCGCGACCAGCGCCTCGATCCGCGACGGGTCGAGATCGATCGCGCGCTCGAGGTGAAACAGCGCCTCGGCGTCGTCGTCGTGCAAGGTCCCGTCGATGCGGCCCTTGTAGTCGTGGGCCGCCGGGTGATCAGGGTTGATCTCGAGCGCTGTGTTGAGGTGCTTGCGCGCGACCTCCGCAGCCGCGACCGTGCCCTCGGCGACCATCCACTCCGACCAGCCGAGCGCCGCGTGGTAGTCGGCCTCGTTCGGCGATCGCGCGATCACGCCCTTCAACAGCCCGATCGCGGCCTTCCACTGTCGCTTCGCCATCTGCTCTTCCGCCATCCGGAAGTTCAGCTCGGTGTCGATGGCCGGTGCTACCTGGACGAGCTCACCGCCCGCGAGCTCGCGGTCGTAGGCCGCGCGCCGCCGCTCGTCGACCAGCGTGTTGCGTGCGCCGAGGTAGAGCTGACGCAGCTCCTCGAGCTTCGCGCGATCTCGCAGGTCGGTCAGCACCTGCGCGTCGCGCTCGAGCAAGCTGTTGCGGACCTGGAACGCCGCCTCGATGTCGGGCTGCACCGCCTTGCGACTGACCAGCAGCACCGCGTAGTGATCGGCGCCGTGGACACGCTGGTGCTCGGCGGCCAGTGCCTGCCGTGCGGTCAGCGCCTGATCGCCGCCCGTCTGCGCGGCGGTGACGTCGGCCATCGCGACGACCCCGGAGTCCGCGTCGATGAACTCGCTCTCGGGGAACGCGAGCGGCGCGGCACCGGCGCCCTCCTCGCCGAGATCCTCGAACAGGATGTCGAACAGCGACGAGCCTGCGGCGGCCGGGCGGGTCGGTGCGCGGCCAAGGGCGATCGGCGTCGCGGCCGTGCCGAGCCCGACCGCCTCGGGCGCCATCGCCGACACCGCGTCGCACATGATCATCGCGTCGACGGCGAGCCGCGCCTTCGCCCGGTCGCCGAACGCGCGCTCGATGTCGTGCAGCGCGGAGCCCTCGGCGAGTAGCAGGATCGGCGTGTCGCCGAAGGTGCGCTTCAGCTCGGTCCGGAGCCGGGTTCCGCGGCTCGTCAGCTCGAAGCGCAGGCCATCGAGCCGCGCGAGGCGCTCGAGATCCTCGACGGCAGTGTCGCGCAACCCGGACAGCACGACCTCGACCATCCGCAGCTGGATGCCCTCGATCGCCTCGGTCTCGTCGAACCGCCACGCGCCCTGCGGCCAGCGCAGCGCCTGGATCAGCTTGTGGCGTGCCTGGCGGCCGAGCTGTTCGATCAGCTGCTCGACGGTGAGCACCTGCTGGGCAACCAGCGCCTCGCCGAGCTTGCCGCCGAGCTGGGCCGCGCGCGCGATGCCCTGGCGGTGTTGCTCCTCGGTGATCACGCCGGTGTTGACGAGGAAGTGGCCGAGTGTCTCGTCGCGCGGCGTCGACGCGCTGCTGACCGGGTTCCCGTTGACGAGGTCGACGGTCTTCGAGACGCGGCCGCGCTTGAGGATCAGCTTCCCGGTCGCGAAATCCTCATGGAGATCGAGCAGGACCGCGGGCAACGGTCGCATCGCAAGCTCTCCCGAGCGCGCGGACATTCAAAAACTCTATCACTCGGCGACGTGACAGGCGGCCTGCGAGCCATTGGACAGCACGCGGAGTCGCGGAAGTTCCTCGAAGCACGCGCGCGGCTTGCTCGCGACCGGGCACCGTGTATGGAACGGACACCCAGGTGGCGGCGACAGCGGGCTCGGAACGTCGCCTTGCAGGATCACGCGGTCACGGCGCTTCGCTGGATCGATGCGCGGCACGGCAGAGAGCAGCGCGATCGAATAGGGGTGCTTGGGGTCGCGATAGAGCGTCTTGGCGTCGGCGAGCTCGACGATCCGGCCGAGGTACATCACGGCGACCCGGTCGCAGATGTGCTGCACGATCTTGAGGTCGTGCGAGATGAACAGATACGTCAGCTTCTCGGCTTCCTGGAGATCCTCGAGGAGGTTGACGATCTGCGCCTGGATCGAGACGTCGAGCGCGCTGATCGGCTCGTCGCACACGATGAAGCGCGGCCGGCACGCGAGCGCGCGCGCGATCCCGATCCGCTGGCGCTGCCCGCCGGAGAACTCGTGGGGATAGCGCTCGGCCGCGTCGCCGCGGAGCCCGACCCGCGCGAGCAGCTCCTGGACCCGCGCCGCCCGCTCCCGCGACGTCTTCGCGAGTGCGTGGATCTCGAGCGGCTCGCCGATCGCGTCGCCGATCGACATTCGCGGATTGAGCGACGCGTACGGATCCTGGAAGATCATCTGCATCTCGCGGCGGAGCGGGCGCAGCGCGCGGCGGGTCAGCCGGGTCAGATCGCGGCCCGCGAACTCGATCGTCCCCGCCGACGGCTCGAGCAAGCGCAGGATCGTGCGGCCGAGCGTCGACTTGCCGCATCCCGACTCGCCGACGAGTCCGAGCGTCTCGCCCTGGTAGATCTCGAGGTCGACCTCGGAGACCGCCTTGACGGTCGCGTTCATCCGGCTCACCGCGCGCCACGCGATCACGTGAGGCGCGGCCGCGGTCTTCGGCCACGCGAGCTTCGTGGGGAAATGCTTCGAGAGCTTCGCGACGCGAACCAGGACGTCGCGCGCCACCGGATCTGTCATGACGGCGTCTCCGGCGGCGGATCGATCGGAAAGTGACAGCGCACCAGCGAATGGCCGAGCTGGACGAGCGGCGGCTCCTCGCGGTGACAGAGCGGCTCCGCGGCTGGACAGCGATCGACGAACTTGCAGCCCACCGGGAGCTCGAACAGCGACGGCACCATGCCCTTGATCTCGACGAGCCGCTCGCGGCGCGACGTCGTTGCCTCGTCGCCATAGCTCGGCACCGATCTCAGCAATCCCGCGGTGTAGTGGTGGCGCGGCGCGGCGAACAGATCGCGGGTCAGCGCGTGCTCGACCACGCGCCCGGCGTACATCACGACGACATCGTCGCAGGTCTCGGCGACCACGCCGAGATCGTGGGTGATCAAGAGGATGCTCATGCCGAGCTCGGCCTGCAGCGAGCGCAGGAGATCGAGGATCTGCGCCTGGATCGTGACGTCGAGCGCGGTCGTCGGCTCGTCGGCGATCAGCAGATCCGGCTTGCACGCGAGCGCCATCGCGATCATCACGCGCTGCCGCATTCCGCCGGAGAGCTGGTGCGGGTGGTTGTCGATGCGCTCCTCGGGCGACGGGATGCCGACGAGCCGGAACATCTCGAGCGCGATCGTACGCGCCTCCTGATACGTCTTGCGCTGGTGCAGCTGCACCGCCTCGCAGACCTGATCGCCGACGGTGAACACCGGGTTCAGCGACGTCATCGGCTCCTGGAAGATCATCGCGATCCGGTTACCGCGGATCCGCCGCATCTCGCCCGCCGGCAGCGCGAGCAGATCCTTGCCGGCGTAGCGGATGTGACCGCTCGCGACGCGGCCCGGCGAACTGACGAGCCGCATGATCGAGAGCGCGGTCACGCTCTTGCCGGACCCGGACTCGCCGACGATCCCGAGCGTGGTGCGCGGCGGGATCGCGAACGAGACCCCGTCGACGGCGCGCACGGTGCCGCGGTCACTGCGAAACTCGGTCACGAGATCGCGGACGTCGAGCAGCGGCCCGCCATGGCGCGAGTCGACGGACGCCTGCGAGCCGGACCCGCTGTGGAGCGAGTCGGCGGACGCCGGCGAGCGGGGATCAATCGTGGACGGCGTGGCCTCGGGCACCGGCCCGGACCTTAGCAGCTACGGCGCCTAGGGCGCGGTGACGAGGCCAGCGCTCACGTCGGCGTTGCCGAGCGACTTGTTGCTGAGGATGTAGCCACCGCCGCCGCCACCACCGCCACCGCCGCCTGCCCCGCCGTTGTCGCCCGCCGTCGCCGGGGTGTTGCCGGCGAAGCCGTCGCCACCGTCGGCCGCGCCACCGCCTGCGCTGCCACCGCTCGCCGGCGTCAGGTGCGCCGCCGGTGCCGGATCGGAGCCCGCACTGCCGCCGGCCGTGGCCGTGCCA
>JACCTC010000401.1 GCA_013812655.1 Deltaproteobacteria bacterium | reverse complement strand
GTGACCCACAAGCCGCGTGTCGCGATCGTCGCGACCGGCGACGAGCTCGTCGACGTCACGACCCCGCCCGGGCCCGGCCAGCTCGTCGACTCGTCGGCACACGCGCTCGACGCGCTGGTCCGCGAGGCCGGCGGCATCCCGCACCGGCTCGGCATCGCCGGCGACACGCTCGAGGCGCTCGCGGCGATGCTCGCGACCGCGCTGACCTACGACGTCGTGATCTCGACCGGCGGCGTCTCGGTCGGCGATCGCGATCACGTGCGCGCCGCGCTCGAGGCAGCCGGCGTCACGCTCGAGCTCTACAAGGTGGCGATGAAGCCGGGCAAGCCGTTCTCGTTCGGCCGCCGCGGTGGGATCCCGGTGTTCGGGCTGCCCGGCAACCCGGTCTCGACCGTCGTCGGCTTCGAGCTGTTCCTGCGCCCGGCGCTGCTCGCGATGCAGGGCGCGCTCGCCGTCGAGCGGCCCCGCGCGCCGGTCGAGCTCGCCGCCGGGTATCGCAAGCAGGCCGGCCGCGCCCACTTCCTGCGCGCCCACGTCGTCCGCGATGGCGCGCGTCTGCTCGCACGAGTCCACGCGAAGCAAGGATCGGCCATGATGTCGTCGATGATCGGCTGTAACGCGCTCGTCGAGCTCGCGGCCGAGCTGACCGAGATTCCGCCCGGTGGCACTGCGCCGGCGATCCTGCTGGAGGCTGTTTGAAGATCACCGTCGAGATCGCCGATCGCGTGGACAAGGCGCTCGCGCGTCAATTTCCGGAGGCCGGTCGCCGCCAGCTCTCGCAGCTGTTCGACGAGGGCTGCGTGCGGGTCGCCGGCAAGCTCGCGAAGAAGGGCGACCGCGTGGCCGCCGGTGACGAGATCGAGCTGTCTCGCGAGCCGGTCAGCGGTGACGCGCTCCGTCCTGCGCCCGACCCCGACGCGTCCGCGCGGATCGCGATCCTGCTCGAGCGGCCCGACATCGTCGTCATCAACAAGCCCGCCGGCATGCCGTCGCAACCGCTGCGCGCCGGCGAGCTCGGTACCGCCGCGAACGCGATCGTCCATCGCTATCCCGAATGCGTCGCGATCGGCGATGACGCGCGCGACGGCGGCCTCGTCCATCGCCTCGACATCGGCACCTCCGGGGTCCTGGTCGCCGCCCGCACGCCCGAGGCGTACCGCGCACTCCGCGATGCCTTCGGCGCCGGCCTCGTCGACAAGCAGTACCTCGCGATCACGGACGGCCGTCCGGTCTCGCGCGAGTGCGATGCCCCGCTCGTCCAGCGCGGCAAGCGGGTGATCGTCGATCACACCGACGGCCTCGCGGCGTTCACGGCGTTCACCGTCGAGCAGGAGACGGAGGCCCACGCGCTCGTCCGCTGCGTCGCGCAGACCGGCCGCATGCACCAGGTCCGCGCGCACCTCGCACACGTCGGCTCGCCGATCACCGGCGACGAGCTCTACAAGGGCGCGCCGCTGCCCGGCTTCGACGGCTTCTTCCTCCACGCCGCGCGCATCGTGCTGCCGATCGGCGGCGAGCCCGTGACGATCGAGGCACCGCCTCCCGAGCGCTTCGTGCAGGCGCTCGCCGCCTGCAAGCTGACTTGACCGGTCGGAGCGAGGCCAGCCCTTCAGTCAGTTAAAGCCGGCGAACGGCTCGGGCGCGTAGCGGTAGAACCGCGCGAGCAGGTGATAGAGCGCTGGCTGGTCGAGCCGGAGCTCGCGCGGCCGCAGGAAGAACGTCTCGGTCGCGACCGCGAAGAACTCGGCCTCGTTCGTCGCACCGTACGCGTCGATCACCGTCGGTATGCCAAGCTCGACCCGCGTGCACAGCTCGCGATACGCCGCCGAGCACACGCGCGCCCACTCGTCGAGCTCGCGGCGGCTCGGCAGCGGCGGCGTGCCGTCGACCGAGCCATCGGCCATGTCGAGCTTGTGCGCGAGCTCGTGGATCACGACGTTGCCTGCGGCATCGGGCTCGGCGCTCGCGAGCACCGCGTCCCACGCCAGCACGACCGGGCCGTGCAGCATCGCCTCGCCGAGTAGCGCGCGTGCGTGGCCGACAGGCGTGCGCACGGTCTCGAACAGGTACGGCTTGCGCGGCTCCGCGACGATCGTGGTCGGATACAGCAGGATCGAGTCGACGTCCTTGTAGAGGTCGAGATCACGCTCGAGCACCAGCAGACAGGCGTGCGCGGCGACCGTGACCTGCATCTCCTCGGTGAGCTCGAGCCCGCCGCAGCCTTCCCACGACTTCTCGGCGATGAAGACCTGCACGAGGTCACGTAGCCGCTGAGCCTGACGCATGTCGAGTCGGTGCGCGACCGGGACGTTCCGGCCGATGATCGCGTCCCAGCCGGCGGGGAACGGCTGCGCCTGGAGCCTCTTTCGACGACGCTCGGTCAGCCACGCGAACATGGTCTTAACCTAGGTCCGGCCCGGTCGCGGTCGACTCGGATGATCGGGCAGGTCAGCGCGGGTCGAACTGGTAGAAGTCGGCGAGCACCGCAAACAGCTCGGGGTGCGCCTCGTGGAGATCGGCGCCGCGCATGAAGTAGGCCTCGGTCGCCACCGCGAAGAACTCGGCCTCGTTCGTCGCACCGTACTCGTCGAGGAAGGTCCGCTTGCCGGCGTCGACGCGATCCTTGAGCTCGAGGAACGTCGCGCTGCACACCTCGGCCCACGTGCGGCGGTCCGCGCGATCGGGGAGTGGCGGCGTGCCATCGATCGAGCCGTCGACCATGTCGATCTTGTGCGCGAGCTCGTGGAACACGACGTTACGCTTGCCGCGCCCGCGCCCGCCCGCGAGCACGTCGTCCCACGCGAGGATCACCGGGCCGCCGAGGTGCGCCTCGCCGAGGATCGGCGTGCCCGCCTCGTCGACGGGAAGCGTGCCGGGCTCGAAGAACGTCCGCGCGCGTGGCGGCGCGACGACGCTGTCGGGATAGACCAGGATCGACTCGACATCGGCGTAGAGCGCGTGCTCGCGGCCGAGCAGCAGGAAGCAGGCCTGTGCCGCGATCGTCACGCGGATCTCGTCGGTCAGCTCGAGGCCGCCGCAGCCTTCCCAGTGCTTCTCGGCGACGAACACCAGCACGAGCTCGCGCAAGCGCTGTCGCTGGTCGGCGTCGAGCCGGCTCGCGAGCGCGAAGTTGTCATCGACGATCGCGTCCCATGCCGGCGGGAACGGTTCGTCGAGGAGCCGCTTGCGGCGGCGTTCGGTCAGCCACCCGAACACGGTGCCTTACGCGGGCCGCGCGAGATCGCAGGACTCGAGCAAGCAGAGCATGCGCGCCGTCCGCAGCCGCTCCGCTTGATCCTGGTTCTCGTCGACGAGGTCGCCGACCGTGCGCTTGCCGTCGAGCAGCTCGCACAGCGCGACGAGACCCTTGACCTCGAAGCGCTCGGGGCCGACACGCCGGGTCCGCGATGCGCGCAGCCGCAAGCTGTTCTGCTTCGCGATCCAGCTCTCGGTCTGATCGTCGGATTGCGACATCGCGCCCGCCCCGAGGATCTCGAACGCGTTGAAGTCGAGCGGGAACGCCTCGCGCGGGTTCTCGCGCCCAGCGTACCAGCCGAACGAGCCCTTGTTCCAGGTGCAGACGTCGATGATCTTCGAGCGCACCTGGCGCGTCAGGTGACGGAAGACCTCGAGCGGCTTGAGGAGGCCGAGGCCGACCAGCGTGTCGCCGAGCTTGCCGCCGTAGTGCGGCATCATCGCGAGCGCCATCGCCAGCTCGCCATCGCTGAGGACGCCCTTGGTCACGAGGTAGTTGCCGAACAGCTCGCTCGCGACGTTCGACGAGACGTACTCCGGCTGACCGTCGCGGACGTAGATCTCCTTCTTGATCCCACCGACCGCGACGACCAGGAGGCCCGTCGCGCGCGCGGTCATCAGCCGGAACATCACGCGAAGCGGCGACGTCACGCTGAACTCGCCCGCGTCATCCGGTGGCTCGGCGATGTCCGCGAGCGCCGGCGGCGTCGGCGGACGCTTGCGCATCGCCTCCTCGGCGGTCGGCGGCGTGATCTGCGAGCGCGGCGACGGCTCCTCGGTCAGATCGTCGAACGACCGCATCATCGAGTCTTCACTCGACGACGCGTGCACCGGTTCGGCTGGCGGATCGGGCATCGTGATCGCCTCGACGGCCGCGCTGATCGTGTCGGCGATCGGCGCCTCGACCGCGCTACCCTGCGACATCGGCGGAATCTCGACGCTGCGGCGCCTCGCCGGCACCGGCGGTGCGCTCTCCGACCTGCGCTCGTCCGCGGGCTTCGCGGCCGGCTTCGCGGGTGGTCGCTGCGGCGCCTGGCCGACCGAGGTCGGTCGAGCTCCGACGGTCTCGGCGCGCGTCGTCTGCGGCGTTGCAGATGCCGCGAGATCGCTCACCGAGATCGCGCGTGCGTGCTGCCGCGGAGCATCCTGCGTCGCGGGCGCGCCTTCGTAGCTGACCGACACGACCGGCATGCTGTCGCCGGCCTCGATCATGATGACCGGTGCACCGTCGTTGTCGCTCGGCGCGCGGCTGATCGCGATGTCGTCGAGGACCGCGTTGCCGGGGTGATTGGTCTTGTTGCGGCGATCGAGGACCGCGTCGCGCAGGTCGTGGACGACGTCTGCGATGTGCTTGGTGGTGACGCGGTGGCGGGATTCGTAGAGCCACTCGCCGATCGCATCTCGGAACTGGGCCGCGCTCTGATAGCGCTCGTCGACTGGCTTCTTCAGGGCCTTGCGGACGATGTCGGCGAGGCCGCGGTCGAGATCCATGCCGTACTTCTCGAAGCGATGCAGCTTGGCGTCGCGCACCATCAGCAGCACGTCGAGCTCGTTCGGCGCGGCGAACAGCCGGCGGCCGGTCAAGAGCTCCGCGAGCACGACGCCGACCGAGAACACGTCGCTGCGCTGATCGAGGTTCTGCTCGATCACCTGCTCGGGCGACATGTACCCGTACTTGCCCTTCAGCGTGCCGGACTTGCTCTTGTGCACCCGCTCGGGATCGACGGCGCGTGCGATGCCGAAGTCGACGAGCTTGACGTCACCGCGCAGGCTGAGCAGCACGTTCGACGGCGAGATATCGCGATGGATGACGCCGAGCTTCCCGCCGTCATCGCCGGTGAGGTTGTGCGCGTAGTCCAGCGCGTCGAGCACCTCGTGCGCGATCCACGCGGCGAACTGTGGCTCGACTCGCCGGCGTTTCGCGGCGTACTCGCGGAGCAGCGCGAGCACGTCGATGCCATCGACGTACTCCATCGCGATGTACAGCGCGTCGTCGACCTTTCCGAGCTCGAACGTCTGCGCGATCTTGGGGTGGACGAGCCGGGCGGTGAGCTTGGCCTCGTCGATGAACATCGCCGTGTAGGTCTCGTCCGCCACGAGGTGCGGGAGCAGGCGCTTGATCACGACCTTCTTCTCGAAGCCGTGCTCGCCGGGCGAGGTGGCGAGGAACAACTCCGCCATGCCGCCCATCGCGAGCCGGTCGACGAGTTGATACCGGCCAAAGCCGATCGGAAAGTCGCCCACGCTGGCGCGATTCTATCACACCACCGAGATCCGCCCGGGGATGCGGCGGCTCAGCTTCGGCGCATCAGTAAGTGACCGGCGCGCTCCAGCGAGTGCGCCACGGCACTGTCGAATCGATCGAAGTGCTGGAAGGCGATTGCACGCTCGAGCGCGAGCGCTGCAGCACGTTCGCGCACCGGTCGGCGAGCCGATGAGAGCAACACCTGGATCGCGCTGCCCTCTGCCTGCTCCAAGAACTTCTTGTACCCGCTCTCGAAGTTGCGCTCGCCTGCCTCCACGAGGCCACCGCAATCGATGATCAGACACGGTGCGCCGGTCCCGATCGCGACCATCCAGGCGCGCGACAGCAGCCCCTCGAGCACGGACGTGCTTGGCTCGCCGACGAGCAGGACCGCCGGAACCTTCGGCAGGATCTCGATGACCGGCGTTCCGACCTCGAGCTGCTCGGAGACCCGTTCGCGCAGTGCCTGCAGCCCCGACGAGGCAAACGTGTCGAGCGCGACCACGGTCAACCACTCGAAGAGCCGGGTCAGCGCGGCAGCCTCGGGCGGCTTCGCGAGCGTGGCGATCACGTCGCGTAGCTCGAGGAGCAGCGCCGCGACATCGAAGCCGGTCGAACCCTCGCTCGCGAACTGCGCGCCGAGGAACGCCGCACTACGCTCGAGCTCGCGGGTCGCATCGGACCCCGGCCGGAGCTCCGCACTCGCAGCGACGCCGAGCGCCTCGACGAGGTTCGCGACCTGTGCGGTGTGCGTGGCAGCCTTGGTCGCGCGCCGAAACCGGATCGGCGAACGCTCGAACGCGACGATCCAGCTCGCGAGGATCTCGCTCGAACGCTCGCGGATCACGTTTGCAAGCGCGGTCAGCTCGGCCGGATCAGTCACCAGGCCGATCGTAGCAAGCTGGTCCCCGAGAGGCCATGATAGGATGCCCGCGGGTGAAGCTGACATCGGTGGCTCGGTCGGACGTCGGACGGAAGCGGCAGATCAACGAAGATGCCTTCTTCCGCGATGACGCGCGCGGCTTCTACGTCGTGGCCGATGGCGTCGGCGGCCACAACAAGGGCGAGATCGCCAGCCGCGAGGCCGTCGACCAGCTGCAGATGTGGGTCTCCGGCGCCTCCCGGGACCTCGACAAGCTGGCCGCCCGTATCGAGGCCGGCGACACCGAGTGCGTGTGGGAGATCCGCCGACTGCTCGAGAGTGGCGTCAAGAGCGCCTGTTACATGGTGTTTGGCATGGCCGAGCTCGATCCCGAGAAGAAGGGGATGTCGACCACGATGTCGGCCCTCCTGATTCGCGGTCGCCTGGCGTTCGCGGTCCACGTCGGCGATAGCCGTGTCTACCGGGTCCGCCAGGCGGGCGTGCTCCAGCTGACCGAGGACCACACCCTCATCAACTACAAGGTCAAGCACGGGATGATGACCAAGGCGGAGGCCGAGAAGGCCGCCGGCAAGAACGTCATCACCCGTGCGGTCGGCCACAAGGACTACGTCCAGGTCGACACCGCTGACATCGACACCGCGCCCGGCGATCGCTTCCTGCTCTGCAGCGACGGGCTGCACGGGTACTTCACGAGCGACCGCGAGGTCGTCGATCTGTGCGGCGATGGCGATCTCGACGAGTGCGCCGAGGCGGCGATCGCGGTCGCGAACCAGCGTGGCGGCAAGGACAACATCACCGCCGTCGTCGTCGAAGTGCTGGCGTAGTCGATACGAAGAAATACCCGGCCAGCCCCCGCTGTTGCACGATCGTGCCGCCACGCGAAACCGAGTCGCGCGCCTGGTGTCCACCTCGTAGCCCCATGACTCGCCGGACACAGCTCACGTTCGCCGCGTTGATCACTGGCCTGGCAGTGCTGCTCGTCGGCTCGTGGGCCGCGCTGCGCGGAGACAGCGAAGCGCCGAGCACGCGCGATCGCGCGACGACGCGTCACCGCAAGGTCGGAACCGGATTCGGCGATGCGATGGCGAAGAGCCGCGCGCGGGGCGCCCAGATTCCGCGGATCGCACCGGCGCGCGACGACGGCATGGTCTCGATCACCGGCACGATCCTCGAGGTCGGCTCGGGCGCGCCGGTCCCGGCGGTCGAGGTCGTGTTCCGGAGCTCCGCCGGCGAGGAGAGCACGACGGCGGACAAGGACGGGACCTATCACCTCGAGGTGCCGGCCGGCATGTATCGCGCGTTCGTTCGCGACGACGCCGTGCTGTCCGTCGGCCGCATGGACCGCGTGCGGTTGCCAGGTCTGCCGACCGCGGAGACCGCGGGCGTTCCCGACGAGGCGTTGATGCCGCTCGTGGTCGCGACCCGCGACGCCGATGGTGTCGATCTCTCGGTGATACGCGGTGGTGCGCTCGAGGGTCGCGTCGTCGACGGTTCCGGCCGCCCGGTTGCGAATGCGGTGCTGCGCGCGGTCGGCGACATCGTGCGGCCGACGCTCGGCACCGATATCGTCGAGACCAGCGACGACGGCGTGTTCGTGATGCGGCTCCCCGCCGGCCAGTACCGGCTCGACGCGAGCCATGCGCGATTCGCGGGCGTTGCCGATGGCGGTCAGATCACGATCGAGTCCGGCAGCACGATCCGCACCGAGGTCACGCTCGTGCCGGGCTGCGTGATCGCGGGCCGCATCGTTGGTCTTGGTGGCCGCGCCACGAACGACGGAGCAATCGAGCGGCAGTGGGGCTCGACCGCTTTCGAGTTCGCGCCGACCGGCACGATCGAGTCCGACGGGACGTTCCGGTGGGCGACGACAGACGAGGTCGATGTCGTGCTGCGCGCGTGGCCGTGGATGTCGCCACCGTCGGAGAGCAAGGTGTTCAGCTGTCGCTCGGGCGCGCGCTACGAGAACGTGGTGTTCACGATCCCGGATCGCCAGCCCGACATCGCGGGTGTCCTCCGCGATCACGCGGGTGCGCCGGTACCGTTCGCCAACCTCGATCTCGCACCGCTCGATCACGGCGGCATCGCGCAGCAGGAGCGCACCGACGCCGAGGGCCGCTTCGGGGTCTTCCACATGCCGGCCGGTCGCTACACGATCACGGCGCACGCGCACGGTCGCGGCGTCGTGTCGACGACGATCACGTCTCCGCGCGTCGGGCTCGAGCTCGCGCTCTCGGGGACGGGTCGGCTCGAGGGGACGACCGCGCTCCTCGAGAACGGCAGCTTCGAGCTCGTGCTCGGTGCGTGCCTCGACGACGGAACGGTATCGCTACCGCGCGATCACCGGCTCGTCTCGGTGGTCGATTCGCGGTTCACCGTCGACGACGTGCCCGCGTGCGACCTCAAGTTCGTCGCGCTGAGGCGTGGCGACGCCCGATCGGGACGCGCGATCGTGCCAGCGGGTGGCGTCGCCCAGATCGAGATCGGATTCGGAGGCCCGGACGACAGCGACGAACCCGAGTACGAAGACCACGACGTCGTGCCCGATCCCGGCGAGGCCGCCAGCGGCGACCCCTGGGGCGATCCGTCAGTCGAGCGAGAAGCCGATCAAGAAGCCGCTCGATGACAGCACGCCGTCGCGCGTCAGCATGCCGGTCGAGCAGATCTCGGCGCTGAGCCGGAACCGCTTGAGCCGCAGCACGTCGAGCCCTGCACCGACCGAGCCTGCCGGGCCCGCGCGCCGGATGTCACCGCGGAGCATCGGCTCGCCCGGCGGGGCGTCGAGCAGCACCTCGTCACCGAAGTAGCGACCGAAGCCGGCCGCGATCCGCAGCCACAGCCCGGCGTTGACGTAGTGCTGCGCGCCGACGAGGAAGCTCGAGACCTGGTTCGTGTACGTCGTCGTCTCGGCGTCCGCGCCCATCCCGCTGCGGACCTGATGGAACAGCGCGCTGCCGAGGATCTCGAGCGTGATCAGCGTGTCGGGTGTCGCGACCCGCGCGATCCGGAACGTGCCGGCACCGCCGCTCCCCGTCGAGTCGTTGATGCCGAAGCCGAGCGTGAGCGCGCCGCCGAATGCGAGCGTGACGACGATCCCGCTGCGGGACGTGGTCGACTCGAGGTTCGCCTCGCCGGCGCGGACCGCGGCGGGATCAGGCTTCGCCGGTGGAGCCTCGGGACTCGCGGGTTCGGGGCTCGCCGGTTCGGGGCTCGCCTGGCCCGGCGCGGTCAGCAGCAGAAGCGAGGCCAGGATCGCGATCCCGGCCGCGACCCTCACGACTTGACCTCGACGGCGGGGAACGTGCGCCGGTCGTCGAGATGCGGCTGCTCGGGCAGCAGCAAGCGAGTGACGACCTCGCCGCGGATCAAGTGCTTCTCGACGATCTCCGGGATGTCATCGACGGTGACGCCGCCGTACCAGACCTGCTCTGGATAGACGACGACGGTCACACCGTGCTCGCACTGATCGAGGCAGCCCGAGTTGTTCGCGCGGATCGTCTTCGACAGCCCGTGCTTCTTGAGCTCGAGCTTCAGCGTGTCGCGAACCTCCATGCCGCCCCTCGCCTTGCAACATCCGCGCGGGTTGTCAGCCGCACGCTCGTTGACGCAGACGAACACGTGGCGCTGAAAGCTTGGCATTCCACACCGAGGCTACCACGCGGGTCGTACCCACACCTACGTGCGCGAATGCCACGGCAGCGTCGGTGGTGGTTGCCTTGAAGCTGTCTGCGTTCGGCGGCATCCTTGCTTCGTCGAGGGGATGAGCGAGACCCGTGTCAGCGGCGTGTACGTGGCGGCCGGCGATCCCTTGATCGGCGCGGTTCTCGGCAGCTATCGGATCACGAGCGTGATCGCGGTCGGCGGCATGGGCCGGGTGTATCGCGCCCAGCACGAGCTGCTCGATCGCCCCGCCGCGATCAAGCTGTTGCACGCCGAGCTCACGGGCAACGACGAGCTGGTGCAACGGTTCTTCAACGAGGCCAAGGCGGCGACCGCGATCCGCCACCCGGGCATCGTCGAGGTCTACGACTTCGGCTACACCGAGGATGGCCACGCGTACCTCGTGATGGAGGCGCTCGAAGGCGTGACGCTCGGCGGCCGGCTCGAACAGTGCGCTCGGCTCGCCGAGGCCGACGCTGCATGGATCGCGCGCGGCATCGCGAGCGCGCTCAAGGCCGCACACGGCAAGGGCATCGTCCATCGCGACCTCAAGCCCGACAACGTGTTCCTCGTGCCGGATCCCGACGGCGGTCGCGAGCGCATCAAGGTGCTCGACTTCGGCGTCGCCAAGCTCCTCAACCCGTCGTTGACGGGCGAGAGCCGCACCCGGGCCGGCGTGCTGATGGGAACGCCGCTCTACATGGCACCCGAGCAGGCACGCGAGGCCGGCACGACCGATCACCGCGCGGACCTCTACTCGCTCGGCTGCATTCTGTACGAGATGCTCGTCGGTGCGCCGCCGTTCGATGCCGGGGGCGTCGGCGAGATCATCGCGATGCAGCTGTTCACCGAGGCCGAGCCGCCGAGTGCGCGTGGCATCACGGTCTCGCCCGAGCTCGAGCACCTCGTGATGCAGCTCCTCGCAAAGGAGCCACAGGCGCGGCCACCCACGGCACAGGCGGTGATGGACATCGTCAGCGCGTTCTGCAGCGCACCGGGGCGGCCGTCCGCCCCGATGTCGGCGCGGCTGTCCGCTTCCGCGATGGCGTCGTCGAGCACGCAGCTCGCGAGCGTCGGCGCGGCGTCGCACCACAGCGTGCAGCCGAGGTCGCAGCCGCAGTCGCAACCCAGGATCGTGATCGAACGGCTCGACACGCTGCCGGCGACCGCGGTGCAACCGGCCGTCGTCCAGCGTTCGCGCCGACCGCTGGTGATCGGCGGGCTCGTGCTCGCGACCGCAGGTGTGGCGGCGCTCGCGTTCGTGCTGGCCTCGCGTGCACGCGAGCCTGATGGACCGGCGCGTCCGCCCTCCACGATCGCAGCGCCGACCGCGGTCGTCCCCGCACCTGCGCCGATCACGCCGACGCCGGTCGTCACGCCCGCGACGCCCGCTCCGATCGACGTCCCGGTCGTGATCGACGATCCCGCCGATCGTGCCGCGAAGCAGCCGAAGCGCCCGCCCGTCAGACCTGTTGATAAGCCGGGCAAGCCGACCACCGCGACGGTCGTGCCCGCAACACCGGCTCCGGTCGAGCCGCCAAAGCCGGGCCCGACCACCGGCCTGCCGACTACCGCCCTGCCGACTACCGATCGTGGCTCGCCGATCGAAGAGTCCCTCGACGATCCGAAGAAAGCACCGTGATGCGTAGACTGGCTCATCTCGCCGGCGGCACCACCGCCCTGCTCGCCTGTATTCGCGCGGTCAGCGCGCAGCCCCAGCCGGATCCGGCGCCCGCGCCCGCGAGTGAGCCTGCGCCGGCCGTCGCGCCGCCGCTCGCGCAGATCCGGGACGACCAGCAGCTCGCCGAGGCGCTGTCGGCGATCACCCAGGATCCAGCGATCCCGGTCGACGATCCGGCGTCGCGGCCGCGTGCACAGGCGCTGATGACCGAGGGCGTCAAGCAGCTGCAGGCCCGCGCCTACGACCAGGCGCTCGCGAACTTCCTCGAAGCCTACGCGACGTTTCCGAGCCCGAAGATCCTGCTGAACATCGCGTCGACGCTGCGTGACATGGGGCGGCTCGCCGATGCCGCAAACACGTACCAGCGCTACCTCCTGGATCCGGCGACCGGTGTCGAGCGGATCGCCGAGGTCAAGGAGCTGCTGCTCAAGCTCGACGAGCAGCTGACGATCCTGACCGTGCGCGTGTTCCCGCGCGGATCGGATGTCTCGATCGACGGCGGCCCGTTCCTCGCGGTCGGCAGCTCGCTGCAGACGCGCGTGCGACCCGGTCTTCACCTCGTGCGGGTGCGCAAGGGTGAGGAGTCGACCGAGCTCACGGTCAACGGCTTCGAGGGCGAGAACAAGGAAGTGACCGCCGCGCTGAAGATCGCGGAACCGACGCCAGCCGCCGATCCCAAGGTGGTGGTTACCGGTCCGAAGACCGGCACGACCGGCACGACCGGCACGACGACGGCCAGCAACCCGGCACCCGCACCGCCGCCACCCGAGCGCGTCGACGCCTGGCTGACGACCGGCACGCAGTACGGCTCGGATGGCTCCGGGCGCGTTCGCCAGGTACGCGCGGGCTTCGGCGGCCCGGTCGTCAGCGCGTACGTCCCCGCCTTCGCGATCGCCGAGGAACCCGACGTAGCGCCTGCCGATCCAGATCGGCTGACGATCACCTCGGGGCTGCTCGCAGTGGCCCGGATCGACGGCCAGCTGCGTGGCGCAGCAGGCGGGATCGGGCTCGCGATCTCGCGCGGTCGCTTCGAGCTCGACGTCATGGTCCTGCGCTCCGAGCACACCGGCGGATACCTCGGCGGACGGTTCCGGATGTTCACCGGCTTCTTGCGCCCCTACGTCGCCGTCGGCATGCCGGGCTTCGTCTACGAGCAGATGGGCGCGACCTCCGAGGATGCGGCCGAGACCAAGCTCGCGATCGGCGTGCGCGGCGCGGCCGGCGTCGAGCTCGTGGTCAACGGTCACCTCAGCGTCCAGGCCGATCTCGGCTACGAACACTTCTTCGGTGTCGATGACACGCCGTTCGAGGCCGACGTGTTCGTCCCGACGGTCGGGGTGATCGGCCGACTATGAAACGCCGCCGCTTCATCGCGGTCGGCTGCGTGCTGATCGCGACGGCGAGCGCGTTCGCTGTCGCTGCCCCTGACTTTCCCGGTCTCGAGATCACGCCCGAGGTGGTGGTGATCGGCACGTCGAGCGCCGGTGGCAGCGGAGCCGCACAGCTGGTCAACGAGGGCGAGGACGACGTGACGGTCGGCATGATCACCGCGGATCCGTCGTGCAGCACCGGCATCTCGGTCGCGGCCGGGACGTTGCCGTTCACGCTGGCAGCCGGCAGCGGGACACGCACGCTGATGTACACGTGCGCGCCATCGGCGACCGGCGGCATGCGGCGCTGCATCTGGCAGGCAGCGACAGCCGCGGGCGTACCGCTGATCGACTTCGAGGCGGTGTGCGAGACGCGCGGCATGCCATCGCTGTCGCCGAGCACGACGATGATCGATCTCGGTGACGTTCCGGTCGGCGGTGCCGCCTCGGCGATGGCGTCGGTCACGAACCTCAGCCCGACGACGATCACCACGCTGTTCTTCCAGACGACCGATCTCGACGGCAACTTCAAGCTCGGGGCGCCGTGCAACCCCGACGCCCGCGAGTGCAACGCCGCGGTCGGAAACCTCGGCAACGGCATGGCGCAGCCGTTCAGCGTGCTGTGCACGCCACAGGCAGCCGGGCTTCACACCGCGCAGCTCCACATCGCGAGCAACACCTCGCAGTACCTCTCCCAGGTGATCGCGCTGCGCTGCAACGGGATCGCGCCCGCGACGCCGGCGATCTCGGTGAGTCCGTCGCCAGCGGATGTCGGCAACGTCGAGGTCGTCGGCACGGCGAGCGCCACGAAGACCGTGACGATCGCGAACATCGGCGGCGGCACGTTGCGGATCCAGAGCATCGCGATCAACGACAGCGTCCCCGGCGCGGCGGCGGACTGGAGCTACACGACGACCGGCGCGTGCATGGGCGCCATCCCGCCGGCGTGTGATCTGACGACGAACCAGCAGCTCGCGGTGCAGCTCGAGCTCGATCCGACCGCGATCGGTGCGCGCGACGCGAACCTCTTGATCAACTACCACGACACGATCGATCGCTCGATCTCGGTGCCGCTCCTCGGGATCGGGCGGGGCGCGACGCTCTCGCTCGTCGGCGGCCAGCCGCAGCTCGACTTCGGCGTGGTGCCGCTGAACATGACCTCGACCGTCACCTTCGAGCTCGCGAATGCCGGCAACCGCGACACCACGGCGATGCTCGCGATCGATGCGCCGGTCGGCCCGTTCACGCTGAGCCCGATGGCGACGGCGACCGTCACGGCGGGCATGCCGACGACGATCACCGCGACGTGCCGGCCCACCGCGACCGGCATGTTCACGACGACGTTCCGCGTATCGTCGGCGGATGCCGCGAGCATGCCGATCGCGATCACCGCGCGCTGCGAAGGCACGAGCGCCGCGCTGTACGGCAGTCCGACGACGCTGCAGCTCGGCGAGGTGCGCACTGGCACCGGTCCCGTCCGCCGGCCGCTCATGGTGCTCGCGGTCGGTCCGGCGGCGAGCCTCGCAAGCGTCGCGCTCGAGAGCCCCGACAGCAACCTCGCGGTGACGCCGCTGTCGTCGACGTCGACGCCGGCAGCGTTCGAGCTCGTGGTGACGCCAACCAGCGACGGCGATCTGTCGCAGAACGCGATCATCGTGACGCCCACTTCGGGCGCGCCACTGCGGATCCCGATCAGCGGCAAGGTCGTGACGGCCTCGTACCAGGTGCTCGACACGGTCTCGCTCGGCACGTTCTGCATCAACCAGCCGACGACGACGAGCACGCTGCGGCTGACGTCGACCGGCACGGCCACGATCGAGCTCGCCGAGCCGGCGCTGGCGCAACCCGGCTCGCCATTCGATCTGCGGTTCTCGTCACCGTCGCGCTATGCCGCGAGGCTCGCACCCGGCGGGGTCGCGCTCGTCGGGGTCACGCCCCGCCGCCAGTTCGTGCCCGGCGCGCAGGCCGACGAGCTCGTGTGGATGACCGACGTCGCCGCAATGCCGACCGCGCGGACCGCGCTGACCGCGGAGTTCATCGACGAGGGCGCCGCGGCTGCACCCTCCGCGCTCGGCTTCGGCAAGGTGCCGATCCACGTCGCCACCATGAGCTCGCAGAGCGTCACGCTGCAGAACTGCGAGAACACCGCGATCCAGCTCGATACCCCGCAGATCTCGGCGCCGTTCTCGATCGACAGCCCGAGCTTCCCGACCACGCTCATGCCGAACGAGGCCGCGACGTTCAGCGTCGGGTTCTATCCGACACGGCTCGGCCGCTTCGAGCAGCGCCTCGTCATCCGGTTCAACGCACCACCGCTCGAGCCCCTCGAGATCCTGCTCGACGGCGAGGGCATCACCGGCGACGGCGGCCCCGGCGACGGCGACCTCGACGGCGAGCGCACCAGCTTCTACGCGTGCAGCGGCTGCGCCTCGAACGATCCGAGCGGCGTGCTCGCGATCGTGCTCGCCGCGTGCTGCGCGCTGCTCCCGCGCCGCCGCCGCACCGCCCGCTAGCGACCCGAGCCCGAGCGGATCTTCTTGACCTCGCCGAAGAACAGCTCGATCTCCTCGCGCTTCGTGTAGAAGTGCGGCGCGATCCGGATCCCCGCACCCGGGCGGTGATCGCAGAAGAACTTGCGGCGATTGAGCTCGCGGCAGACGTCCGCCGAGCCGACGAAGTCGAACACGACGGACCCGCCGCGGCGCGCCTCCTCGCGCGGGCTGTTGAGCTTCATGCCGAGCTCGTCGACCCAGTCGATGCACGCCTGGGTCATCACGACGCTCTTCTCGCGGATCTTGCGGACGCCGATGTCGCCGATGATCTTCTGGCCGGCGCGCGCCTGGTAGAGCGCGGCCACCGCGGGGGTACCGCCCATGTAGCGCCACACCGTGTCGGCGTAGCTCTGCGCGGGCATCGTGAACGCGAACGGCGCCTCGTTACCGAACCAGCCGGTGACGCGCGGCGAGAACTGCTCGATCAGATCCTTGCGGACGTAGAGCCAGGCCGCGCCGGGGCCGCCGCACACGTACTTCACCGAGCCGCCGCACGCGAATGACACGCCGAGGTCGCGGACGTCGATCGGTACAGCCCCGATCGACTGGTAGCAGTCGAGGATCACGTGCGCGCCGACCGCCTTCGCTCGATCACAGATCTTGCGGACGTCCTGGATGTACGCCGACGAGAACACGACGTGCGAGATCGGCACCACGAGCGTGCGCTCGTCGATCGCCGCGCACATCGCGTCGGTGTCGATCGTGGTGCCGTCCTTCGACGGCACGAGCACGCACTCGGCACCGCGCCGGGTCTCGGCCTGCCAGACGTACGACACCGTCGGAAACTGCAGCGCCTCGTAGACGACCTTGTTGCGCTGGGGCGTGTAGTCGAAGCACGAGGCGACGGTCGCCATGATGCCTGACACGTTCTGCTGCATGATCACGGTGCCCGGGTCGGCCGAGATGATCTTCGCGATCCGCTCGGCGGCGCGATCGACCTCGGGCAACCAGTCACTCCACGCCGTGATCGACTTCTTCTGCCAGAGGTCGAAGAACTCGCCGAGATCGTCCTTCGCCTGCGCGGGCACGCACCCGAGCGAGTGCGAGATGAAGTGCACGCAGTCCTCGAGCGCCGGGAACTGGGTGCGGTACTCGAGCAGGCTATCCGCGACGAGGTCGGCCATCCCCGTGGCTTATCACGACGCGGGCGTCGGGGTCGGGCTCGGGGTCGGGGTCGGGGTCGGGCTCGGTGTCGG
>JACCTC010000377.1 GCA_013812655.1 Deltaproteobacteria bacterium | reverse complement strand
GCGCTCCGCGAGGGCAAGCCTGGCCGCGGGGCCGGCGACCAGGGTGTTGCGGGTCGTGATTGCCGCTGCCAGCGCGCTGCGTGCCGCGGCGACCTGGCCGTGGGCCGCCGCGACGTCCGCCGCCGTGACGCGTGCATCACCGACCGCGGCTGCGAGATCGCTGCGCTTCGCACGCTCGTCGCGGTCGCGGACCTCACGCAGCGGGCGCAGCCGATACCGGTCCACGTCGGGGATGTTACACTGCGCGTTCATGGTCGATGTCGGGGGCGCACCCATCGATCGATATGTCGTCCTCGAGCACCTGTCCGAGGGCGGGATGGGCGCGATCTACGTCGGCAAGAAGCTCGGCGCGGGCGGCTTCGAGATGGAGGTCGTGCTCAAGCAGCTGCTGCCGGAGTTCACGCAGCAGGAGGAGTTCATCGACCTCTTCTTGCGCGAGGCGAAGCTGTCCGCGACGCTCGATCACGCGAACATCGTCCACACGATCGATCTGGTCACCGCGGGCGGTGAGTACTTCATCGTCATGGAGTACCTGCCGGGCGGCGATCTCCGCACGTTGCTCCGCCGTGCGAAGCGGCGCGGCAAGCGGTTCTCGCCGGCCGCGGCGATCCGGATCAGCCGCGAGGTGCTGTCCGCGCTCGCCTACGCGCACGTCAAGCGCGACTTCGACGGCAAGCCGCTCAAGCTGATCCATCGCGACGTCTCGCCGTCGAACGTGCTCGTGTCCTATGCCGGCGAGGTCAAGCTGACCGACTTCGGGATCGCGAAGGCCGCGACGCACAACTCGCTCTTCTACAAGGTGAAGGGAAAGATCGGGTACATGTCGCCCGAGCAGGCGAAGAGCGAGCCGCTCGATCACCGCTCGGATCTGTATTCGCTCGCGGTGTGCCTCTACGAGATCCTGACCGGCGAGCGACTGTTCGTGCACGCGGGCATCACGACGTCCGCCGACGAGATCTACTCGCAGCCGGTGCCGCTGGTGTCGCGCAAGGTGCAGGGGCTGACGACCGATTTGGACGCGATCGTCACCAAGTCGCTCGCGATCGATCCCGACAAGCGCTACCAGACCGCCGGCGAGTTCCAGGAGGCGCTGAATCGCTGCGCGCATCGCCATGGCCTCCTGATGTCCGCACCCGAGCTCGCGCAGGAGCTGCTCGAGACCTGCGGTCCGATCGATCAGTGGCGCGCCGACGAGGACGACGAGGACTTCGGATACGTGCCGCGCGCCGGCACCGAGGTCTACGACGCCGCCGGTGACGAGGAAGAGCTCGATGACGAGGATATCGACTACGCGTCGCCGCCGATCGGCCCGGTCTCGATCCACTCGATCGCCGCGAAGGCGAACCAGCTGCGGCCCAAGACCGAGATCGGCAAGTTCAACGGCGTCGAGCTGACCTCGCTCATCAACATGATCGATCTCGAAGGCAGCGACGGCGCCAAGCCGCTCGTCGATCTCGATGCCGGACCGCGTCTCGACTCGGGCCCGCGGCTGATCGATTCGGGACCGTTCCAGCCGTCGAGTGGTCGCTCCGCGACCCCGAACCCCGACGAGCTGATCGCGAGCTTGCCGCAGCGCTTCCCGAGCACGCCGCCTGGGCCGATTCCAACCCCAGCTCGGGCATCGAAGCAGAAGCCGCGCCGGGCAACCTCCGCGGCACGCCGCAAGAGCAAGCTGCGGCCCTGGATGGTGATCCTGGCGATCCTGCTCCTCGCCGGGGTCGCCGCCATGATCGTCGCGATGTCAGGACCTGACGTCGCCGTGCAGCAAGGCAAGTAGCCAGGCGTATTTACACCGCGCAAAGCGGCGGCTACGATGGCCGGGCCGGTTCGAGATGTCGAAAGATCGCTCCAATGTCACGGCGTTACTGGATGACGCGCCTTCGTACTCGCGACAGAACCAGGGTGGCATCTTCGTCGTCATCAAGGGGCCTGACCGCGGCGAAGCGGTCAGGCTGACCGACCCGCGCGCGCCGGTCTCGTTCGGATCCGGTCCGCAGTGCAGCCTCGTGCTCACTGACAAGACAGTGTCGCGCAAGCACCTCGAGGCGCAGCTCGTCGGTGACGAGGTGATGATGATCGACTGCGGCTCGACGAACGGGACCTTCATCCAGGGCTCGCGGTTCGAGAAGATCTCGATCGGCTTTGGCGCCGAGGTGAAGCTCGGCCGCACGGTCCTGAAGTTCTTGCCTGACGAGGAGATCGTCGATCCCGAGCCGTCGCAGATGAGCGCGTTCGGCACGATCGTCGGTGGCGACACCAAGATGCGGCAGATGTTCACGCTGCTCGAGGATGTCGCCGCGACGAACGCGACGGTGCTCATCGAGGGCGAGACCGGCACCGGCAAGGAGCTGATCGCCGAGGAGGTGCACAACCACTCGCCGCGCAAGGATGGCCCGTTCGTCGTGTTCGACTGCGGCTCGGTACCGCGCGAGCTGATCGAGTCGATGCTGTTCGGCCACGTCAAGGGCAGCTTCACCGGCGCGATCACCGATCGCCGCGGCGCCTTCGCCGAGGCCCACGGCGGCACGATCTTCCTCGACGAGATCGGCGAGATGGCGCTCGATCTGCAGCCGTCGCTGCTCCGCGTCCTCGACAAGCGCGCCGTCCGCAAGGTCGGCTCGAACACCTACGAGAAGATCGACGTGCGCGTCGTCGCCGCGACCAACCGCGACCTCCGCGCCGAAGTCGCCAAGAAGGCGTTCCGCGAGGATCTCTACTATCGGCTGGCGGTGATCCGGGTCAGCGTGCCGCCGCTGCGCGAGCGTGGCACCGACATCCCGCTCTTGATCCAGCACTTCGTCAACAACTTCGCCCAGGGCCTACAGGTCTCGCCCGAGGACATGGCACGCCTCGTCCGCCACAGCTGGCCGGGAAACGTTCGCGAGCTGCGCAACGTGATGGAGCGCGCTTGCCTGCTCGCGCGCGGCACCAGCATCAACCTCGAGGACGCGCTCGTCAGCGAGGCCGCGCCGAGCCTCGGCATCCGTACCGACCTGCCCTTCAAGGAAGCCAAGGGTCAGCTCGTCGAGATGTTCGAGCGCGAGTACATCGAAGATCTGATGCGCCGCCACAAGATGAACTTGTCGGCCGCCGCGCGCGAGGCGCAGATCGATCGCAAGCACCTGCGCGAGCTGATCCGCAAGTACGGCCTCGATCCGCGACAGAAGCTCGACGGCGACGAAGACGCTGGCAGTGGCGGCGACGTCTAGTCAGTCGCCGAGCGTCGCGCGCTATTCGATCTTCACGCGGTACGACAGCCGGGTGTCCTTGACCTCGATCTCGAACTTCTTGCGAGTCTCGGACACGACGTCATAGATCTCGACGACGTGCGGACCGAGATCGGTCTCGATGCGCTCGGTCGGACACGTCATGCCCGTCGGCTTGCCGTCGACGAACACGTAGTAGCGGTCCTTGTCCTTGCACTTGATGACCTTGATGCCCGCGGGGCCGCCGGTGGGCGTCACCTCCTTCAGCGGGATCGAGAACGTGCCCTGGCCGTCGACCTGCGCGACGTAGAGCTCGTGGTTCGGTAGCAAGAGCGCGATCGTGTGACGATCCGGCGTACCCGGCAGCTTGAGCGGCGTGACGCCGGCATCCGAGCCGTCGAGGAAGACCCGGGCGCCCTTCGGCGTCGAGGTGATCGTCAGCGAGTCACTCGGCGGCGCGACCGGCGCGCTGGCATCGGGTGGCGCGCTCGCAACCGCGGCATCGGCAGCTGCCGGCTTCGCGGCAGCGTCTGCGACAGGCCCGGTGGCGACTGCAGCATCGGTCGGTGCGGTCGCGATCGCAGCATCAGGCGTCGCGATGACGACGCGTTCCGAGCCCGACCCGGCGATGGTCGTCGGCGTGACGACGAATTCGCGATAGGCGAACCAGCCGCCGAGCCCGAGCACGCCGAGGCCGAGCAAGCCCGCGAGGATCCACGGCACGCGGCTGCGGTTCTGCGGCTTGTGCCTTCGCGGGACCACGTGGATCGGCGGCGGCAGCGGCGGCGGTGTGCTCGCGATCGGAATCGAGCCAGTCGGTGGCGGCGCGGCCGTGATCGGCCCGGAGCGCGATGGTGGCAGTACGCCGGCCAGCGTCGTCGGCACCGGCGTCTTCTTCGAGCTCGCGGATGCCGAGAACGCCCGCGCGGCGAGCGACACCGGCACGAGCGGCTGCGAGCTGTCGTCGAGGTCGGCAAGTCCGCCATCGGTCTTCATCGCCTGGAGCTCGGCGGTGGGCTTCGTGGCGTCGGCCTTGAGCTGCTCGACGACGATGGGTGCCATCTCGTTCGTCTTCGAGCCTTCGGGATACGGCGTGCGGCGCCCTTTCACCGCGGGCAGCTCGGCGTCGCTGGGCGCCGCGCGCGAGGGCATCGTTGTCAGGCCGGGGATCTCGCCGCCGAGGAACGTCTCGCTGTCGGTCGTCGCGCGTGGCAACGGCACGTTCGGGACGCTCGGGATCATGCGCGGAACCTTCGCGGTCGCGATCCGGCCGATCGCGGCGGGCGGTGGCGCCGGCTTCACGTGCTGGATCCCGATCAGCGTTTCGGTCGAGGCCGGACCCTCCGGGAACGCGATGTCCGGTGGGCTGGCGACCCCTGGCGGCACCGGGATCGGAGGCGGTGGAAGCCCGGGCGCCGTCGAGAACGGACGCAGCTCTCGCACCGTGCTCGCCGGCGGCAGATCGCGTGGAGGTCCAGCGAGAGGCGCCGAGCCACGCACCGCTGGCATCGCGCGCCCGAAGCCCGGCTCGGTCAGATCGAGCGACGAGAGGTCGAGGCTATCGTGGGACTCGCGCGACTCGCGGGTCTCACGGCCGAGCGCCGCGCTAGATGGCTGCGGCCGCGCCGGCTGCTTGGGCACTGGACCGGTGCCGATGTCGAGGGCGAGCATGCCGCTGAGCTCGCCGTCGTTGAGCGCGGCCATGCGCTCGAGCGTCTGCGTGACCTGCGCGCCGATGTCCTTGCGCGTGCCGGGGACCGGCGCGACCCGCAGCGCGGCGTCGAGGGCATCGGCGAGCGCGCGGGCGTCGGGAAACCGCTCGAAGGGCGAGCGTGCGAGGCAGCGCTGCAGCACGCGCACGATCGGCCGCGGCAACGGCGGTTCCGCCGGCGGGCCTGCCATCACGGCCTGCGCGATCTGGGCGGGCGTGTCGCCACCGAACGTTCGCTGCCCGGTGACGAGCTCGAAGGCGAGCACGCCGAGCGCGAACACGTCGGTCGCCGCCGACGCCGCCTCGCCGGAGAGCTGCTCGGGTGCCAGGTACTGCAGGCGATGCGCGAGGCGGGAGCTGTTGATCGGCTGTGGCGGCAGCGTGGCAGACAGGATCCCGAAGTCGGTGATCTTGATGTCGCCTTCGCTCGTCACGATCACGTTCGTCGGTGACAGCCCGAGGTGCGAGAGGCCGCGCCCGTGCGCGTAGCCGATCGCGCGCGCCGCCTGCGAGACGAGGGCGAGTGCACCGCCCAATGCGAGCGTGCCGCCCGCGAGCCGGGCCTCGGCGATCAGGCGAAGCGCATCGAGCCCGGCGACGAACTCGACCGCCGTGAACGTCGTCCCCTGCGCGACGCCGAACTCCGACATGCGCGCGATCCGTGGATGCTCGAGGCTGCCGTATGCACGCGCGGCCGCCGACAGCGCCTGCGCCGCCGTGCTGTTCGTGGTGACCTCGGCGTGGAATCGCTTGACCGCGAACTGGCGCTCGAAGCCGGCGACCCCGAACACCTTGGCGCGCGATACCGAACCACTGGGGCCGATACCGATCGGCTCCAGGAGCTGGTAGCGGCCCACGCGCTCCGTACTCACGGAGCTTGAATGTATACGAGGCGAGCCGGTGACGCGACGCGTTGCCGGGGACGATCGACAGGCGATCGACACGAAGTTGCGAAGGTGGTCCTGAAACGAAGTCGACGCCGCGTGAACTTGCCCGCACGCGCGAGTGCGTGGCACCACCGATGGCATGGGACGACCCAAGAAGACTCCCGAGACCTCGCGACTCTCGCTGATCGCGACCGTTGCGTACGCACGCAAGCAGCGCCCAGGTGGCGACGCTGCGGGTGGTGGTGGCGATGGTGACGAAGCCGATGACCCGCCAAAGGTCGACACCAAGCCCGCCGACGCCAAGCCAGACGATGCCAGGCCAGACGATGCCGCGAAGCCCGCGGATGCGAGCGCGCCAGCGGCCGAGGCGCCCGAAACCGGTGCCCCGCTTGCCGGCAGTGGCGCGAAGTCGGCGTTCAGCAACGAGCCGCCAGCGCCGATCCCGGCCGTGCAGGCCGAGCACGCTGGCGAGGAGCCGTCGCGATCGCGCGCCGACACCGCGGGCATGAAGCCGCAGGCGGAGGTCGGCGCGCCGCCCGAGGTTCCGACGACGGTCGCCCCGCCGATGAGCACGATGGTCGAGGAGCAAGCCCTGATGCCGGGGCCACGCGAGGTCCCGAGCGGTAACCCCGACGATCCTGCCGCACCGCCAGGGCGGGTTCCGCCAGGGGACTCGCGCTCGCTTCGCCGGCGTGGCGATCCCGAGGCGTTCGCGCTGGTCTATCGGATCGGCACCTTCGTGATCAGCCGGTTCGGCACGGTCGGAACCCGCGGACAGTGGCGGGTGGTCGAATACCCTACCTCCGCGTCGGCGAGCCACTCGTACGCGAAGGAGTGCAGCCGATTCGTCGCAGAGGGCTTCTCGGACTATCGTGACTGAGGTGACCGAACGAAAGCGGAAGGTGTCATGGGTGATGCGCTGGGCGCTCGACGCTCCCAAGCGCTGGCTCGGCCGCCGCAGCACGATCGGTCAGGACGTCGCGGGCGGCGCCGACGGGCTGTCGTATCTCCGCCACCTCGTGCGCGGCAACCGGATCCGGCGCGGCGCCGCGTTCGATCAGGTCACGCCCGATGCACCGCCGGTGCTGATCATCCACGGCTTCCTCGGGACCCGTGGCTCGATGTACATGCTCGAGCGGCGGCTCGTCGAGGATGGCTTCGTCGTCGTCTCGTTCAACCTCGGCACGCTCAACGTCCGCGATATCCGGCGCTCCGCGTTCCTGATCCACCGCAAGATCGAGCGGATCCTCTCGCAGACCCCGTCGCAGCGCATCGATATCATTGGCCACTCGATGGGAGGCCTGATCGGCCTCTACTACGTCAAGAAGCTCGGCGGCCACGCCCGGGTGCGCAAGCTCATCATGATGGGCACCCCGGTCCGTGGGACCTGGTACGCGCTCGCCGGCGTCCTGACGCTGGGGCTGTGGTCGACGTCGAGCTGGCAGCTGTTGCCCCGGAGCCGGTTTCTCGACGAGCTCGCCCAGGGGCCGATGGCGCCGAACGTCGAGATTCACACGATCGCCGCAGCGCGTGACTGGGTCGTGCCGCTGGCGACGACGCGGCTCACCGGTGCCAACGCGATGACCGTACCCCTCGGGCATTCGAGCCTCGTCGTCTCCGAGGAGGTCTACCGCCGGGTGGTGAATGCGCTGCGGCCGCCGCGAAACGACGTGATCGAAGAGGTCGCCGCGACCGATTAACAGGCGTTTGCTTGCGCACGCCTCAGTTTGGGCACTAGAATTTTCGAGTCCTTGCAGCCACTCGCGATCCGCACATGGCTCGCGAGGGCCGATCCTGTATGAACGACCGTCCTCGATTCGCACTGCGCTTCATCTCGGGCAAGTACCAGGGGGGTGAGTTCCCGCTTCGTATGAACCGGGAGATCATCATCGGCCGGTCGAGTGACCTCGACATGGTGCTCGTCGAGGACATGGTCTCGCGCCGGCACGCGAAGATCAGCTCGTCGGAGAACGACGTCTACATCCAGGACATGGGCTCGACGAACGGCACGTTCGTCAACGGCGAGAAGATCGCCGGCCGCGCGCTCCTTCACGAAGGGGATCGCATCCTCGTCGGCACCTCGATCATCAAGGTTGTCGGCGTCGACGGCATCGTCGCGCAGCAGACCGAGGCCGAGGCCCGCCGCCGCCTCGAGGCCGGCGCGCAGCAGCGCCAGGCAACCCAGGGTCGCCCGATGTCGGGCGTGATCGAGGAGATCCCGCTTCCCGATCTGCTGCAGCTGCTGTCGACCAGCCGCAAGAGCGGCGTGCTGACCGTCAACAACGGCGTCAGCATCGGCAAGATCTACCTCCGCAAGGGCGCGATCTACTTCGCGACCATCAACGACGACTTCGCCGTCAGCCCGCAGAAGGCGATCTACCGGATGCTGACGTGGCTCACCGGTACGTTCGAGCTCGAGCCGAGCGTCGAGATGCAGGTGATGGAGGAGATCCAGGAGTCGACGGAGGGCCTCCTCATGGAAGGCGTCCGCCAGCTCGACGAATTCCGGCACCTCCAGAAGCAGCTGCCACCCCTCGGCTCGCCGCTCGCCGTGCCGACGCCGCTCGCGGGCAAGCTCCGCGAGCTGTCACCATCGGAGCTCGATACCTTCCAGCTCGTGCTCGATCACGGCCAGCTCCAGAAGGTGCTCGACAACTTTCCGGGTACCGACCTCGACGCAGCGCAGAACATCATCGGCCTGATGAAGCGCGAGTTCGTCGTCGTCCCGTAGTGGTACGAACACAGACGTGAGCGCGCAGCTTCGGGAGGCCTCGTCGGTGATCCTGCTGCGCCCCGCGCAGTCGGGCTTCGAGGTGTTCCTGGTCCGCCGCCAGAAGCAGGCCTCGTTCATGGCCTCGGCATTCGTGTTTCCGGGCGGCGCGGCAGAGCCCGACGAGGACGCGCGCGAGGCGGCTGCACGGGAGCTGTTCGAGGAGGCGGGCGTGCTGCTCGCGCGCGACACCGGCGCGGAGGCCGAGACCCTCGAGGCGCCGAGCATGGCGAAGCTGCGCAAGCAGATCCTCGGCGGCACGAACGCGGCCACCTGTCTCGCCGCCGCCGGGATCATGTGGTCGACCGACGGGCTCGTGCCGTGGGCGCACTGGATCACGCCGTCGATCGAGCCGAAGCGGTTCTCGGCGCGGTTCTTCGTGTGCGAGCTGCCGAGCGGGCAGGACCCGACGTTCGACGACATCGAGACCGTCGAGCAGATCTGGACGCGGCCAGCCGACGCGATCACGCGCGCGGGCGAGCTCAACCTGCCGCCGCCCCAGATCCGCACCTGCTGGGAGCTCGCGCAGCTGGCGACGATCGACGACGTGCTGGCCACCGGACGCGCGCGCGCCGAGGAGCCGCACCCGATCATGCCGCGGCTGCGCATGCTGGCTCCGGGGGATCCGCCGTGCCTGCTGTTGCCGTGGGATCCCGAGTACACCGTGAACGGCACCGGTGACAGCACACCGCTGACGTATCAGCCGAGCTGGGCAGGCGGCCCGAGCCGCTTCGTGCTGGAGGACCGAACGTGGAAGCACGTCGCCGCACCTGGTTCGACGAGCGCGGGTTGATCGTCGGCGCCGGCGGCGCGCGAGCGCAGCCGCGATCGATCCCGTTCTACGCGGGCGCGATGCACTACTGGCGCGTGCCGCCGGCGCGCTGGGCCGCGTGCCTCGCGCAGATCCACGCGCTCGGCCTGACGATCGTCGAGACCTACGTGCCGTGGCGCGTCCACGAGCCCGAGCCGGGACGCTACGTGTGGGCTGGCGACGCCGATCTCGCGCGGTTCCTCGACCTCGCGCGCGCGTCGGGTCTCGCGGTCGTGCTGCGGCCGGGACCGCACGTCAACGCCGAGCTCACGTGCTTCGGCATGCCCGACCACGTCGTCGGCGATCCGGTGTGCCAGGCGCGCACCGCACGCGGCACACCGGTGTGGATGCCATCACCGCCCAAGGCATGGCCAGTGCCGTCGTACGCGAGCGCGGCGTTTCGCGAGCGCGTTCGCGCGTGGTACGCGGCGGTCGGCGAGGTCGCCGCGCCGTTCGTCGAGGACGGCACGGTGGTCGCGGTCGGCGTCGACAACGAGGCGCAGATGTTCTTCCGGCTCGGCGCGTACGATCACGACTATCATCCTGAAGCGATCGCGTGGTGGAACGAGGCGACGGGTCTCGATGGCGATCCGCCACGTGCGTGGAACGCGGCGGATGCGGCCCGCTGCGTGTCGTGGGTGCGCTTCAAGGACGAGTACATCGCGCGCGCGATGGGCGAGCTCGGCAAGCTGCTCGACGGCGCGGGGTTCGCCGGCGTCGCGCGCTTTCACAACCTGCCGCCCGGGCACTTCGGTCACTACGATCTGCGCCGGATCCAGCGCGCGATCGGCGGACCCGTCGGGATCGACGCGTACACGCCACGCGCCGGCTTTCGCGATCTGCGTCGCCGCGCGCTCGCGTGTGTCGGCAATGCCTCGCCGATCCCTCTCGCGCTCGAGGTTGGCGTCGGGTTCTTCCCGTGGTTCCCGCCGCTGGGGCACGCTGACGATCCGCTTCGCGAGCGCGATCATCTGCTGTCGCTGCTCGCCGCCGGCATCCGCGGCTTCAACCTGTTCATGGCGGTCGAGCGCGAGCGTTACTACGGCGCTGCGATCACCCAGACCGCCACGCTCGAGCCTCACGCGAGCTGGATCAAGCCGCTGCTCGCCGCGCTCGCCGAGGTCGACTGGCCTGCGTTGCACCGCGTCCGCGTGCAGATCGACACCACCGTAGGCCGTGCCCCCGGCGCCGCGGCCGTGCCGATCGCGCTCGTCGACACCCGCGCCGATGCGCGCTTCGGGATCGCATCGTCGCTGCTCGATCCGGTCACCCCCGTGCTCGCCGAGGCGCTCGGCCTCGGACCGGGCGGTGCGGCCGAGCTCGGCAGCGATCCCGGCGCGATCGCCGCGCGGCGCTGGCAGACCGCGATCGCGACTGCGCTCGAGCTCGCGCAGGTCCCGTACGCGATCGTCGACGAAGGCACCTCCGAGGACGAGCTCGCGAGCTATCGCGCCGTGATCGTGCCGACCGGGGACCGCGTCCATCGCGGGCTGTGGCAGCACGTCCACGCGCTCGCGGATCGGAAGCGCGCGATCGTCGTGATCGGTCCGGGCACGCCGACCCACGACGAGCTCGGTCAGCCGCTCACCGAGCCGGCGCCCCGTCGCGTCGGCCGCCTCAAGGCTGGGTCGCTCGACGATCTGCGCGGCCTTGCCGATGATCTCGCCGCGCTTGCCGGCGAGCTACGCGATGCCTGGCAGGTCGAGCGTCCCGACGACGTGCGCGCGATGGCGTACGCGGACACCGGCGGCGCGACGCGCGTCGTGTTCGTCGTCAGCGACGCGCCGAAGGCTGCGACCGCGGTGCTGCTCGCAGATGACCGCGCGAAGCTGCTACGCGACCCGTTCACCGGCGAGCAGTTCCGGATCGCGAGCGGCCGCGCGAGCATCGCGCTCGTCGCGCGCGGCGTCCGCATGCTGATCGTGGAGTGATCGTGGAGGTCGGCGACGTCCTCGCGAACAAGTACCGGATCGACCGCGTGCTGTCGGCCGAGCTGCTCGTCGCGCACCACCTCGTGCAGGACGTGCCGGTCGTGATCCGCCGGCTCGCCACCGCCGATGCGAATCGGCCGCTCGCGGTGACGAGCCTGCTCGCCGAGTCGCGCTACCTGACGCGCCTGCGCTCGCCGCACATCCCGCGGATCCTCGACGTCGGCCAGCTCCAGCGCGGCGGCCCGTACTTCGTGCGGCAGTTCCTCGGCGGCGAGCACCTCGCGACCCGGCGTGCCGCGGGAGAGCTGGCGGTCGACGTCGCGGTCGACGCGATTCTCCAGGTCTGCGATGCGATCGCCGAGGCGCACGCCGCCGGCATCGTCCATGGTGCGCTATGCCCATCGCAGATCTTCGTCGAGCCGGCGACTGTTGGACAGGCCGCACAGGCCGCGCAGCTCGCGCGGTTGCGCGACTTCACGCACGCCGCGTGGAACGCGACGCGCGCCTCGCTCCGGCTCGACGCCGCGCGTGCGCCGCTTCCCGGTCCGGCTGCGAGTGCGCCGAGCTTGCAGGCTCCCGAGCAGCGCGCGACCGGCGCCGCGACGGTCGTCAGCGACGTCTGGGCGATCGGCCGCACGCTCGTCGAGCTACTCGGTACTGCCACGCCTCCCGCGCTCGCCGCGGTGATCGATCGCTGCCTGATCGACGCACCCGACGACCGCATTCCGACGATCGCTGCGCTCGCAGCGGAGCTCGCACCGTTCACCGCGAACGGCGTCACGCTCGCATCGCGCGTCGCCCGCCGAGGCTGACGCTTAGCCGAACGTACGGTTTGGACCGGTCGGCTCGTCGTCGTCGATCATGCGCACCGGACGCAGCGCGCCGAGCAAGCGATTCACGAGGCCGACAATCTCGGAGGGCTCGCAAGGCTTGGCGAGGAACGAGACGGCACCGATCCGCACGGAGATCTCGGGAGCGGCCGGCGAGTCCGACACGAGCACGAGCGGCGGCGCGTCAGGCAAGCTCTGGATGCCACGGGCGAGCTCGATGACGCCCTTGCATTGCGCGCTGCAATCGATCACCACGAGATCGATGCCGCCTTCACGGATCAGCGGAAGCGCGTCGTGCATCGCCGCCGAGAGGACCGCGTGACCTTCCGCGCCGATCCCCGTCTGCCACCGATCACAGGTTTCGTGATCCGGTTCGACGAGCAAGATACTTCCCACGGTCCAAAGCTTACCTCGGATCCGGAGGCTGTTCCGCGAGGCAAAACGTACCCTCACGTTGATCGTGTCTTGAGGTCTTACGACTTGATATTCGGCGGGCTGCTCTTGCGCTTCGCGCGCTCGTGACCCTCGGCCCAGCCGATCTCCTTCGTGAGCTGCATCGCATCTTCCATGCGTGAGGTCACGACGACGGCGGACTTCGACGGCGTATCGTTCAGCAGCAGCTCGGCCGTGGCGCGGCGATCGCCGAGGCTGCGCATCTCGTTGATCGCAGCGAGCCGGTAACGCTCGGCCTTGCCGCCGAGGCCGGCCTTGTCGCAGAGCTGCGCGAGCAGCTGCTGGACGCGGGCAGCGCCGAGCCGCGAGCGGACGCGCTGCGCGTGAAACAGCGCCGCTTCGGCGAGCCGCAGCGCCTTGTACGAGTCGCCGGCGTTCTCGACCATCTGCGCCTGCTGGCGAAGGATGCGCCAGAACGGCTCGGGCCCGTCGATCGCGGTGAAGCCCTCGCCGAGGGTCGCGAGATCGATGCACTCGATCAGCTCGTGGAGTGCAGTGTCGGCATCGCCGCCCCGCAGCAGTGCGGCCGCGAGATCGAGATAGAGCTCGCAGACGAGGTTCATGTCGCCGGTCGAGATCGCGCGGCCGACGCCGCGTCGCAGCGCCGCGATCGAGCCATCGATATCGCCCTCGGACAGCGCGATCGAGGCACTGGCGCGATCGATCATCGCGACCAGCATCGGCGAGCCCGACCAGTCGCGAGCCTCGGCGAGCACGCCGCGTGCGAGCGAGCTCTCGCCACGTGCGCGCAACACGTCGGCGAGCCGGACGCTGAGCGCGACGAACTGGCCCTCGGCCGTGCCGTCGTCGTCACCGGATTGCACCGCCTGACGAACCGCGACGAGGGCGCGCTGATAGAACTGGCCGGCGCCGACCTCGTCGAGTTGCTCGGCGGCGTGATCGCCGGCACGACGGAGCAACGTCATCGCGTCCTTGGGGTGACCCGCGAGATCGTGGTGGTGACCGAGCAGCGCGATATCCGGCGACATCGCCTCGACGGCGATCGCGGCAGCGCCGTGCAACGACCGGCGAAGATCGGCGGGCGTGGCGTCGTAGACGATGTCGCGGACGAGCCGACTCGTGAACGTGAGCTCGCCGGAAGGGTCGTGACCGAGCAAACCGGCGCGCTCGGCATCCGCAAGCGCGACCTCGAGCGTGTCGGCGGGCAGCATCGCGCGCAGCAGATCGAGCTGTGGCTCGATGCCGAGCACCGCCGCCGCCTGCAGCACGTCGCGCGTGGTCTGCTTCTGCAGCGACAAGCGCGCGGCCACGAGGTCAGGCAGCGAGGTCGTGGTGTCCTCGGACTTGCCGCCTTCGAGCAGGTAGCGGATGACGTGCTCGATGTGGCCGGGGAACGCGCGCGTCGTCTGGTACAGCGTCTGGACCGGCGGCAGGCCGCGCAGGCCACCCTTCTCGACCTTGTCGACGATCTGCTGGAGCGCGCTCGCCTCGAGCGCGCCGACCTCGAGACGGGGTACGGCCACCGGCCACTGCGCGGCAAACTCGGTCGTCGTCGTCATCACGATCGGCGGCAACGCGAGGCCGGTCGCCTCGGTCCCGCGTCTCAGGATCTCGAGGCTCGGATGATCGAAGCGCTCGATGTCCTCGCAGACCACGGTGACGGGCCCCATCATCGCTGCACGCTCGAGAGCGCGCAGCGTCGACCACACCATCTCGCGGCGGCGCACGGGCGGCTCGAGCTCGAGCAGCGTCGTCGGGTGACCGAACAGCTGCGCGATTCCCGGGATGTCACGCTCGTTGAGCCCGATCGACAGCACCGCGTCGCGGAGCTCGACCTCGCTCGAGACCGGCGGCAGCTGCAGCACCGCGGCGAGCAACGACCGGATCGGATAGAACGGCGCGGCGAGCCCGCTCGGGTCCGGGCCGACCTGGTAGATCACGCGGGTCTCCTGCCCGACGCGCTCGTAGGCATGACGGAGCAGCGCACTGCGCCCGGTGCCCTCGACGCCGCTGATCAGCAGCCCGCTGTCCTTGCCGGGCCCCTTGCGCATGTGCTCGAGGAGCTGGGCGAGCTCGGCGTCGCGACCGATGAACGCGAGCGGCAGCAGATCGGGCGGTGGTGCTGGCTGGACCTCGACGGGCGCCGTGACCCGGTGGCGAGGCTCGCCGCACTCCGGGCAGAACTTGAACGCCGCCGACATCGCCGCGTTGCACGCCAGGCAGCGCGCCGACGTGGTCATCGTGCGCGGGCGCTTGACCTGCAGCGAGGACAGCGCGGTGCGCATCTCGGCCGCCGACGCGAAGCGATCGTTGGGATGCTTCGCGAGCGCCTTGGCGACGATCGCGTCGAGATCCTTCGAGACGTGCTCGCGCCGGGTCTGCAGCGACGGGATCATCGCCTTGAGGTGGTTCGCGAGGATCTCGGTTGTCGAGCCTGCGAAGAACGGCGTCTTGTACGCGAGTAGCTCGTAGAGAATGATGCCGACCGCGTAGATATCCGACGCGAACGATGGTGGTGCGCCGCTGATCACCTCGGGCGCCATGTACTCCGGCGTGCCGGAGATCGAGCGGTCCTCGGGATCGCGGACGCCGGTGACGAGCCGCGCGATCCCGAAGTCGACGATCTTGACGACGTCGACGCCCGCGCGTCGCTGATCGAGGATGATGTTGTCGGCCTTGAGATCCGCGTGCACGACGCCGCCGAGGTGCGCTTCCTCGATCCCGGCGAGCGACTGCATCACGATGTCGATCACGCGATCGACGGGGATCGGGTTCTCGTTGACCAGGAGCTGGGTCAGCGTCGGGCCCTTGACGTACTCCATCGCTAGATAGAGCAAGCCGTCCGAGGCCTGGCCGTAGTCGATGATCGAGACGATGTTCGGATGGTTGAGGCGCGACGCCGAGGTCGCCTCGTCGCGGAACCGCCGGATCATCTTCTGGTCCGCGGACAGCTCCTCGTTGAGCAGCTTGACCGCGACGGTGCGGCCGAGCGCGATCTGATCGGCCTTGTAGACCGCGCCGCTGCCGCCGATGCCGATGCAGGCCGTCAGCCGGAACTTGTCCCCGAGGACCCGTCCCACGAGCTTGAGCGACTTTGCGACCTGGTCCTGCAACGCGTCTGTCATCGCAACCCAACCCCCACGCCACCACCGCATCGGGGATTTTCCTGTTGTCTCATGCTCCTAGTGCCAAGTGGGCGACAAAACGGGCGCCAAAAGGGTCACCGATAATTCCGGCCACATGGATCACGCACGCTCGAGCACGACCGCGATTCCTTGCCCGACGCCGATGCACATCGTCGCAAGGCCGATCCGGCGCGAAGTCAGCTCCAGATCGATCATGAGAGAAAGTAGGAGACGCGCTCCGGACGCACCGAGCGGATGACCCCAGGCGATCGCTCCGCCGTTGACGTTGACCCGCTCCGGATCGAGGCCGAGCTGATCGATGCACGGGATCGCTTGCGCGGCGAAGGCCTCGTTTACCTCAGCCAGTTCGACCTGTTGCGGCGTCAGACCTGCGCGCGTGAGGACCTTCTTGGACGCCGGGATCGGCCCGAGCCCCATGTAGCTAGGCTCCACTCCCGCGGCCGCGCCGGTGACAAATCGCGCTCGCGGTCGGAGCCCGAGCTCCTTGACCGCCTGCTCGCTGGCGATCAGCAGGACGGCGGCCCCGTCGTTGAGGCCCGACGCGTTGCCAGCAGTGACCGAGCCGGTGGTCGAACCTTTCGCGACGAACGCGGGCCGCAGCTTCGCGAGCTGCTCGGGCGTGGTGTCCGGTCGCGGGTGCTCGTCGGCGGTCAGCTGGATCGCGACACCGGTCTTCTTGTCGGTGCCGGTCATGATCGGCGTCAGCTCCTGGGCGACGCGTCCCGATGCGATCGCCTTGCCCGCACGCTGCTGCGACTGCAGCGCGAAGCGATCCTGCGCCTCGCGCGAGACGTTGCAGCGCTCGGCAACCCGCTCCGCGGTCTCGCCCATCGGCAGGGTGCCGTGCATCGCCTCCATCCGCGGATTGACGAAGCGCCAGCCGAGCGTGGTGTCGTAGATCGTCTGGTTGCCGCGGGCGAACGCCTCGGTCGGCTTCGCCATCACGAGCGGTGCGCGCGACATGTGCTCGACACCGCCGGCGATCACGAGATCCGCATCGCCTGCAGCGATCGACCGCGCGGCATCGGCGACGGCCTGCATCCCGGAGCCGCATAGCCGGTTCACGGTGACGCCGGGGACGCCGACCGGCAGCCCTGCGAGCAGCGCCGCCATCCGCGCGATGTTGCGGTTGTCCTCGCCGGCCTGGTTCGCGCAGCCGAGGATGACGTCGTCGATTCGATCGACCGGGAGCTGCGTACGCGCGACGAGCGCCGCGATCACCTGGCCTGCGAGATCATCGGCACGTACGCCACCGAGGCCGCCGCCGTACCGGCCGAAGGGCGAGCGGATGCCGTCGACGAGATATGCAGCGCGAGTTGTTCCCGACACCATCTGCCGGACCATAGCCGAAAACTGGCGCACGAGAACCGAGGCTGCTTACGGTCGGACATGTTCGCTTTCAGTGATCCGGAGCTCGCCGAACACGACGTCAGCTGGCTCGCGATTCGCCAGCCGGGCGTCATCCGCTTGCTCGAGCGGGAGCTCGCGTCTCCCGATGGCGACGCGTTTGCGGCCGGGCTCGAGCTGGCGTGTCGCGTGCTCGGTGGCCGGACGCCGCTCGGCGATCTGCGCCTCGATCATCACGCGCTGGCGGCTGGGATGGCCGCGGTCCGTGGCGGGCGCTGCGATCGCGCGATGGTGCGCTCGATCCGCGATCAGATCGACGAGCTGCCGATCGTGCTGACCGCCGCCGAGCAGGACGCGGTTGCCACCGTGATCGCCTCGATCATCTGGGCCGTGCTCGACGCCAGCGTGCGCGATCTCGACGACACGCTCGTCGCCTGATCGTCGTCGGCTCAGGCAGCCGGCGCGGTGACCGGATACGCGGCGCGACAGCTCGCGATCGCCGCGAGGACATCGTCGGGCAGCGGACAGGCCACCGCGAGCGTGCCGGCGTCGGGATGCGCGACCGTGAGTGACGTGCAGTGGAGCGCGAGCCGGTGCAACGCGTGCTGGGTGCGAAAGATCCGGTTGTGCTCGCCCTTGCCGTAGCGGACGTCGCCGATCAGCGGACACGCGATGTGCTTGAGGTGGCGACGGATCTGGTGGAGCCGTCCGGTGTGCAGCCGCGCCTCGACGAGCGCGTAGCGGCCGAACGTCTCGCGCCGCCAGATCTCGGTGATCGCCGGGACCCGGTCTTCACCAGGTGCGCGCGGGATCGCGTGATCGATCACGAGGTGGTCGGGTGGGTGGCCACGCGTGATCCCGAGGTAGCGCTTGTCGGCATGCTCCCAGGCGTCGGAGAACGCGCGCGCGGCCTCCTTGTCGAGCGCGAACAGCACGATGCCGGAGGCACCGCGATCGAGGCGATGGATCGGATAGACGTACGCGTTGACCGCGTCGCGAACTTGCTGCAGCAGCGCATCGTCGTCGTCGGCCCAGCCGCGGTGGGTCGCGACGCCGGAGGGCTTGTCGACGGCAACACAGCGCGCGTCGCGATGGAGGATCAGCGTCAAGACCCGCCGAGGTGCTGGCGGAAGAAGTCGACTTGCACCTGCTCGCGCGCGAAGTTGAGCCGCGGATCCGGAACCATGTGCGTCGCCGACAGCGTGATCACCTCGGCGCGCTTGCCCGCGACGTAGAGCGCCTCGATCAGCGCGAGCGTGTGCGCGAAGTGCACGTTGTCGTCGGTGATGCCGTGGATCACGAGCAGCGGCCGGTCGAGCTTGGCCGCATGGGTCAGCGCGCTCGTCGCGCGATAGCCATCGGGGTTCGCGGCCGGGGTCTTCATGTAGCGCTCGGTGTACGCGGTGTCGTAGAGCGTCCAGTCGGTGACCGGCGCGCCGGCCACCGCGGCCTTGAAGACATCGGGCCGCAGCAGCACGGCCATCGCCGACAGGTAGCCGCCGAACGACCAGCCCATGATGCCGACCCGCGACAGATCGAGCTCGCGATGGCGCTCGCCGAGGGCTTGCAGCGCGCCGACCTGATCGTCGAGCGGGACCGTGACGAGGTCACGCAGGATCGCGCGCTCCCACGCGCGCCCGCGGTTGGGGGTGCCGCGGTTATCGCTGCGCACGACGATGAAGCCGGCGTCCGCGTACCACTGGTCCATGACGTAGGAGTCGCGCGCCGCGGTCACGGTCACGACATGCGGACCGCCGTAGACCTTGAGCAGCACGGGATAGCGGCGGTTGCGATCGAACGTGCGCGGCCGGGTGACGGCGACGTGGTGCGTGCGGCCGCCGAGCACGACGGTCTCGAGTCGTGTCGTTGGTTCGAGCGCCGGACGCTCGGCGACGATCGGTAGGAGGTGTCGGCTCTGGCCGATCGAGCTGATCGCGACGAACTCACGGCCACCGGCCTCGAACATCGCGTCGATCACGACGACGCCGTGCTTGGCCTTGATGACGTTCGCCAGGCCATCGCCGCCCGACAGCCGGGTCGGCGAGCCGCCGTCGAGCGGGATCCGCCACACGTCCTGGCGCGGCCCGTCGGTCGAGGCCTCGACGATCGCGAAGCGCCCATCGACACCCGCGAGGTGGCGAAGCCCGAATTCCGGCGTGGTCAGCGCGCGGACGAGCGCACCCTCGGCGTCACGCAACTCGAGGACCCACGCGCCACCCGCCTCGGTCATCCACAAGAATCCGGAGCCATCCTCGAGCCACTGCGGTGCGCCGACGTTGACGTTGAGCCACGCATCGTCGCGCTCGGTGAGTAACGTGCGAGTCGCGCCGGTCGCCGGATCGAGCGCGAGCAGCGCGAGCTCGGTCTGATCGCGATCGAGGACGAGCGCGGTCAATGCGCCGTGCTTCGGCCAGGTCACCGCCGCGAGGTAGCCGTGCTTCGCGAGGTCCCAGGTCAGCCAGCGTGGCGTTCCATCGCCGGCGATGTTGACCACGCCGAGATCGACGACGGCGTTCGCGGTGCCGGCGCGCGGATACTTGAAGGGAACCGGTTTCTTGTCGGGATGCCGGGCATCGGCGACGTAGAGCGTGTCGACCGCGCGCGCGTCGGTGCGCTGGAACGCGATCGCCTTGCTGTCGGGAGACCACCAGAAACCGCGGCGGCGGCCGAGCTCCTCCATGGCCGCGAACTCGGCGATGCCGTACTCGACGTTGGGGGGGTGCTTCGTGAGCTGGCGCGGCGCGCTACCGGCGCTCGCGAGCCAGAGGTCGCCATCGCGCACGAACGCGACCGTGCTGCCATCCGGCGACAGGTGCGGATCGTAGGCCGCGCCCTTCGGATCGACGACGACGCGCTTGCCGCTGGATCGATCGATCAGGTGAAACATCCCGCCGAGCGGCACCATGACGGTCGCGCCGTCCTCGGAGACGTCGATGTCGACGATCCCGCGGGTCGCCGTGCGGGAGCGCTCGCGACGCGCCTTCTCGGCATCGGACAGGATCTCCGCGGTCGTGCCGAGCAGCTCGGCAACGGTCGCGAGCGTCCTGACCTTGCCGTCCGCGCCGAGCTCGTAGAGATCCGAGACGAACGCGCGCGGTGGCGTGCTGCGAAACAGCACCGCGCCATCGCGGGTCACCGCGAGCGGGGCAGGGACGCCGAGCTTGAAGTTGAAGGTCGCCGCGGCGTCGGCGAGGAGCTTGTCATCGAGGGCGGGCCAGGTCGGCGTCATGGGCTTGGTTGGATGGCAGGAGGTCAGGACGGCCAGCGCGAGCGCAGCGCGAGCGAGTAGACGCGCCTTCACGGGGGCAGCTTAGGACACGCGCTGCGCAAAATCTTGCCCCCGACGTGACAGGCCGTGACGATTCGTTATGCGCACCCTCGAACGCCGGCGCCGTCGCGCCAACACGGCCACGCAAGCTCTCCGTTATCAGCTCGCCACCTGCTGTGAAGAGGGGCGAATCGAAGCCATGGTGGTCGCGGACGGCGATGGCCTGCCGCTCGCCTCGTCGGGGGACACGTTCGCGTGTGACGAGGTGGCGGCCAGGATGGTGCTGGTCGGGACTCGCATCAAGGAGTTCAACGGCACGCTGTTCGGGGCCGGCCATCACTGGGACGTCCAGATGATGAAGGTCGAGATCGAGGGCTCCGAGCTTCTCGTGTGCGCGGTCGGCGGCACGGCCGAGGCACGGCGCCGCCAGATCACGCGGGGCGCCGCGGGCGCGCTCCGGATCCTCGCGGTCTAGTCGCGCTGCGAGGTGCTACGGTTCGGCCCATGCGCCCGATCGTGCTCTCGTTCCTGTTCGTGCTCGGCCTCGCGGCCGGTGCCTGCTCGTCGTCATCGTCCGGAACGCCGTCGCGTGCGGTCCCGCCCGACGAGGCGAGGACACTGCTGCTCGATCGCAACTGGCTCGACAAGATGCCCGAGAACGATCGCGATCGGCTCCACGTCTATCGCTTCGTGCCGAGCATGGGCGGCGGCGTGTTCCAGGACCGTACGCTGTTCAAGGGCACGTTCGAGCTGTTCATGTTCGAGACGACCGAGGGTCAGATCAGATTCGTGCTGCCCGAGACCAAGGAGAAGGTCACCAGCGAGTTCCGCATCGAGAACGTCGATGGCCCCGAGCCGTTCGATCTCAAGCTGACGATCACCGACGACCCGCGCGGCCCCAAGGTCTACTTCGGCATCCGCTCGGAGACCGACAAGGACGGCGCGCGCCTCGAGCGCACGCTCGCGAACAAGCGGTCCCAGCTCGTTCACTGAGCACGAGACCGCGAGCTTCGCTCCCGAAGCTGCCGCGGCGCCCGCGCCATGACAGCGATGCCCTGATCGGTGACCGGGGCTGCATCTCGCGGCCGGCAACGTCGCGGATCTCGGTGATTTGCCGTGGCGCGCGTCTTGGGTAGTGCCGGAGCATGCGCCTCCGTCACCGGTTTGCCCTCGGGTTCGCGATGTCCTTCGCCGCGTGTGCCGCCCTCGTGGTCGACACACCAGTGGCCGTCGCGTGCGGGTGCCTGTCACCGCCATCGGTGACCGAGGGCGAGTTCGCGGTCAACCAGCGCGCCGAGCAGATCATCTTCGAGGTCGAGCCGGGCTGGGTGACCGCCCACGTGCTCATCAAGTACGCGGGCGATCCGGCGAAGTTTGCGTGGCTGATCCCGGTGCCCGAGGTGCCCGAGCTCGCGATCTCGCCGCTCTCGGCATTCGGATTTCTCGACTCGCTCACCGAGCCGGCGGTGCAGGTCACCAACGAGAACATCTGCCCGGTCTCCGAGTACGCGTGCGCGCGTCACGACGCGGTGTCGTGCGGAAACGAGAACAGTGGGATTCCCTTTCCCGATGCCGGATTCGCCTCCGATGCGGGCGCGAGCGGGCGACCGCCGGTCACCGTGATCAGCGAGCAGGTCGTCGGTGACTACCAGACCGTCACGTTTCGCGCGAGCGAGGCCGAGGCGGCGACGCAGTGGCTGCGCAGCAACGGGTTCGTGGTCAACCAGACGACGTCGATCTACATGGAGTCCTACGTCCAGGCGAACATGGTGTTCGTCGCGGCGAAGCTCGTGCCCGGTGCCGGTGCGAGCTCGATCAAGCCGCTCCGCATGAAGTACCGCGCGGCGTTTCCGCAGGTGCCGCTCGTGCTCACCGCGGTCGCGGCCGAGCCGCACCTGACGGTGACGTCGTTCATCTACTCGCAGAAGCCGTTCAAGCCGCAGGGCCATCCGGTCGTGACGATCGATCAGGGGCGGATCGCACGCGACAGGTCCGGACGCACGAACTATCCGATGTTGCTCGCGCGCACCATCGACGAAGCCGGCGGCGACGCATTCGCGATCGAGTACCGGGCGGCTGGTGCGCGGCCGGAGTTCGGCGGTCCGAGCTTCTGCTGCGGCAACTCGTTCGATCAGTGCAACGTCGGCAATAACCAGCAATGCGAGTGCCCGCGCGACGAGTTCGATCGCAGCGACTGTCTCGCGGCCGGCGACGTCATCGAGGGCGTCCAGCTGCTCGACGATCTGGCGACCAAGTACAGCTCGCTGACGCGAATCACGACGCGTATTTCCGCCGAGGAGATGACGTTCGATCCCGCGTTCGAGGCGGACTTCGGCACCGGGCTCGCCGGTCGGCTCGCGCTCACGGGCAGCTCGCCGAGCCTCGGCGGGTGCGCGAGCGACGTCATCGATCAGACCCGGTTCGCGGAGATCACGAAGCTGCAGGCCTGCGCGGCGACGTACTGCGGCGCCGGACAGTGCGTGATCACGAGCAGCGGCGCACCCGCCTGCGAGTGCAACGCCGGATTCGTCGCGCAGCGCTTCACCGATCTCGACAACCTGCCGTCGGTGACCTGCGTGCCGCAGACGCCGCCATGCGATCTGCGCGCCGGCGGCGACGAGCTCCCCGACGGGTGCGCGACCGCGAGCTGCGGCCAGGGCGTGTGCCTCGATCGCAACGGCGTCGGCGTGTGCGCGTGCCACGCCGGTGCGGCGGCGATCGCCGGCACTGCCGACATCCCGCGCTGCGAGGCTGTCGCGATCGCGAGCCAGACGCCGGGTGCCGAGGACTTCAGCGAGCCGTTGCGCACGCTCGACGTCTGCGCGCCGGCTCCACCCGACTGCGGTGACGACGGCTGGCTTGTCAAGCAGCCGAGCCCGCGTCCCGGTGTCGCGTGCGGCGGGCCGCAGCCCTCGGCGATGGACATGATCCCGAAGCCGAAGCCGACCTGTGGCGAGTTTTTCGGCTGCGGCGGCTGTAACCAGGCATCCGATGGCGCGCCGATCGGCGTGGCGGTCGGCGCCGTGTGGATCTTCCTCGCGCTCGTGATGCGCCGGCGGCGGCCGACCGCATGAGGCTGCTCGCGTCCTGCGTGCTCGCGCTCGTGGCGTGCGGCAGCCAGGAGATCGCCGCGCCCGCGCGCGAGGTGGTGCCGACCGCTGCGGTCATGTGGCGTGCACAGATCCCGAGCACGCCAGGCGAGCTCGCGCCGAGCCTCGCGATGATCGAGCGCGGCCCGCGGGGCAGCGCCACCACGGGAGATGAGCTGAGCGAAGGCACGATACTCGCCGACGTCGACACCTGCGCGACCTGTCATCCGGATGTCGCGGCGCAGTGGTCGTCGAGCGCGCACTCGTTCGCGTCGTTCGGTAACCCGATCTACCGGTTCAACGTCGAGCGCGTGCGGGCGGATCTCGGCAAGCCTGCGAGCCGGCACTGCGGTGGCTGTCATGACATGCCCCTCGCGGTCGACGGGATGATGACGACGGACGGGCCGATCCCCGCCGACGATCTGCGCTCGCACACCGGCGTGTCGTGCCGGCTATGCCACGGCATCCAGCGCACGACCCACGACGGCAATGGCAGCTACGTGTGGAACGCCGCGCCGATCGATGCGCCGGCGCTCGACGACCCGGCCTCGATCGCGCGCCACAAGCAGCAGGTCACGACGAAGGTCGATACCGAGCTGTGCACGAGCTGTCATCGCGGCTTCTTGTCGCCCGACATGCAGATGCCCGTGCACCTCACCGGGATCGACGAGCCCGGCCAGTGGCGCGCGTCCGCGTACACCGGCAACGGCATGGCGCGCATCGACAAGGTCGACAAGCAGGACTGCATCGGCTGTCATATGGAGCGCGTCCCGGCGTCGGCGAGCGAGCTCGGCGCGAAGCAGGGTTCGGTCGCGTCGCACCGCTTCGTCGGCGGCCACACCTGGATGGCGTCGATGCGCGGCGATGACGAGCAGCTGCGGCTGACGCGCGCGAAGCTCGAGGGCGCCGCATCGATCGACATCGCCGGCGCGCGGATCGGTTCCAGGCGTTACTTGCCGGCCGAGACCGCGCCGGTCGTGCCGGGCAGCCGCCTCGAGCTCGACGTCGTCATCCGCAACCTGCTCGTCGGTCACCGGTTCCCGGGCGGCGTCCTCGACATCCAGGACACCTGGATCGAGATCGAGGTCGCCGATCGCAAGGGCACGCGGATCGCGTCATCGGGCCTCGCGCACGAGCTCGACGCCGCAGATCAAGACACCCACGTGCTGCGCACGCTGGTCGTCGACGAGCGCGGCGAGGTCCTCGAAGAGCACGACGTCGCGCGGTTCCGGACGCAGCTCGCGACCCAGACGCTCGCGGCGCGCGAGGCGCAGGCGGTGCGGTATGCGCTCGATGTACCCGCGGGGGTCCGGTCGGTCGTCGTCACCGCGCGGCTTCGCCATCGCAGCCGCAACCTCGCGATGCAGGCCGCGACCTGCGCTGCGGCGCGCACGCCCGAAGGCGAGGCGTTCATCGCGGCCGCCCGCGGGATCCGCGATGTCGTGCTCGATCCATGCAAGCCGCAACCGATCACGCTCGTCGCCGAGACTCGCCTCGAGATCGGCAATCGCGCACCCCATCGCGTTCTCGCGCGCAAGGGCGCGGGTGGCGCGCGCCCGGCCTGGGAGCGCAGCTACGAGCACGGGATGGCGCTGGTCGCGAGCCTGGTGACCCAGCTCGATGACGCCCGCGCAGTGCTTGGTGTCGCGCTCGCGAAGGCTCCTGATGCGCGGTCTCGCGCGATGGTCCACGCGCAGCTCGGCTGGGTCGCGTCGCGACAGAACCGGCTCGCCGACGCGCTCGCCCACGTGGCCCAGGCCCGCACGTTGCTCGGCGCGGATCCCCCGGTCCTCGACGCGATCGTCGCGGACGCGTACATGCGCATGAACCAGTACGCCGACGCCATCGCCCCCGCGAAGTCGTGCACCACGCGCGCGCCGTCGAATGCAGGTGCGTGGGCCGTCTACGCGCGCGCGCTCGTCGCAGTTGGCGATCATGCCGAGGCGCTCGTGGCCACCGCGCGGGGCCTCGAGATCGCACCACGCGACCCCGAGCTGCTTCGCTCGCAAGCAACCGCGCTCGCCGCGCTCGACGCGCCCGACGCCGAGGCCGCGCAGACGGCGTACACGCGCTTCCGGTCACCCGACGAAGCTGCCGGCCTGCGCATCCGCTGCTCGCTCGGCTCGGACCGTTGTGCGCGCGATCGCAACCCGGTCCACACGCTGCCGCTGCGCCCCGAGTCCCGCTAGCGGAGCTTGGGCTTGCGGGTGACTGCGATGATCGTCGCGATGGCGATCGCGATCGCCGGGCCGAAGAACATCAGGTGCTCGGGGTCGTCATGGTCGCGTGGCCAGGAGCCGGTGTCGGTGATGCTGAGAACCGGCCACACGAAGGGCTTCGCGAACATCAACACGGCGATGCCGACGCCGATCAGCAGCGCGACGAGGCGCTGGTTCGCGTAGCGGTAGAACACGACGGCGAGCAGCGCCATACCACCCGCGACCGGCGCGTCGGTGAAGTTGATGTTCGTCAGATTTGCGATCCGGTTGTTCGGATCGGACTGGTTCGTCACGCAGCTCAGCAGGAAGAACACCGCGCACGAGGTCAGCACACCCGCGGCGGCGAGCCCGAAAGTCGCGGACGCTTCCGGTGCGCGGCGCTTCCAGTCGGCGAGCTTGCTGCCGAAGAAGATCAGGACGAGCAGCGCGACCGCCGCAATCGCCAGCGGGATCATGGCCTCGGGAGGAATCTTGATGCGCGCGAGCAAGGCACCAGCTTATCGCGGGACGCGCCGGCCGTGCGATCAGCACGCCGATCAGCGACGGCGGCGACGCCGGGGACGCGCGACGGCGAGCAGGCCGAGGCCCAGCAGCAATGGTCCCGTCGGATCGTTGCCGCCGGTGCCGGTCGAGCAGCAACCGCCGTCATCGGACGCCTCGTCGGCGCAGATCGCCGAGCAGCCATCGTCGTCGTCGACGTTGGCGTCGTCGCACGCCTCGCCGGGATCGATGATGCCGTCGCCGCACAGCGGATGTTTGTCGAGGCCGACGACGCAGATCTCGTCGAGGTTCCAGCCACCGAGGTTGCGGGTCGGATCGCTCGCGAGTGTCCACTGGATCGTGAACGGTGCGGCGGCATACGGCGTGACGTCGAGATCGACGAACCGCCACTCCTTGTCGACGTGATCGAGCGTACGTGCCGGCGTGCCCGCGTTCGCCCACACCTGCGCGGTGTTGACCCGGATGGTGGCGACGTCGAGGCCGGCGTCCTCGATCGTGAGCCAGCGGCGGAACTGCAGGTGGACGCGGCCATAGCGGGATGCATCGATCGGCGGCGTCGTGATCGCGGTCATGATGTCGGGGCGATATCGGCCGTCGCCGCGCAGATCGGTGCCGAGCATCGCGGGCCCGTCGTAGGGGGCCGGTGGATCGCCGGCGGCGGCGTTGACCGGGTTCGGCAGCGCGACGTCCCACTCGATCGCGCCGGTCTGCTGCCACATCGGATCGGTGTCGAGGCGCTCGCACCAGATCGGCGTCGCGGTACCGACGAACAGCTGGTACATCGGATCGGCGGGGTTGTCGGGGTAGGCGATCGACTCGGCGTTATCGAGCGTCGCGACGACCCGGTAGCTGATCACCGTGCCGTCGGGCGGCGTCGGGATCGTCGCGGACCAGGTTCCCCCCTGAGCCGTCATAGGGAGCGCGACTGGCTCGTCGACGCCGGTAGCCCACCACAGCGTCATGCCGGTGACCGCGGCGGGCGGGCACGCGGTCCCGGTCGGCGTCGTGACCGCCAGCGACACCGTGGTGCCGTCGACAACCGGCGGCGCGATCGTGGTCGCCTGGAAATTCGCGCCGGCGAGCCCGTGGCGGCCGAACGCGCTCTCGATGATGCAGCTGTTCGGCGTGCCGTTCCCGAGGTTGCTGTCGTCGTCGTCGGCGGTGAGCGCGGAGACATATGTTTCGGTCAGATCGCCCGCGCGCTGGAGGATGCCGACGAAGATCTTCTCCGCCGCGGCGATCCCGGCCGGTGTGCCGAGCTTGCCGATCAGCTGCTTGCGGAGATCCCACAGCGCGCCGCCGATGATGAGCCCGGTGACGTGCGAGGTCGGGCTGAGGTCACGCGGGTACGCGCGCTCGTTGCCGAGCGGGTCGAGCTCGCGCACGGCGTCGTCGGTGTAGAAGAAGCCGCGGCCGATGCCGGAGTCGTTCGTGATCGTCGCCGCGAAGAAGTCAGCGATACCCTCGACGGTCGACGCGTCCATCGCGCCCGCGCCCTCGATGATCGACTGCTGGTGAAACGAGTGGCCGAACTCGTGGTGCACGACGTCCGCGAGCCGCGCGGTGTTCTGGCACAGTGAATCGCCGCGGAAGAAGAAGATCGCGTCGCCCGTCGAGAACGCGTTGCACGTGTCGTCGATGTTGACGTGGATCTCGAGTGGTTGCTCGAGCCACGCGAGGCCCGGGTGCATGCGCGCGCCCGCCGCCTTCGCGATGCTGCCGTAGACGTATGCCGAGAGCTGGGCATCCGCGAGCTCGTTGCCGGCCATGCTCCACACCACGGGGACGCCGGGCTGCGCGGTCAACGTCGCGGTCGCGAGTGCCCCGGCCTCGTTGATGATCTGGACGACGGCGCCGGCGAGCCCGGGGATCACCGTTGCGCTCGTCGCGGTCGGCCAGCTGAACGTCCCGTCCGCTGCGGTCGTCGTCGCGGCGCCATCGACCGTGATCGTGGCGCGCACGGCGTTCGCGGCGGCGCGCGTGCCACTCGCGTAGCGTTCGCCGACGTCGTAGCGCAGCGCTGCGGTCGCGTGATGATGGCGGCTCGCGCGCAGGATCGGCGCACCATCGGGCGCCACATACACGGTCCATCGGTCGTGTCCCGCCGTCGCATCGACGACATCGGCGACCGCGTACGAGACATCGCCGGGACCGCGTACCAGCGGGATGATCACGCGCTCGCCAGTCGTACGCAGCGTGATCGCGGCGGTGGTCGCGTTGCGCAACCACGCGGTCGTGCGCGCGAGCGATCCGGCCTGGCGCGCGCGCGGCAGCGAGACCCGGACGTCGGGCAGTGCCGCCGACGTCGCGACGAACAGCCGGTCGTGACCGATCACGACGTGCAGCTGACCACCGACGACGCGCAGGCCGTGCGCGGTCTGAAAGAACGCGACGGTGCGCAGCGCGCCGTCGAGCCGGTTCGACGCCAGCACGAGATCCTCGAGACGCGCACCGGGCGCGAGCTCGGCGAGGTGCGCGGCGAGGAACGCGCGGGCAGCACGCTCGGCGAGCACGGGATCCCGCGTCGCCCCGGGGACATCGACGTGACCGCCCCACAGCTGGGTCACCACTCCGGTGTCGCGATCGCGCAGCCGCCGCCAGCCCGCGGGATCCGGCGCCATCGCCTCGACGGCCCGCGCGCGCCGCACGCTTGACCCGCTCGCGACCACGACACCGTCATCGCGATCGCCAGGCTCCGGCACGAACGCATGCGCCGCCGACGCGGTCAGCAGGATCGCAGCAAGACCCACGCAGCGCATCGCCTCGACCATGGCACGGATCGCGTCGCGCGAACCGAGACTTCGATCACGACCCCGAAACCCGAGTCCGAAACGAAGTCGAGGCACCCGGAGGTGCCTCGGAGGTCGGACGCGTGACGGTTACGCGCTGACGGTGGCGGACTTGCCGGGCTTCTTGCCGGCGGCCGGCTTGGCCTTCGAAGCCTTGCCGTTGCCGGTGACCGCGTGACCGTTGGTCCCGGCGCGCGCGGCTTCCTTGAGCTTCTCGATGTGCGGCGTCTTCTCCCACGTGAAGTCCGGCAGCTCGCGGCCGAAGTGGCCATAGGCCGCGGTCTGGCGGAAGATCGGGCGGCGCAGGTCGAGCTCCTTGATCAGCATGCCGGGGCGCGCGTCGAACGTCGCGAGCACGGCCTTGGTGAGCTGATCGTCGGAGAACGAGCCGGTGCCGAACGTGTCGACCAGCATCGAGACCGGCTCGGCGACGCCGATGGCGTACGCGAACTGAACCTCGCAGCGACGGGCGAGGCCCGCGGCGACGACGTGCTTGGCGATGTAGCGCGCGTAGTACGCGGCCGAGCGATCGACCTTGCTCGGATCCTTGCCCGAGAAGGCACCGCCGCCATGACGCGCGTAACCGCCGTAGGTGTCGACGATGATCTTGCGGCCGGTGAGGCCGGTGTCGCCCTGCGGCCCACCGATCACGAAGCGACCCGTCGGGTTCACGTGGAACTTGGTCTTGTTGGTGATCAGCTTCGCGGGGAGGACGGGCTTGATCACGAGCTCGCGGATCGCCTCCTCGATCGTCTTGTGCTTGACCTTGTCGTCATGCTGCGTCGAGACGACGATCGCCTCGATGCCGGTGACCTCGCCATCCTCGTAGCGGACCGAGACCTGGGTCTTGCCATCGGGGCGCAGCCAGTCGACGCCCTTCGTCTTCTTCTTGCGAACCTCGGCGAGCTTGTGCGCGAGCTGGTGCGCCAGCTGGATCGGCAGCGGCATCAGCTCCTTGGTCTCGTCGCACGCGTAGCCGAACATCAGGCCCTGATCGCCGGCGCCCTGCTTCGCGGGATCACCGCGATCGACGCCCTGGGCGATGTCGGGCGACTGCTGGTCGATCGCGACCATCACCGCGCAGGTGTCGGCATCGAAGCCCATCTGCGAGCTGGTGAAGCCGATGTCGCGAACCGCGCCGCGCACGAGCTTCTGGAAGTCGAGCTGCGCCTTGGTCGTGATCTCGCCGCAGACGAGCACGAAGCCGGTCTTCGCCACGGTCTCGCAGGCAACGCGGCTGGTCGGATCGACCGCGAAGCAAGCGTCGACGATCGTGTCGGACACGGCGTCGCACAGCTTGTCAGGGTGACCTTCGGTGACGGATTCACTGGAGAACAGGTAGCTGGCCATGGGTAGTCGGACTATTCAGCGACCGAGGCTGCGGTGTCAACGACAGACGCCACCGACGGTCGAACGCGGTACGATAGGTGCGGTGAACGTCCTGCTTGTCGTCGTGATCGCCATGCTGGCGGCATGCGGTGGCACCCCCCCGATCCCGAAGCGCGGCGTCGTCGAGGGTGATCTCGGTTCGTGGAAGTTCCGACGGTTCCAGCCCGTTCTCGACGTCGAGGTGTGGGTGGAGGGCAACAAGGCCGAGGCCTACACCGCGAGCTACGTCACGGAAGCTGCCGAGAAGCGTGGCCGCGTCGAGGACCACGACATCGTCAACGTCTTCGTGACGCGCTACGAGCGTCCCGACGGCGTCCTACGTGAGACCGTGAAGCTCGCACGCCGGCTCGCCGCCGAGCAGGGCTACCAGGTCGACGAGACCAGGCTCGGAGGAGCTCGCACGCTGTCGATCACCGGCAACGGCGAGGCCTGGATCATGTGGCCGGCGAAGGGCCATGTCGTGAAGATCGGCGGCCGCGGGCGCGACAGCGTGCCGGCCGCGATGGTCGAGAGTTACGCGGATCGGTATCCCTCGCAGCTGCCGGGTGGCTCGCTCGAAGGTCCGCTTCCGCCAGGTCCCGACAGCGAGCCCAGGCCCGTCGACCAGCCGGCGCATGATCCCGACAACCCACGCCCCGACCTCGACAAGTACGACCCCAAGGCCGTGAAGATCCCGGAGCGCGCTGTGGCCCCGCCCGATGCGCCTGCCGAGCCGAGCAAACCGACGAAGCGCGACCGCAAGCCGAAGCCGTGAGTCGGCGCGTGCGACCACCTCGCGATCACGTGCGGCTGGCCCGGGCCTTCGGCATCGCGCCGACGCGGAGCGGGTTCGCGATCGTGTCGTCGGCGACCCTCGGCGCGATCGGCCTCGCCGCACCGCCGATCCTGATCCCGGCGGCCGCGATCGTCGCGGGGCTCGGCGGCATCGCACTCGACGATCGCCGCGCGATCGCGAAGGGGCTGCGCGAGGTCGACACCTGGGGCTTTCCGGTCGACGGCTATCGCGCGTGGCTGCTCGCGAACGAGCCCGCGTTCGACATCGAGCTCCAGCGTGACGTCGATATCCAGATCGTCGCGACCTCGGTGGCCGCGATCGATGCGGCGGTGGTGGTCGAGCGCAAGAGCGACCGCGTGTTCCGGATCGTGACGCGTCGGATCGCGATCCCGGGCAAGCAGCCGACCGCGCAGCCGCTGTTCGTCGGTGATCGCCGGCTTCTCGGGGAGCTCCACCAGCGGATCCTCGCGCCGCTCCACGCCGACGTCGGCATCGTCACGATGCGGATGGGCGACCACGCGACGCTCGCCGCGCTCGTCGCGAGTCAGCGCACGTCGACAACGACCGGCGTCGAGGGCATGGGCGGCGCGTTTCGCGAGCAGGCGATGGGTGCACCACCCGCGCTGCAGGCGCTCGTCCACAGCGGCAACGCGAGCCGGCGGCCGCCGCAGGAAGCGCGAAGCTTGCGGCAGCGCGCGGAGCGCGTGATGCACGCGGCCAATGCCTCGCCGAGTGGCCTCGGTACCGTCATCGCGATCACGTTCGGTGGGATGACCGTCGGCGGCCAGGTCGGCGTCGCCGGGGTCGGCGTCGGCGCGGTCGCCGGCTTCATCGGCGGGATCGCCGCGGTCGTCACCGGCAACCGGCAGAAGGCGAAGTCGGTCGCACGGGCCGCGCTCGCGCAGGGATTTCCCGTCGAGGGCTACGACGACTGGCTGATCAGCGGGCGGCCGTTGCTCGACGTCGAGCTCGCCGCACCGATCGATCGCGCGTGGCTGCTCGAGCGGTTGCCGCGGCTCACCGCGTGGAGCATCAGCTCGAATTCGTCGGTGCCGTGGGTCGAGGACGTGACCTGGCTCGACGAGACGCTCGTGCGGATCGAGACCCGGCCGACGCTCGTCGAGCCGCCGGGCAACCGGATCGCGCCGTTCTATGGCGGCAGCCAGCTGATGTTCCGCTCGCTCGTCGTCGACGTGCTGCAGCCGCTGCACGAGCACGTCGGCATCGTCGCGGTCCGGATGGGCGGCTACATCGACCGTCGCGTGTGAGCGTGCGATGCTCGCGCCGTGAGGCTCAAGCAGCTCCAGGGCGGGACGCCCGAAGCCAACGCGTTGCTCGATCGCACGACCCGCATGGCGGGCGGCATCGACGAGCAGGTCGCTGCGATCCTCGCGGACGTCCGGACCCGGCGCGATGCGGCGGTGATCGACTACACGCGACGCTTCGATCATCGCGAGCCGAACGCCGGTAGCTACGAGGTCTCTCGCGCGCGCTGGGATGACCTCGCCGATCAGGTGGCCCCGTCGGTACGGCTGGCACTCGAGCTCGCGGCACGCCGGATCCGCGGCTTCCACGAGCGCGTGATCGATCCCGGGGTCGATGTCGATCTCGATGGCGTGCGCCTCGAGCTCCGGGTCACGCCGCTCCATCGCGTCGGCCTCTACGTCCCGGGTGGAACCGCGCGTTATCCGTCGAGCGTGCTGATGACCGCGATCCCCGCGAAGGTCGCCGGCGTCGCCGAGATCGTGATGGTCACCCCGGGTGCGTCGCCGGAGACCCTGCTCGCGGCGCGGGTGGCCGGTGTCGATCGCGTGTTCGAGCTCGGTGGCGCGCAGGCGATCGCGGCGCTCGCCTACGGCACCGCGTCGATCCCGCGCGTCGACAAGATCGTCGGGCCTGGCAACGCGTGGGTCGCGTCGGCGAAGCGGCAGGTCTACGGCGAGGTCGGCATCGACTCGATCGCCGGGCCGTCCGAGGTGCTGATCATCGCCGACGCCGATGCCGACCCGGCATGGATCGCCGCCGATCTGCTCGCGCAGGCCGAGCACGATCCCGAGGCGCGCGCCGTCGTCGTCACGACGTCCGCCCAGCTCGCGCTCGCGATCGATGCCGAGCTGACGCGCCAGCTCGCGGATCTGCCACGCAAGGCGATCGCCGAGGCGGCACTCGAGGCCCACGGCGCCGCGGTGATCGTCGCCTCGATCGACGACGCGATCGGCTTCGCGAATGCCTTCGCGCCCGAGCACCTCGAGCTCCAGCTCGCCGACGCTCGCGCGATCGCCCTGCGTTGCACGACCGCCGGCGCGATCTTCGTCGGCGCGTACTCGTCGGAGGCCGCTGGTGATTATCTGGCCGGCGGTAACCACGTGCTGCCGACGGGTGGCGCCGCGCGCTACGCCTCGCCACTCGGCGTCCACGATTTTCGCAAGCAGACGAGCGTGATCGAGTACACGGCCGAGGCTGCAGCCGCGCACGCCGATGCGATCGCGACGCTCGCGACGTGCGAGGGCCTCGACGGCCATGGCCGCTCGGCGCTGATGCGGAGGCGGCGTGGCTGATCACGACCTCTCCGTCAACCTCGGGCCGCTCGCGGCGCGCGTCCCCGAGGCGCTGCGTGGCTCGGCCGCGTATCACGTCCCGCTGCCGCCGCGCGTGGTCGCCAAGCTCGACGCCAACGAGCTGCGTACGCGCTGCCCGCGGAGCTCCGGGCCGGGC
>JACCTC010000002.1 GCA_013812655.1 Deltaproteobacteria bacterium | reverse complement strand
CGTTGGCATGGCCGCGTGTTCAACCCTGCATGAGACCGGCATTCGCCGGACCACGGCAGAGCGAGCGCGATGGCGAACCAACACGTTCCCGTACGATCCCAGATCGTACTTACGGGACAACCCTTAGGTCTCTCGATCCGCAGCGAGCGGGACTCGCGGGCACCATGCGGGCTCCTTCACGTGACGACGGATCCGCTGCTCGCAGGCGTACAGGACCTCCTGGACTTCAGCCGCCGGCTCTACCGAGGCGATCGTCCCGAGAATCTCGAGCATCCGGTCGAGCACGCGTGGCTGAACCGTGGCCGCGTGTGTCACCTCCTCGAACGCGAGCGCCAGGTAGCGCTCGAGGCAGAGCTCTCGTGTCAGGTATGGGGGCGCTTCCTTGGCGTTGGAGCAAACCCAGCCATCACGGACGGGATGCACCCGAGCCACCGCTCGGCCGATCACACCGAGCTCGTTGACGACCATCACGGCGGTCGTCACGTCGTTGATCCCCGGCGACAGCGCCTTGAGCGCCATATCGACGAGTTGTCGGACGCCAAACGTCAGGTCGTCTGGCGCGGTGCGCTCGCTTCCGAGAGTGAAGCATTCGCGAACCTTGTTCTCGATCTGTGCGTCGACCACCGTGGCTCCGAACAATGTGACGAGCGGGGTTCCTGGAATCACGAAGTCGCCCGGCGAGGTGTCCCGACAGATCGCGGTACCGAGCGCGCCGACCGCCGCGCGGATCCCCGCATCGTCGAGGATCTGCACGTATCCCGGCGCCTCCGCTCGGACCACCGCGGTCGGCCCCGACGGAACCGCAACCAGATGGCCCGGCGAGCCCGTGGTCGCGAGAATGCTCGCGGTTGTCTCGCGTCCGATTCCCGCAACGATCGTGGAGGCCTGCATCCCTCGCATCGTTCGGTGCAAGAACACGACGAGCAGCGCGAGGCACACCAGCGTCAACAGCACCGCGCTCGCCAGCGACACCATCGGGACGAACGACGCGCCTTCTTCGGCCGAGCGCACCGACCGCAACACCATGAACAGGAATGCGATCGTGCCGAGGAAGGCACCTAGCACCCGCTGCATGAAACCGTCGGCCAGGAACCGCCGGATCAAGCGCGGCGTGTACTGCGACGAGGCGAGCTGCACAGTTACCATCGTCATCGACATCGAGATCGCGAGCGTGGTTGCCAGCGCGCCGGCAGCTGCACCGAGCAACGCGCGCGCTCCCCCGGGACTCGCTTCTTCGAGCCAACGCGTGGTCCGGGCGGTCTCGATCAACCAGCGGTCGAGAGACGTGAGCCCCAGGCTCAACAAGACGCCTACAACTAGCAAGACGAGCGGCTGGAGCCAGAATCCGTCACGGACATCGCGCAAAACCTTGACCAGGCGGTGCGTCACGATAGGCGCCGCGCGGGTACGAGCTCCTGGGACCAGCCGCTCGGATGCATCTGTGTTGAGCTTAACTGATCCCTCGCGAGCCCCCCAGCCCGCACCATCGGCTCGGCCTCGGTGTCGCGCTCGCATGACGTTGCGGCACGCTCGCTCCATTCCGTTGCGCTAGGTCGGCCTCTCGTACCTGCGTGGTCTCGTGAGGGCGGCGTTTCGTTAGCCTAAAGGGATGAGAGCGCTGGTCATCGGGGTTGATGCCGACAGGACTTCCGGCATCGCTCGCGCACTCGGCGAGCAGGCGCATGAGGCCGCGTTCGTGGCAGACACCGCGCACGGACTGGCGCTCGTCGAATCAGCGGCTGCGCCTCTGATCGTGCTTCAACAGAAGGCCGATCTCGATGCGGCCGCCGCATGCCGAGCGTTGCGGAATGCACCTGCAACCGCGTCTTCGGTGATCCTCGTGATGCTGGCCGCATCAGATGCCACGCTGATCCAGTCCGTGCTCGGTGCGGGTGCAGACGACTTCTTCTTCGACACGCCCGGCGATCTGGCGTTTCGAGCCCGACTGCGTGTCGTCCGACGGGCGCTGGAGCTCGGCACATCCAGCCGTCACGCGACGGAAGACGTCGACGTGCTCTTCGAGGTGGCACTCGAGCTGCTGTGCATCGCCGGGCTCGATGGCCGGTTCAGGCGCGTCAGCCCGTCCTGGACGACAACGCTCGGCTGGTCAGCAGAGGAGCTGTGCGCCCGCCCCTGGCTGGAGTTCGTACATCCAGACGATCAGCAGCAAACGGTCGAAGCCGGCATGCAGCTCAGCGCTGGTGCCACGCTGATCGCGTTCGCGAATCGGTATCGGTGCCGCGATGGGAGCTATCGCTGGCTCGAGTGGCGCGTCGTACCCTCGGTCGAACGGGGACTGATCTACGCGTGCGCGCGCGACGTGACGGCGAACCGGGCACAGCAAGAGGCGCTACGCGAGCTGGCGGAGAGTCTCTCGACGACGCTCAGCAGCATCGGCGATGGCGTCATCTCGGTCGATCTGGACGGTGCCATCGTTCGAATGAACCCCGTAGCCGAGCAGCTGACTGGTTGGACCGAGCGGGCGGCTTGCACTCGTGCCATCACCGACGTCTTCCAGATCATCGACGCGGAGACCCGAGCGCTGGTCGCCGATCCGGTTGCGATCGCATTGCGCGAGAACCGGGTTGTCGCGCTCGCGAGTGACACCTTGCTGGTGCGTCGCGATGGTACCGAGGTCGCGATCGCTGATAGCTGCGCGCCGATCAGGAACGCGGACGGCAGCGTGAGCGGTGCAGTCCTCGTGTTCAGGGACATGACAGCAGAGCTGGTCGCAAAGCAGGTAACCGAGCACGCTCGACGTCAGCTCGTATTTTCGGACCGGATGGCCGCGGTAGGCTCACTGGCTGCCGGAATCGCGCACGAGATCAATAATCCGCTCTCGTACATCACCGCGAACCTCGACCTCGTCATCGAAGAGATCCAGGAGATGGGAGGCGGGTCGAGCTCGGAGCGCATGCTGGAGCTCGAGAACATGGTGCAGGACGCTCAAAAGGGAGCCGATCGCATCAAGAAGCTCGTCCGTGGGATGAAGACGTTCTCGCGACTCGAGGAGGAACGGCGCACCGTCACCTCGGTGACCGAGGTGATGGATCTCGCCATCAACATGACGTTCAGCGAGATCCGGCACCGGTCGCGTGTCGTCAAGGACTACAAGGAGGTGCCGCGAGTCCAGGCAGATGACGCGCGCCTCGGACAGGTCTTCATGAATCTCCTCGTCAATGCGGCTCACTCGATTCCCGTGGGTGACATGGACAACAACGAGATCCGCATCTCGACATCGACCGACGCGAAAGGACGCGCTGTCATCGAGGTTCACGACACAGGTGCGGGCATTCCGGCGTCGCAGCTCGAGCGCATCTTCGATCCGTTCTTCACGACGAAACCTGTGGGAGTCGGCACCGGCCTCGGGCTTTCGATCTGCCACAACATCATCACGGGGATGCACGGTGAAATCGCCGTCGAGAGCACGGTCGGCAAAGGCAGCCGGTTCACGGTCGTCCTGCCCGCGGCTTCGCCAGAAGACATCGCCGCCGCCGCCGTGCCGTCGAGCACCAGGATCCCTGTCATCAAGCAGCGTGCATCGATCTTGATCGTTGACGACGAGCCAGCCGTGGGCATCACGCTGTCACGAGTGCTACGCGAGCATCACGTCACCACATATACGAGGGCGCTCGATGCGCTCGAGCTGCTCTGTACCGGCAAGCACTTCGACGTGATCTTCTCCGACCTGATGATGCCGGGCATGTCCGGGATCGAATTCTACGAACAGCTCGTCGTTCGCTGTCCCTCAGCGGTCGAGAAGGTCGTGTTCATCTCTGGCGCCTTCTCGGCAGAAACTGACGAGTTTCTCGATCGCATTCCGAACGAGCGACTGGAGAAGCCCTTCGATGCCAAGACCGTCCGCGAGGTGGTTCAGCGCTTCGTGACGTGACGACCACGACGGTCTCGCGCGGCTACCTGTTCGCGCGCCTTCCGAGGGGCTAGGGTAAGCACGCATGGCGTGCCCGCGATGTCAGGTCGAGACCCAAGGCGAGCGCTGGTGCGCCGACTGCGAGCGCGCCTACGACGGGTGGTCGCGCCGCTACGCGAGCGACATCATCTGGCCCGTGCTGATCGCGATGGTGATCGTCACCGGCGTCGCGATCTCGTTGCCGTTGCTCGGGCTCGGCACCGCGCTCGTCGGCGCGGGCGTGTTCGTCGGGTTCGGGACGCTCGTCGGCGTGCAGCGCGCGAACACGCGACGGCGGCGCCGTCAGTTCCTGCGCGGAGCCGGGGTGCCGCGCGCGTATCTCCCAGGCAAGACCTGAGGCGAGCCGAACCGCTACGCTGGGAGCTCGACGAGCATCGTTGGGGAGGTCGGCCGAAGCACATCGCACGAGGGTTGTGGTTAGCTCGTTTCGTGGACGAGGACGCTGCCGCCCGTTTGCTCGAAGCGTTGGAGGACGATTCGCGCGCGACCTACGAGGTCTATGCGGATTGGCTCGTCGCGCAAGGCGACCCGCGCGGCGAGCTCATCCACGTGCAGCTCGCGAGGGAGGCAGCCCCGGAGAATCGCGAGCTCGCGACGCGCGAGCGCGAATTGATCGAAGCACACGAGAAGTCGTGGCTGCCCGAGCTCGAGCACGACTGGTTCGATCGCAAGCCGCGCGTGACGTGGCGGCGTGGCTTCATCGGACGCGCAGAGCTCGGCGCGAGCTACCAAGGCGCCTCGGCACAGGGCTACGCAGAGGTCGCCAGATCCCCGCTCGCGCGATTCATCCGCGAGCTCGAGTTCCACACGCCGTACTCGCGTCACGGCGATGGTCCCGACGACGACATGATCGTCGACGCACTGCTCGCATCGCCCCCGCCGCCGACGCTGCGCGTATTCGCGTTGACGTGCGGCGACAACCAACGCGCGTGGTCGCACCTCGGCAACATCGAGCGCGTCTATCCGCTCCTCACCACGGTCGAGCACCTCGTCGTCGACACCGGTCGCGTCGAGCTCGGCGCGGTCGCGCTCCCCGCGTGCCACACGTTGCGCGTGATCAACAGCGGAATGCGCGGTCACGTGCCGCGCAGCATCGCCGCTGCTTCGTGGCAACACCTCGAGCAGCTCGACCTGTTCTTCGGGAACGCAGACTACGGCGCGGATTGCATCGTCGGCGATCTCGCACCGCTGCTCGCGGATCATGGGCGATTCCCCGCGCTGAAACAGCTCGGCCTCGGTGGCTGCGAATTCGGAGACGACCTCGCTCGTCTCCTCGTCGACTCGCCGCTCCTGCCGCAGCTCGCGACGCTGGACCTCTCCGGATCGACGATGGGAACCGGTGCCGCCGAAGCGTTGCTCGCGCATCCCGATCGCTTCGCGCATCTGCAATCGCTCGACCTCACCGCGAACTTCTTCTCGCTCGCCGAAGCACGCTTGCTCGAGAAGCTCTGCCCATCGGTCCTCGTCGGTCAACAAAACGAAGAGATTCCCGACTGGGGCCGCTACGTCGACGGCGCCGAATGACCACGATCGAGCATCCGGTCTAAAACCGTGCGAGCCGGCGTCGTATCCGGCATGGCGAAGGAGTCCCCGCGTATTTCGCGCCACCCGACGCTCCTCGCAACCCAGCTCTAGCTTCGCGGTTCCCGGCTTCACCGACAGGTTGCGCGAGCGAGCACGAAGTCGAAGCGAAACACCGGCGGCCTCTCGATCTCCTTGCACTGCGCCCGAACACCCCGCTCGTCGCCGAGCGCGCGCAGGTTACGCACGAGCGCGATGCGCTCGCCGATATCGAAGGTGTCGCTCGGGTCAGCGACGAGCTCTGTCAAAAGCGCGGCTGCCTGCTTGCGGTCACCCGCGAGCTCCGCGCGCATGGCGGCGAGCAACCGGCGCTGCCGTGGGGTCGCCCCATCCTCATCGGGCAGCCGCATACCGATCAGCGGCGCAGCGAGTGCCGCCGCGCGGCGGTGCGCGAGCCGGTAGCGCGGTGAAGCGCCCGATCGGAGCAACTCGAGCATGGTGCGCGTCTCGTCGCGCAGCCCCGAGCTCACGACGACATCGATCAGCTCGCCGAGCTGATAGAGCAACCGATCGGTGACGGGTTGCTTCGCGATCTGCGTCCAGATCGTCGCGAGGTGTGCCCGCGCGGCCTGCTTGTCACCGGCCACGATCGCCGTGGCGATCGCGTACGCCGCACCGTCGTAGCCGCCGAGGCGAGCCTCGAGCTCGGAGGCGGGCTTGCCCAGCACGATCTGGGCGTGGAGGTTGAGCGGAAACTCACTGCTCGCTGCCACCGCGACGTAGTCACCGGCCGCGAACTCATAGACTTGCCGTGCACGCCCGAGCTGTCCGACGAGTACCCCCGCACGTGTGAGCTCGCGGTGCGTCAGCGCGTGCTGCATGAGATGGACCCCCGCGGGCTGAAAGGCGCGGCGAGCATCGAGCACGCGCTGCAGCAACGCGGCTCCACGCGCGTAGTCACCGCGGTGCCACAAGGCCTCGCCGAGGTAGTAGGCGACGTCGATCGCGTTATCGCCCACGATGCTCGGATCGGTCGCCAGCGGCTCGAGCGTGGCGACGGCAGCGTCGTACTCGTGGCCAAAGAACTGCCCCGCACCCTGGAGGATCGTGCGTCGTGGCTCGACCGGCGATGCCGCGAGCGTGCGCGTGACTCCGTCCTCGATCAGCGGCTGCGGTGCCAGCGTCCAGGCGCGCGATGTCGTTACCGCATCCCATGCGCGTGCCGAACGCGGATCCGCTTCAACGGCCTGCTCCAGGTACGGCCGCGCTGCCGACCACTGCTGGCGTTGCAGATGCTGGAATCCGACCTCGTACAGCTTGCGGGCGACGACTTCATTCGACGCGGGATCGAGTCTGGCACCGGGGACGAGATGATCCGCGACCTGGTTCGCGAGGTCGATCACCAGCGCGGCATTGCGGGTCACGGGCAAGGTAGCTTTGACGACCTCGGTCGTGTCGTGTGTCAGATCGCGAAGCTCGAGCGTGCCGGTGACTGCGCCGGCTTTCTCGACAAGCGTGCCCTCGAGCAAGTAGCGCGCACCGAGCCTGCGCGCCGAGGCCGCGCGATCGGTAGCTTTCGGGCCTTCGCCCTCGAGCTGACTGGGCTCGATGACGCGGATGTCCGCGATGTGCCCGAGCACGAGCCCGAGCACGAGCGCGATGTTCGACGGTTGATCTCCATACGTCTGGTACGCGACCTCGATCGGCGCGAGCGCAATCGCACCCGCAGGTTGACGGACCTGCGTCGTCGGCGCGGGAACAGACGACGACTGGCTGCGCCACGCGGCGATCGCGCCGGCCGTTCCGAGCGCGAGTAATCCCACGAGCACCGTGGCACGCCGCGCGGAGCTGGTCCGTCGCTGCGGCGCGCGCGCTGGCGGCTCGAGCGCCGCGTTCACCTCCTGCAACGACGGCCGCCTGGCCGGATCGCGGTCAAGCATCCGCATCACGAACGGCGCGAGCGCATCCGCGAGCGGTGGTGGCTGCTTCGTGCCATCGAGCACCATCGCCACGACGCCGACGAGGTCAGGCGCCTCGTACGGACGCCGGTTCGCGAGGCACTCGTACGCCATGACCCCAAGGCTGTAGACATCGCTCGCCGGTGTCGACGGTCCGCCACCGAGCACCTCGGGCGCCATGTATGCGGGAGTCCCGAACACGGTCTGCGTCGACGACCCGAGCGAGACGACCGTGCCCGCGCCACCCGCGCCACCGGAGTCTCGCTCCGTCACCATGACCGATGGATCGCGCGACGGCGTGACCTCCACCGGCATCGTGCGCGCGAACGCCGAGGCCACGCGCGCAGCTCGCGACTCATCAGCCGCGCCGGCGGTCACCTCATCTTCTTCGAGCCGGCGCGCGATCCCGAAGTCGATGACCTTGACGCCACCCGACGCGAGCACGACGACGTTCTCGGGCTTGATGTCGCGGTGGAGGACGCCGCGCTCGTGTGCCTCCGCGATCGCTCGCGCGACGTGCGCACAGATCTCCAGGACGAGACCCCGAGGCGGGCGCACCGCTTCAGCGAGCAACAGCTCGCGCAACGGTCGTCCGACCAGGAGCTCCATGACGAGATAGGGACGCCCCTCGTGCTCACCGATCTCGTGGATCGTGACGATGCCGGGATGATTCAGCGTGGCGAGCGCTCGTGCCTCGCCGCGGAACAGGCTCGTGTGATGCGCGTGAAGGACCTTGATCGCGACCTTGCGCCCCAGTTCGGGATCGCGGGCCTCGTAGACCCGTCCCATACCGCCTCGCCCGATCTCGCGGACGACCTCGTACCGGCCCAAGCGCTCCACGTGGGTCGAGTCTACCGCGCGGTCGACCAGCTCGACGTGGTGCTACCTGACCAGGTGTTGGCGCGGCGGCGGGATGATCCCGACCAACCGCCACAGGAACGCGACTGGCTCCATCACGAGGTGGGTGCGGCCATCGGCCCAGGGTCGCTTGAGCTTGTACAAGATGCAGCCGCCGTCGGTCCACGGAACCTCAGCGCGAGGTCGCGCAAATATGTTTCATGTGTGCGCGCCCAGCCAGATCAGCGCGGGCGGGTCAGGCGTCGATCGACAGCTCCGGCAGGAGGACTTGCAGCTGGTCCTCCGCCTCCTCGAGGTCGTGGTCGGCCGAGGAGGAGATGTTGAGGAAGCGCAGGTGCACGAGGTTCGCGAGGTGGGGGACGCCCGCGCCGGTCACGTCGTACATGTCCCGGAGCGACAATCTTCGCAGGCTGATGAGCTTGCCGAGGTGCGCCATGCCCACGTCGGTGAGGCTGGCGTTGCTCAGGTCGAGGTCATCGAGCTGGGTGAGGGCGGTGAGCTGAGGAAGCCCGGCATCCGTCACGCCGGTTCGCATCAGGTCGAGCACGCGGAGCCGGCTCAGCGTCGCGATGTGCGCCAGGGCATCGTCGCCGACGCTCGTCATCCCGAGCTCGAGCTCCTCGAGCGCGTGCAGCGCGGCGAGATGCGGACCGGCGGCGTCGGTCACCCGGGTGCACGCGAGCGAGAGCTTGCGCAGCGTGGTGATCGCGGCGAGGTGCGCCACGCCGGCATCGCCGACCTGCGTGAACGAGAGGTGGAGGTCCGTGAGCGCGAGTGCGGTGAGGTGCGCGAGGGCAGCATCTCCGACGTCGGTGCGCCACAAGAACAGCTCGCGGAGCGCACCGAGCTCGCGAACGTGGACCAGCTCGTCGTCGTCGAGCTTGTTGCCGAGGGCGAGCTTCTCGAGCGCGCCAAACCGCACAAGCCATCCGAGCGGCGGGTGCTCGGCCCCACCCGCGACACCGAGCTTCGTCAGCGCTGGTGCCACGAGATGTTCGAGCAGTGTCAGTTGTCCCGGCCACGCGCGCATCGACAACGTGTGGAGCGCGGGCATCGCGATCGAGTTGACCGACGCGCCCTCCCCGGAGGCGGGCACGTCGTAGGCGTCGTATCGGAGCTCGAGCTGCTCGAGCCGAGTGCTCGCGATCGGGGCGATCGCGGCGATTGAAGTCTCGCCCGCGGCCAGCGGGCGAAACGCGTGGGCGATCACGTGCAGGCGACGAAGGCTCGCCAGCTGCCCCAGCTGCGCCAGATCGGCGTGCGTGCACGTCGCGATCTGCAGCTCTAGGTGCTCCAGCCGATCGAGGCCGATCAGGTGACGCAGCTCCGACGAGGCTTCGAGGCGATGCAGCCGCAGCGAGCGCAGACCGGGCAGGCGGGCGATCGTCTCGAGCGGACCGAGCCGCGGCAGCGAGCGCACACCGGGCAGGCGGGCGAACGTGTCGGGTAGACCGAGCACGATGGATTCGAACGACAGCTGGTAGAGCGGGCATCGGGACAGATGGGTCAGCAGGCTCGGCGTGATCGCGACGTCCTCGAGATGGATCGACACCAGCCGGTTGAGCTGCGTGATCGGACCGAGGTCCTTGCATCGCTTCACGTCGAGCGCGACAACGTCCCCGAGCTGATCGAGGAACCCGAGGTCGTCCATCGTGTCGAGCGTCAGGCCGACCGGCACCCGCGCGGCCAGCGCCGCGACTTCGGTCACCAGCGCGCGGTCTACCTTGCGCGGCAGCGCGAGCCCGACCGGACCGGTGATGGTCGAGAGCATGCGACGCCCGGCCGGCATATCGAGGTCGAGCTGGACGATCGTCCCGGCGCGGGTGCGCACGCCCCGTTCAGGAACCTCGAACTGCCCGTAGGCTGCGTCTTGATCCGCGGGCCTCACCTCGGGGTAGGGGCGCAGCGGACGGCACGACAGCGGGAACGACCAGTACATGACCAGGATCCTACTAAGATCAGCATGCCGTCGACGACCCAGGTCCAGCGGCGATCGCGATTCACCACAGCAGCGCCCGCGGCCAGTTGCGGCGTCATCGCGACCACCACGCGATGGGCGGTGGATGGCGATGTCGCTGGAGGCTGGTGGTCTTGCGGAGGTGCCCACCAAGCCGCTGCTCGCGCAGAGCATCCTCAAATCTAAAGACCTGGCAACTCAACGTCGGTGACTGACGGGCACGACGGTCTCCGCCATCGCCGCGGCGTGCGGTCGCTGCTCGGAGTGGCCCGGCATGATCACCTGGACCTCGCTCGCCGACACCGCCTGCGCGGGGATCGCAGGTTGGAAGTCCTGCCACCACGCACGCGCGCGCGCCTCGGTCCACGCATGCTCGGCGGGGATCGGGATCGCGCGCAGTCGGGCCGCGAGCTCGCGCGCGTCGCGCGGGCGCTGGTCGGCCTCCTTCGCGAGGCACGCGTTGAGCACGTCCTCGAGCTCGGGCGGGCACCAGCCGCGCACGAAGTCGCGCAGCGACGGCACCGGATCGTGGAGGTGCTTGTGATGCATCTTGGCCTCGGCGCCCTCGCGCTTGAAGATTTCGCGGCCGGTCAACAGCCACCACGCGACGCAGCCGAGCGCGTAGAGATCGGCGCGGCCGTCGAGCGGGAGGCCGAGGATCTGCTCGGGCGCCATGAAGCCCGGCGTGCCGAGCATCGCGCCGACCTGGGTCAGCCGCGGAGTCTCGGTCATCGCGAGCGCGGGCTCGGACGGAATCGAAATCGCCGGGGCCGTGTGGCTTGCATCGAGCGTGTCGTTGACGGTCTGGACGATGCCGAAGTCGAGCAGCTTGACGATGTCGACCTCGTCGGCGGCGCGCGACAGCAGCAGGTTCGGCGGCTTGATATCACGATGGAGCAGGCCGGCGTCGTGGGCCTCGGCGAGCGACGAGCACGCCTGGATCAGGATGTGGATCACGCGCGGCGCCGACGGCGCGCCGAAGCGAACGACGAGCGACTCGAGGTCGAGCCCGTCGAGTAGCTCCATCACGTAGTAGAAGACGCCAGCCTCGGTGACGCCGTAGTCGTAGATCGCGATCGTGTTGCGCGACTTCATCGATGCCAGCGTCTGGGCCTCGCGGCGGAAGCGTTCGCGGATCTCGCCGACGGTCTCCGGATCGTGTAGCGCCTCGGCGCGGATCAGCTTGATCGCGGCCGAGCGTGCGAGCAGCCGGTGCTCGGCGCGCCAGACCTCGCCCATGCCGCCGGCGCCGAGCCGCGCGACGAGCTTGTAGCTGCCGAGCTCGCGGGCGCGTGCCTCGGCGGTGCGTGCCTCGGTGCGCGCGGCCGCGACTTGCTTGCGCATGCGCACGAGGTTCCACGCGAGGACGAGCGCGAGCCCGACCGCGATCGCCAGTGCGCCGAGGCTCGCGATCACGCTCGAGCGCTCGAGCCGGCGGGTCGGGCCGAGGATCGTCCGAACCGGGACGATCGTGCCGACATACCAGTCGAGCGGAACCGCGACGCCGGCGCGCTGACCGCCGATCGGCGCGACCGATGCGAGGAAGTCGCCGGCCGGTGCCGACAGCTCGACGAACCGCAGCGCGGTCGCCGCTGGCTGCGCGAGCAACGCGTCGATCGCGGGATCGCCGAGGTCGCGATAGCTCAAGAGCTTCTCGGTCGCCGGCAGCGAGAGCTTGTCGCCGTCGGGATACGCGAGGATCACGCCGCTGCGCGTGAACATCACCGAGCGCGCGTCGTCGAGGGCTGGCCGCGCGACGAACTTCGAGAGCGCGCCGACATCGAAGTCGACGGTCAGCACGGCGCGCAGCTGGCTGCCGTCGTAGACCGGCTCGGCGCACGTGATGCCGGTCTCGTGACTCTGAAAGAACGGATACGGCTCGGTCCACACGCGCACGCCGGCGGCGGTCGCGAGCTTGTAGAAGCCGCGGGTGCGCGGGTCGTAGGTCGTCTGCTCGTCACGCAGTGGCACGAGTCCGCCACCGACGACGGTGAACCGCCGCACCGCCGTAGCGCTCGCGCTGACCCGGCTCTCCTGGACCTCGACGCGCCGGTCTTCACCGAGATAGGCGCCGCGAAAGGTCCCGTCGGGGAAGCTGATGCTGACGTACGAGACGCCGGCGCGGCCGACCATCAGATCGTGCAGCCGCACGAGGACATCGTCGAGCGGACGCGCGGGATCGGCGAACGTGGCGACCCGCGACAGCATCGGTGCCGCCTGATCGAGCGCGAACGCGACGTCGGCCTGCACGCTCAGCGCCTGCTCCTGGAGCTGACGTTGCGCCATCGACTGCGAGGCGCTGCGGGTCGCGTCGCGCCCGACAAGCAGGATGCCGAGCCCGACCGCGACGACGAGCAGCGGCAACGTGATCAAGACGCCGATCGGCGACGCCAGCGCGCGGCCGAAGCGCACGACCGGCCGGCCCGCGGTGGACTCCTTGTTACGTCTCGACAGCCAGCCGGTTCTAGCCACGGGACTCGTAGACCATGCGAGCCGGCAGCTCGAACGCCGTCAGGAAGCCGCCCTTGCCGCACGCGGTGTCGAGCCCGATGCACGCCGGGCCGGCCCACAGATCCTCCGGATCCTCGGGCGTGTGCGTCGACAGCTCGTTCGGCAGCGTGCGCGTCGTGGTGTGGCCGAACACGACGAGCTTGCCGCGATAGTTCTCGAAGAAGTCGCGATCGCGCAACCACAGCAGCGCGCGCGCCGGCACGACCTCGCGCGGGTGCGGGAATTCGCCGTCGGTCCGCTTGATGCCGGCGTGCACGTAGATCGCATGCTCGTCCTCGTAGAAGAACGGCAGGCCGCGCATCCACTCGAGGACATCCGGCGGCAGGAACTTGCCGGTGAGCATCTTCGTCATCTCGGCGGGCGTCGCGAGCTCGTCCTCGCTCGGCGGCGGGGCGCCGGTGAACGAGCGAAAGCATTCGAGGCAGCCATTGCTGCGCGGGAAGATGAACTCCGGCCAGCCGCGCTCGGCGACCTGGAGCCAGGCGTCCTCGTGGTTGCCGCGCAGGGTGACGATCTTCGCCGGGATCTGCGAGGTCAGCGCGCGGACATATGCGACGACGCCGGCGGAATCCGGACCGCGGTCGATATAGTCGCCGAGGAACACCACGGTGTCGTCGACGGTCAAGGCTGGCAAACGCTGGAACAGCATCTCCAAGGCCGCGAGATCGCCGTGGATGTCGCCAATCGCAAAGGTCCGGCCGGCCATCGACGCATCCTAGTGTAGGAAGCCGCGACGATCCCAGCGTCGGAGTGTGGGTTCTGGCAACGCGATACCAACATCACGGTCGCCACATTTCCGGCGCTTGGCGCGGCACGAACCGTGGAAGAATACCGATCCATGACGTCACGTCTCGTGTTCGCCTCGCTGTTCCTCGCTGGCACCGCTGCTGCGCAAGCACCTGGCGCGTACGCACCGGACTACGCCACCGCGCCGACGCAGGCGCCCGGCGAAGTCGCGCCGACGCCAGCGTCGGTTAGCGTCGCGACGCCGGTGAACGCCGAGGTCAACCCGATGGCGAATCGCTTCGCGATCGGCCTCAACTTCGGTGGCTTCTCGATCGCGCCCGAGGATGCGCCAGAAGGTAGCGAGACCGAGTTCCGGATCGCCGAGCTCGCGGTGCGGTTTCGCGCGACGCGCCGCCTCGAATTCTTCATCGCGTTCACGGGCGGCCGCCAGGTCCTCGAGGACGACACCGACGGCGACCTCGCGTACGACATGGTCACGCTTGGCGCTCGCCTCCGGTTCATGCCGGATCGCCGGTGGAACTGGTTCCTGCTCGCTGGCTTCGGCTCGACACTGATCGCGCCACACGACACGCCCGAGGAGCTGCGCGACGATCTGCGCCGTGGCCACGCGATGTTTGGCGTCGGCGTCGAGCGCCGGTTCCGTCACCTCGCGATCGAGGCCGAATTCCGCGGGATCTCCGTCGAGGCGCGCGACGAGATGGACGTGGTCCTCGATGGTCGTGGCGATGCGATGTCGTCCCAGGAGCTCGGCGGCGGTCAGTTCACGCTCGGCGCCTCGTACTACTTTTAGGCCGTCACTCCGGTCGTCACTCGGTCGTCACTCGGTCGTCACTCCGTCGTCACTCGGGTCTCTACTTCTGGCGCCAGCGCAGCACGTCGATCGTCGCCGGTGATTGATTCGCCAGCGGCTCGATGACGAGACGTGGATGGCCCATGTGGATCACGAGGTCGAAGCCGTCGAGCTGACCATCGGCGGCGCCCTTGTTCGGACCGGCGGGATCGCTGCGGTCCTCCCAGATCGCGGCGACGTGATCGAACGCGCGCGGCGTGTGACCCCGCAGCGTGCCGCCGTAGTCGATGCGGATCAGATCGCCAGGCCGCACGTTCGTGATCGGCTGTGCTGGCATGCCGCGCTCGTCGAGCTCGGTGGCGCCGGCGATCGGCTTCGCATAGGCGGGCAGACCGGCGACGTTCGTGTACGCGAGCGGGCGACCCATCCGGCGCACCGCGCCGACCATGACGTCCGCGCAGTCGGCACCGGTGAAGCGCTCGGTCTGGTGGTTGCGACCGCCACCGGCGGAGCCGAACACCTCGGGAACGAGCAGGTACGCCGAGAGGTGGCCGAGGAAGTCATCGCCCTTGCGAATCGACACCCGGTGAACGGCGGGCAGCAGGCCATAGGTGTCGGCAGCCTCGCGGCCGGGACTCGCGAGGCGCACGCCGGCAAGCTCGACCTCGGCCTTGTAGCGGACGGTGCCGAGGCCGGGCACCTGCGGCAGTTTCGGCTCGGCGACGTCGATCACCGCGGCGATCGGCGCCGGATCGCGCCACGCATGGACGACGCGCTCGAAGTACTCGATCTGATCGTAGCCGAGCCACTTGCCGAAGCTCGTGCGCTGCATCGAGACGTTCGAGTAGAAGTCGGTGGTCGCGCCATTCACCGCCGGCTGGGTGCGAAACCCGTGCGCCTCGACCGTCGACCACTGCACGCGCGCGCCGACGAGCGGCTGGGTCGCGTGTGGCTTGCCGGCGATCCGCAAGCGCGTGATGCCGTCGGGTGCGAGCACGACGCGGCGCTTGCCGCGCTTCGCGAGCACGACCGCCGCGAGCTCGGCGCGCTGATCGAGGCGCGCCTCGGTGGGGGCATCGGTCCACGCGCCGTCAGCGACCCGGCCGACGACGATCACGCGGTCGGGGACGTCCGCGCGGGCGAGCGCAGGCCACAGCATCGCGATCACGAGCACTCGCCACATCTCTCAGGGTTGACGGATCGCCCGTCGCGCCGCAAGCGCAATACTTCGCGCGACTCGTGCGTTCGCTCTGATCGTCGGTGGTCGTCGGCGAGCACCGATGCTCGCTGTCAGGGCGCGTCGACGGTCGCCTGCACCGCGGCCTCGACGACGCGGGCATAGCGCGCGCGGACGTCATCGTCGAACCGCGTCGTGTACGGCAGGTGAATGAAGCCGGCGCGGCCGCGCCCGGCCATCGCGCCGATGTTCTGGAACATCGTGTTGTTGCAGATGTAGCGGCCGGGATCGCGGCTCGGGCGCGGCGTCTCGCCGATCGCCTGCAGTGCGTCGTCGATCGCGTCGAGCGGCAGCAGCGTGTCGCGCGTGGCGGGCGCGGTATCGTCGATCGGAGTGGCGGCGCGGATCAGCCCGCGGTTATCGGGGACGCCGCCAGAGATCTCGCCGGTGTCCTGCAGGTTGTACGCGACCTGCTCGAGCGCGATCGCGCCGCCGCCCTGACCGAAGCTGATCACGACGTCGGGAGCGCAGCGCTCGATCACCTCGACGATCGCGGCGGGCGCGCGGTCGTACTCGACCGGCAGCACGAGCCGCATCACGCGCGCACCACGGATCGCCGCCGGGTTCATCGCGGTCACCGCGACGGCCGAGACGTTCTCGTGCCAGCCATCGGCTGGAAACGGCTGGAAGCCGGTGACGAGCACCTTGGTCCCGGTCGCCGCACCCTCGTAATTGCACGGTGCCACCGCACGGCGGAGCTGCACGCGCGCGGTCTCCCCGGCGGTCTTGACGCGGAGCTCGGCGATGTCGGCGCGGCCGGGCAGCAGATCGTCGACGCGCACGTCGATCAGCGTGCGGAACTCTGTCGTCGTCTTCGTCGCGCGTTGCTCGCGCAGCAGCTGATCGAGGCGCGGCAGGACGCTCACGCCGTCGAGCATCAGGCTCTCGATGCGCCGCGCGCGCGGCACCTCGAACGTCAGCCTGTCGGTATCGCCGAGCACGCCGGAGCCCGGCGCCACCACGAGCCCGAACCGCTTCGGGAAGATCTCGACGTACTCGACATCGACGACCGCGCCGGCGACCGGCTCGAGCCGGACGCTGCTGAGCGCACCCGAGAACGGAGCGCCGACCGCCACATCGATCCAGCCGCCGCGTCCGCGGAGCCTCGCGACCGTGAGCGTCTCGCTCGCGAGCGCCTCGCCGTTCGCGTCGAGCAGCGCGATCACGACGATCGGGCCACGCGCGCCATGCACCCGCACCCGCAGCCGCACGTTGACGGTGAGCTCGCCGGTCATCGCGCCCTCGGGCACCACGACCTCGCACGCGCCACGGAGCTGGGTGCCGCCGCACGCGCCCTGCGTCTCGATCACCTTCGCGTTCAGCGGATGACCGGCTGCGTCGAACTTGCCGTCGAGGAAGTCGCGGAGCAGCCCGGCATTCGGATCGTCGACGGGGTCAGGGGGCTCCGCGCAACCGGCGACGGCGGCGACGACGAGCAGGTGGGCGAGGGCAGATCGAAGCACGCACGATGTCGAGCACCGCGCATGCCACGCGCCGCCCGAGCGGTGCCCACTACTTGCAGCGCACCGGCTACTCGACTAGCCGGCTAATGCTCGGCCTTGGTCCACACCGCGAGCTCGACGCCCGACGGATCGGAGAACTGAAAGCGGCGGCCGCCGGGGAACTCGTGCTTCTCGGTGATCCGGCCGCCCGCCGTGAGGACCGCCTTCTCGCTGGCCTCGAGATCGTTCGAGTAGATGATCGCGAGCGTCCCACCGCGCGACGGCGGTGCGTCGACCTTGCGCAACCCGCCCGACAGGCCGGCCTCGAGGATGTCCGCGTAGTCGTCGCCCCAGTCCTGGAACTTCCAGCCGAACGCCGCCGCATAGAAGCCCTGCGAGGCGCCCATGTCCGTCGTCGGGATCTCGATGAAGTCGAACGTGTGGTGCCGCACGTCGATCCAGTAGCACGGAGTGGCTCAGGGTGCGCCACACGCGAGCCACTCGGCGAGCTGGTCGCGCTCGTCGTCGGGCGGATCGTACGGTCCCGGCGGCATCGTCACGTTCGGTCCCGCCGCGCGGATGAAGATCCGCGTGTCGTGCTTCCGGATGTCGTCATGGGTGTCGAAGCGATAGCTGCTCGGCGCGCCGCTCTTCGCGCCTGAGTGGCAGCGATCGCAGTAGCTCGTCATGAAGCCGCGGCCGAAGCTCTCATACGTCAACGACGTGCCGGTGTCGGGGCACGGCATCTCGGCGAGCTCGAGGGGCGCCTCGGCGCAACCGGCGAGCATGGCCGCCACGATCGCGAGCGAGCTGACCTGTCCGATCACCTGTCCGATCACCTGGCCGGTCACCTGGCCGCCAGCTGGCCCGAAGCCGGTGCCTTGCGCGAGAAGTCATGGGTGAACCCGATCGAGAGCCCGGCGCTCGACATCCAGCGCGGTCCGCGATCGGCCTCGGCGAACACGGTGCCGTCGAGGTCGAGCGCGACGTACCACTCGCCCTTCGCACGATCGCGAATCGGCAGCGCGAGCTGGATGCCGCTGCGGGTGGCCATGCGGTGGCGCATCCCGTCGGCGACACCGAACAGCGAGGCGAGCGGCTGGGCCTCGATGGCGGCGCGCGTCTGCTCGTGCTGGTGCACGAACCCGAGCGTCACGCCGAGTCGCAGGGTGCCGAGATCGCGGCGCACGGCGGCGTTGACGCTGTAGTAGCTCATGAGGCGATCGTCGACGGGTGCGTAGTGCTCCTTGCCGATGAAGCTCGCCCCGATCCACGGCCGGAACCACCAGGCTGCGGACAGGTTCGGACCGCCGCCGGCGTCATCGGGCCAGTCGGTCTGCGTGGCCTGAAGGCCGAGCGCGAGATCGAGCTCGCCGGCTCGGGTGGTGCCGGCGAGGCCGGCGAGCAGGGTCATGACGAGGACAGACATGCGAAGCATGCCCGCGTTCCAGGCAACGGCCATGCCGCGACGATCCGCGAACACGCGTTCACGCTCCGGCGCCGGCGCGATGCGCTGAGCGTGCTTCGGTGTGGAGTTACACCTCGACGGTGCCGCGCCCGAGCTCGATCACGGCGCCGGTGACGTAGATCGCGTCATCGTCACCGATCTGGAGCCCGAGCCGCGACGGCCGTCCCACCGCCTCGCCCTGCCGCAACATGACCTCGAGCGGCCGCTGGCGACCGCGTGCGATCCACCAGCCGCCGAGGTTCGCGCACGCCGAGCCGGTCGCGGCGTCCTCGATGACCGCGCCATGCGACGTGAAGAAGAACCGTACCGTCCACTCGGACGAGTCGTTCGACCACAGGTACGCCATCGCTTCCTTGCGATCGTCCGAGAAGGCCCAGCGCTCGAGGAGCTTCTTGACCGGCTTCGCGGCACGCACGAGCTCGGATGACTTGATCGGGATCACGAGCTGCTCGACGCCGGTCGAGACCCAGAGCGGCTCGTCGCTCAGCGCGTCGTCGGGCAGCCCGAGCATCTGCGCGATCTCGATGCGGGTCGCCTCGACCTTGCGGGTCTTCGGCCGCTGCGGCCTCTTGAGGGACCAGCCGTCATCCTCGCGCTCGACCTGGACGATCCCCGCGATCATCTCGAGCTTCACCTCGTCCTGGCCGGCGGCGGCGATCACGCTCGCGGTGCCGAGCGTCGGGTGGCCGGCAAATGGCATCTCGAATCCGGGCGTGAAGATTCGCACGCGCGCATCGGCACGCTCGCTGGGAAGCACGAACGTGGTCTCGGAGAGGTTCATCTGACGCGCGAGGGCCTGCATCTGCTCGTCCTCGAGGCCGCGGGCGTCCTCGAAGACGCAGAGGGGATTCCCCGAGAAGCGATTACCGTCGACGGTGAACACGTTGACGATGCGGAACGCGTGGGTCATGCCGCGATGTACGCTGCCGGCAGCCGGCACGCAAGCACGCTGACCGGCTGCGGACGCGTACACGTGTCGTCCTCGCTCCCGAACGCGGTAAGCTCGGGATGTGCCGGCCACGGTCGTCGATGCGGTCCAGTTGCCCTTGCCCTGCGCGTGTCGCTGTCACGAGACGCTGACGCTCGACGAGCGCGCCGCGGGGATCGAGGCGCTGTATCGGTTCGACGACGCGATGCGTGGCTGGGGCCAGACGGTGATCTGGGATCTCGCGGCGCCGACGCTGTGGCGGTTGCAGCAGCAGCTCGGTGACGTCAAGTGGGTCGCCGTGCGCGACAACGGCTGCATTCACAGCCGGCTGCTCGGGTTCTGTGTCCACGAGCTGATCCACGCGATGTGCGGCGATCCGTCGAAGCCGAACTACGGGACGCCCGTCGGGTTGCCGTACGGCGTGCCCGAGCATGTCTCGCCGACCGAGGAAGCTGCATACCTCCATCCGTTCAACCAGCACGAGGCGCGTGCGTGGGTCGGGCTCGCGCCGGTCGCGCACCGGCTGTTCGGCATCGAGTGGACGCTGCTGCCGGCGCGCGACGTCGGCACGTATGGCTTCGCGGGCGGCAACTCGCTGTGCGACGTCCCCGAGGGCTACCGCAAGGTGCCGCACTACGATCATCACCAGCACCCGCGGCGCTACGACTCGCTCGCACGCAAGCTCGAGGACGAGGCGCGTGAATGGTTCACGCCTGACAAGCTCGGCGAGATCGCCGCGAAGTTCGAGGACGCCGAGCGGCACGGCCGCGCGAAGCGTCCGGCGGCGTATCCGGCACCGCGCGAGATGGCGCGGCTCAAGCCGAAGAAGCCGGGCCGCAACGATCTCTGCCTCTGCGGATCGATGCGCAAGTGGAAGCAGTGCTGCGGCGCGCTCGTCGAGGTGTAGCGGTCGCTGGTGATGGAGTGCGGACGACGCGGCGGGGCTGCGTGGACACAGCCAGCTTGCTACCAAAGTAGGATGACGGTAGTATTGGGCATGTCGGTCGAGAAGTTGTCTGTTTCCATGGAGGCGTCGCTCGCCAAGCTCGTGCGAAGCGCGGCGTCCGAAGAGGGCGTCAGCCTGTCGACGTGGCTGGCCGAAGCCGCACGCGCCAAGGCACGTCAGCGCGCCTTGCGAGCGGCCCTCGCTGACCACGCCGCCGAACATGGACCGTTGACCGCGAAAGCAGCCAGCGAGCTCATCGATTCCGCTCGCGCGCACTCGTTCGTCAGTCGTGGTCGAAGCAAGCGGTCATGAGCCTGGTCCTCGACGCCGGCGCCTTCATCGCCTACGAGCGAGGTGATCGTACGGTCCATGCATTCCTGCTCAAGGCTGCCGAAGCCGAGGACTCGGTCAAGACATCGACGGGCGTGGTCTCGCAGGTTTGGCGGGATGGTGCGCGCCAGGTAGCCCTTGCTCAGCTGCTTCGCGGCGTCGAGGAGATCGCGCTCACCCCACAACGCGCCCGCGCTATAGGCGAGCTACTGCGGCTCGCTCGCAGCACGGATGTTGTCGACGCGTCACTCGTCGAGCTCGCCAGGGATGGCGACGAGATCTTGACCGGCGACCCCGACGATCTTCTGCAACTCGCCAACCAGAGTGGAAAGACGTTGGTCATCACGCCTGTATCAACGCGTCGTGGTCGTCCGAAGTCCAGACCCCGCTGATCGCACCCGACGCAACTCGCGCATCGACGGTGGGCTACGATGCTCGTGTGAAGTCGTCCTCGTTCGTGGTTTTGGCTGTCGTCTTGTCATGTGGTCCACCGAAGGCTGCACCCGTCATCGGCACGGTCCCGGTCGTACCGATCACCACGGCGCCGGCGAGCGAGCCCAGCGACAGCCTCGTTCCGCTGCAGCCCACCCTGCGCCTGCCACGCAACTTCCTGCCGACCGGCTACATCGCACGGCTCGCGATCGATCCGGCGCAGGACGGTTTCACCGGCGCGATCGAGATCGCGGGCACGCTCGCCGAGCGGTCGAGCGTGATCTGGCTCCACGGCTATCACCTGACGATCGCGAAGGCCGTGGCGCGCGCGGGTGGCCGCGAGATCGCGCTCGCGGTGACCCCGAAGGGCGAGGACCTCCTCGAGATCCGCGCAGCGCAGCCGCTCGATCCCGGCGCGTGGACGCTCGCGTTCGACTACACCGGCGAGCTCGATCGCGTGAACACGACAGGCGCGTTCAAGCAGACCGTTGCCGACCGCACGTACGTCTACACGCAGCTCGAGGCCGTGTACGCACGACGCGTGTTCCCGTGCTTCGACGAGCCGGACAGCAAGGTGCCCTGGCAGCTGACGCTCGATATCCCGAAGCCGCTCGTCGCCGCCTCGAACACGCCGGTCACGAGCGAGCGCGTGCTCGACGATCGGACGAAGCGTGTTGAATTCGCGGTGACCAGGCCGCTGCCGTCGTACCTCGTCGCGTTCGGCATCGGTCCGTTCGAGATCGTCGATGCCGGCAAGACCCGACGCGGCATGCCGGTACGGATCCTGACGCTCGCGAAGCGCGCCGCCGAGGCCGGATATGCCGCGCAGATCACCGCGCGCCTGGTCGACCTGACCGAGGACTGGTTCGCGACGCCGTATCCATACGAGAAGCTCGACATCATGACGATCCCGCTCACCGTCGGGTTCGGCGCGATGGAGAACGCAGGGCTCATCACGTTCAGCGAGGCGCTGATGCTGCTCGATCCCCAGAAGGCCTCGAAGGAACGCAAGCGCATCTATGCCGTGGTCGCGGCGCACGAGATCGCACACCAGTGGTTCGGCAACCTGGTGACGCCGCGGTTCTGGGATGACATCTGGCTGAACGAGGGCTTTGCGACCTGGCTCGCGGGCAAGACGGTCGCGCGCTTCGAGCCGGCATGGCGCATGGACGAAGGTGTTCTCGAGGGCCGCAACAACGCGCTCGTCAACGATGCGCTGGTCAGCGCGCGTCAGATCCGGCAGCCGATCGCAGTGGCCGACGACGTCCTCAACGCGTTCGACAGCATCACCTACAGCAAGGGCGCGGCCGTGCTGACGATGTTCGAGCGCTATCTCGGTCCCGAGGTGTTCCAGCGCGGCGTCCGCGAGTACCTGGCCGCGCGCGCGTGGGGCAATGCGACGTCAGCGGACTTCGTGTCCGCGATCGGCAAGGCGGCCGGCAAGCCCATCGACGCTGCCTTCGCGTCATTCCTCGAGCAGGCCGGCGCGCCCGAGATCGCGGTGGCCGCGACGTGCAGCGGCGGCAAGGCCGAGCTCGCGATCAGCCAGCGCCGGTACGTGCCACCCGGTGCACCCGTGCCGAGCGCGACCATGCCGTGGCTCGTGCCGATGTGCATCGCGTACGAGAAGGCCGGCACCCGCGCGGAGACCTGCCTGCTGCTCGACCGCGCCGCGGCGACCGTCGCGCTCGACGGCAAGGCGTGCCCGCGCTGGGTCATGCCGAACGTCGCGGGCGGCGGGTACTATCGCAACACGTACACGATCGCGCAGGTCACCGCGCTGCGTGACGAGGCGTGGCCGAGCCTGAGCTGGATCGAGCGGCGCGCGGTGTTCTTCGATCTGTCGGCGGCTGCGCTGCTCGGCAAGCTGCCGCTCGCGCTCGCGCTGTCGTTCGTTCCCAAGCTGCTCGCCGGCAGCGATCGGTTCACGGTCGCGCTTGCACTCGAGCTCCCCGGCCAGCTCGAGACCGTGGTCCCCGACGCGCTCCGCCCGAAGTTCGAGCAGTGGCTCCGTCAACAGTTCGGGCCGGCAGCGACCGCAATCGGCGTGACCCCAAAAAACACCGACACCCTCGACAACGAATCGATCCGCGAGGACCTGGTATCGCTCGTCGGCTGGGCCGGCCGCGAGCCTGGGCTGGTCGCCGAGGCCGTGAAGCTCGCCGAGCACTGGCGTGACCTGCCGCAATCGACCCGCGGCCTCGTCCTCGCGATCGCCGTCGACGCGAGCCCCGCGCTGTTCGCGAAGATCCTCGCCGATGTCGGCAGCGAGCGCGATCGCACGCGGCGTAGCGAGATGTACAAGGCGCTCGGGCAGGTCCGCGATGTCGGGCGCAAGCAGGCCGCGCTCGCCCTCGTGACAGACACCCGTCACGACATTCGCGAGAGCATGTTCGTGATGCGCACGAGCGGCAGCGAAGCGACGCTGGCAGCCTCGCAGCAGTACTTTCGCACCCATCAGGCCGCGATCGTCGCGCGGATTCCCAAGACCCAGACTTCGGGCCTGGCCGGCCTGGCGTGGATGTTCGCCGCGACCTGCAAGGCCGACCAGCGCGACGCGATGGCCGACTACATGATGAAGGCCTTCGGGACGGTGCCGGGTGGCGCGCGGGTCGTGCGCCAGGCCATCGAGGGTATGGATCACTGCATCGCGAAGCGCCGGCTGCTCGAGCCCGAGGTCAGGGCATGGCTCGGCGGCGTGCGGATCCCGAAGCCGAAACCGTAGCCGCTCGAAAACGTCGACCGCGATGTAACCCGGGGGCAGGGGGCCAGCACTGTGAGTGCAGACCCCGACTTGCGACGCGCTGGAGGTACCGGCGCGCCGAGGTCACGAGAGGACCGTCATGCCACGCCTGGCTCATGGGATTCGTCTGTCTGCGCTGCTGTCCACCGTGCTCGGCTCCGCGATCGCGTCCGCGCAACCGGCCGGCAATATCCCGCTCGATCCGTTTCGCCCGGCGATCGACTCGCGCGGCTACCTGACGATCAACGCGTCGCAGCCACTGGGCGACAAGGAAGTCTCGTTCGGCATCGGCTCGCTGGCGTGGGGGCACAAGCTGCTGAGCTTCGAGAACGCTGGCAACACGTACTCGGTCGATGACGTGATCACCGCGACGTTGATCGCCGCGATCGGGCTGCACGTCGGGCCGGTCGAGCTGCAGCTCGGTGCGTCGGTGCCGCTGACGATTCTGTCGGGCGATCGCGGTCCGGACAGCCTCGGTGCGCCGGGCGACGCCAACGACGACATGGACTACAAGCTCGATGGCCAGGGCATCGGCAACGTCGGCTTGCACCTCAAGACGCGATTCGTGAAGACGAGCCGGCCGCCGCACGTCGGCGTCGGCGTGATCGCGAGCGTGTTCCTGCCGACCGCGAGTCCGGCGGATCGCTTCCTCGGCGAGCAGCGCCTGACGCCGCAGCTGATCGGCATCGTCGACAAGGAATTCGGCCGCCAGGGTCGGTTCCGGGTCGCGCTCAACGGCGGCGTCCGTCTGCGCAGCACGTCGACGTTCACCGATACCGGCGACATGGGCGCGCCGGCGACGAACCGCACGATCCAGGCATCCGCCGAGGTGCCATACGGCATCGGCATCGCTTACGGACTGACGCCGAAGAAGTTCGACATCGTCGGCGAGCTGATCGGCGCGCTGCCGCTCGGTGATCACGAGAACTACCAGCCGCTCGAGGCGGTCGGCGGCATCAAGCTGTACCTCGCGCGCAACTCGTTCCTCTCGATCGGCGGTGGCCGCGGACTCGCGACGTCGAAGGGCGGAAGCCCCGGTGCCCGCGCGTTCATCGGCATCGTGTTCGAGCCGAACCTCGGCGATCGCGACGGTGACGGCCTCAAGGACGACGTCGACAAGTGCCCGGACGACCCCGAGGACTTCGATCGCTTCGAGGACGAGGACGGCTGTCCCGAGCTCGACAACGATCGCGACGGCATCATCGACGAGGATGACAAGTGCCCGAACATCCCCGAGGACAAGGACAACTTCCAGGACGAGGACGGCTGCCCCGAGGGTGACAAGAACGACCGCGACGGCGACGGCATCGTCGACACCGCCGATGCGTGCCCCGACGATCCCGAGGACTTCGATCAATGGCAGGACGAGGACGGCTGCCCCGATCCCGACAACGACGACGACAAGATCCTCGATGTCGACGACCTGTGCCCGAACGATGCCGAGGACTACGACAGGTTCGAGGACGAGGACGGCTGCCCCGACCTCGATAACGACAAGGACCGCATCCTCGACAAGGACGACCGGTGCCCGAACGAGCCCGAGGAGTACAACAACTTCGAGGACGACGACGGTTGCCCCGATCGCCACGGCGCGATCCTGACCGAGCGCGAGATCGTGATCCTCGAGCAGATCAACTTCGAGTACAACAAGGCCGTCATCAAGCCGCAGTCGTATTACATCCTCGACGCGGTCGTGGCCTCGCTGCAGGGCAACCCCGATCTCTCGCTGATCGAGGTCGCGGGCCACACCGACGAGCGCGGCGACGATGCGTACAACCTCGAGCTCTCGCAGAAGCGCTGCGATGCGGTGGTGAAGTACCTCGTCGACAAGGGCGTCGAGGCGAAGCGGCTCGAGCCGCAGGGCTACGGCGAGACCCAGCCACTCGACAAGGCACACACCGAGAAGGCGTGGGCGAAGAACCGGCGCGTCGAGTTCCTGATCCTGAAGCGCGCCGATCGCTGATGCGCTGACTCAGGGCGAGCTGCAGGTCCACAGCGCGCAGTGGTGGCAAGTGCCCTTGGTGCGCTTGATCGCGACCTGGGTATACCGACCCTTGCGGACGGCGAACTGGCGCGTCGTCGTGGTCATCTCGGGGATGCGGCGCTTGCCATACGCGGTCTTCTGCGCGGCGAGCGTGAACGGCCGGTAGCCCGAGGTGTCGAGCGCCACCGTCGAGGCATCCCACGCGAAGCTGCCCGGGCCGAGCGTGCCGAGGTCGTGACCGCAGCTGCCGCGCACCGCGTAGACCCGGTACGTGACCTCCTCGGGACACGCGTCACGCTTCGCGATCGGCACGAACGCGTCGACGAGGCCATCCCCATCGACGTCGTGGATGCGCGCGGTCGCGAGGTCCCAGAACGTCTCGCCCTCGCGGCGCTCGCCGCGCTGATCGGTGCCGCGGCTGCGCACGTGGACCGCATGGTTCACCAGCGGGATCGCGACGCACTTGCCCGGCGGCTTCGCCGTCGAAGGTCGGGCGGTGAGCGTGATCGTCCCGCCGCCGGGGTCGACCGCGATCCGGCCGCGCGCACCGGTCGTTGCCTCGACCACGATCACGAGGCGCTGGCCGATGTCGGCCGGATGCTCGTCGAGGATCTTCAGCTTGCGCTTGCCGAGGGCCGCGCGCAGCATCGCTGCATCGACCGGCTTTGCCGGATCACCGGGCGCGACTGTCGCGATGATCGTGGTCTCGCCGACCTTCGCGGCGCCGCGATCGACCTTCGCGAGCGCATCGGCGAGCGTCGCGCCAGCGGCGTCGATCGGGACGCTCGGCGCATCGGCGTGTGCCACACCACCCGCGAGGATGATGCTCACGAAAATCGCGAGGCGCAGCACGCGAGTCATGGATTGACCGCGGCCATCGCGGCGTTCGACTCCGCGGTCGCGAGCTGGATCCGGATCTGGAGCGGGCGATCGTCGTGATCGCTGTCGAGGTAGACCGGGAACACGCCATCGCCCCAGGTCGTGAACAGCAACATCAGGCGGGTGCCGGCGAGCTCGAGCGTGCCCGCACCGCGCGGGTTCTGGCGGGCCGCGGCGAGCGCGTAGTAATGATGCGAGTGCGGGCGCAGGTCGCTCGCGAGCAGCCAGCGGTTCTCGGCCTTCTTGCGCGCGATCTCGTCCGCCTTCGCCTCGGCCTCCACAAGCGGCAAACTCGACCACCCGTAGCCCTCCTGGATCCGCGGGGCGCGCATCACCCGTCCGAGGATCGCGTCGTCGCGCCCCCAGAACACGACGTCGGCGAGCCCGTCGAGGCTGTCCTCGTGCTGCCACGCATCGAGCGCCGCATGGTCCATGCAGACGAGCCGGGCGAAGTCGACCGCAGCCTCGCCGAGCTTGCGCGAGCTCGCGATCTCGCCGGCCGGCGCGAGCAGCACCGCGACGTGATCCCAGCACGCCGCGTACCGGCCGCGCCCGACGGCCGCGCCGACCACCGGCAGCGGACGATCGCGCGGCACCTCGCACGTGATGATCGTGGGCTCGAGTGCCTCGCGTGGCAGGTAGCCGCAGAGTCCGATGTCGAAGATCGCGAGCTTGCCCGATGGCACGGTGATGTCGCCGAGCACGATCGGGAGGCTCGGCCGGGTCACGAAGCTGCGCGCTTCCGGCACGGTCTCGCGAGGCGTCCGTGCGCGACGCTTCGCCGGCGTCGAACGTGGCGGTTTCGCCTTCGCCTTGGCCACCTTCGGTCTGGCCTCGGCCTTGGCCTTCGCCTTGGGCTTGGCCGTCGCCTTCGGCTTCGCCCGAAACGACGAACGCGACGCTTTCGCGTCGCGGGTCTTCTTCACGTTCCGGGCGGAGGCCTTCATGCCTCCCTAGCTTCTCACTCGAACGCGCCGTTCACCATCACGTAGCCGTCGTCCGCGCCGACCGAGACGTTGCGCATCTGGAGGCCGGCGACCGAGGGGAGCGGGATGCCGGTCAGCAGCTTCGAGATCGAGGAGATCTGAGCCTGCAGGCAGATCTCGACGGCGCGCGAGAGGTCCGCGTCCTGGAGCAGCGTGGCGTTGTCGATGTCGTCGAGCACGGTGACGAAGATCTCCGGGGTGCCGAGCTGGATGGCGACGCCGTAGCCGTTGTTCGCGCTCTCGATCTTGAGGTCGATCTTCGCGTTGATAGCGGCCTTGCCGACGGGCGTGCCGTGCGAGGTGAACGTGATGATCATGTCGCCGAGGATGACCTTCATGCGGCCGTCGGTCGGGTCCGCGCTGATCATCGGCGGCAGCGACATCGCGAGCGACGAGTTGTCGAACGTGCCGCCCGAGGCCGGAACCTCGAGGTTGAGCAGGCCGATCGCGCCAGCCTGGCCCATCATCTGGTTCGCGAGGTCATCGGCGAGGCCGATCTGGAAGCCGTCGCCGGGGTCGAGCACGGGCGTGCCGTTGTCGGTGTAGATGAAGCCCTTCGCGGCCTCGGTGCCCTGGATGAGCATCTTCATGTTCATGACGACGACGCCGCCGTTGGCGTCGAACTTGACCTCGGCGGGCGCGACCTGGAGGTCGACCTTGCGGCCGAGGAGGTCGAGCGTCTGCGGGCCAGCGAGACCACCGAGCGCCTGGTTCATCATCGGCTTCATCGCAAGCGGCGCGAACTTGCCGATGACGTACTGGATGCCCTGGTCGATGCGGAGGAGGTCGATGATGGTGCCGGGGATGCCCGAAGCCTGGATGTCGAGGCCGGTGACGGTGACGACCGGGTTGAGGAGGTCGGTCTTGAAGCCCTTCATGCCGTCGGGAGCGACGGTCAGCGTCCCGCCGACGACGACCTTCGTGGCCTTGATGCGGATCGTGTTGCTGCCGTTGGCGCAGGCAACCGCGTAGCGAGCGCGGCCGGGGACATCGAGGCCGTCGATCTGCGCGCGGAACGCCAGGCCGCCGACCTTCGGGGTCAGCGTGATCGCGATGTTGCTGAAGTTGACGTCGTCGATGAAGACGCGACCGAAGAGGCAGTCCTCGCCGCTCTCGTCACCGGCGTGGATCATCGGGTTCATCGGCGCGAGCATCGGGCCGACGTCCATGGCTTCGATCATCGGGCCCGCGGCTGCGGCGATCTTCGCGAACGCCTCGGTGGAGATCGCGGCGGTCACCGCGCGGTCGATGGTCGTGCCGTTCGGGCGAAGGTCGCCGGCGTGGATCGCGCGGGTGTCCTTGGCCTCGACGCCATTCACGGCGGTCGCGACGGTGTGGATCAGGGTGGCGCCCGGCTGCACCTGGATGGTGGCCTGGAACGAGCCATCGGCGTTGACGTTGGCAGCGACGTTGTTGACCAGCACCTTGCTGATCGCGTCGCCATCGGCGTTCGGCGTCACCGTGCCGGTCACCATGATCTGGCCTGCGCCGTTCTGGATCAGGCTGCGCTGCGGCGACGTGATCTTCAGGATCGGCGGCTCGGGGATGGCGCCGGGGGCGCCGTCACAAGCTGCGGTCACTAGAAGCAGGCCGGTCGTGATGGTGAGTAGGTTCCGCATGGCTGCCTCTGCCTTACGCAATGTCGGAGCCAAGTCCGGCCAGCCGGACAAGCGCGGAGCCGATCACCGATCACGAGCAGATCGAGTCGGTTAGCGCCGGTCATCTACGACGCGGTGCGTCGTAACCGGTCGAAGTGCAACTCGATCTTCCAGTCAGGCGGGATGGCGTGACCCCAGCCGGCGGGTCGACCTGCCATGGGACGCGAGACTGCAACCTCGCAGTTAGCGTTTGCTGGCGGGTCGGGAGCGGCTCATCCGACGGTGACCCGGGCGACGCCCTTGGCCTCGAGGACCCCCACGATCCGCGGGCGCAGATCGCCCTGCAGGATGATCAGCTCGCCCTCGACCACGCCGCCGCAGCCGAGCGCCTGCTTGAGCTCCTTGCACCAGCGCTCGAGCTCCTTCGGCGGCACGCCGAGCTTGTCGACGATCGTGACCTCCTTGCCGCCGCGACCCTTGCGCTCCATCCGCACGACCGCACGCGCCGGGCCCTTCTTCGGCGGTGGCGGCGGCGCGGCAACCACGGGTGTGTCGGGTCCCTTCGGGAGCGAGGCACGCAGCTTCTCGAGCGCGGCGAACGGATCCTTCTTCGTCGTCATCGCAGCCGCGAGCATACGGATTTTGCCGCTGCCGCGGTGGCTGCGGGCTAGAGTCCGCCGCGATGACGGCTCGTCGATGCTCGCTCGTGATTGCGATGGTTGCAGCGGCGTGCGGCGGTGACGATGCCGAGCCGAGCTTGCCCGAGGTCACCGACACGCTCGCGTACGTCGATCCGCGGATCGGCACCGGCGGCCTCGGCTTCGCGCACGGGAGCAGCTTCGTCGGCGCCGCGGTGCCCCACGGCCTCGCGAAGGTCGGGCCCGACACCAGCGGACCGTTCGGCACCGTCAACTTCCTGCACTACTCCGGCTACTGGGCAGGCGACGACAAGATCCGCGGGTTCTCGCAGGTCCACCTGCACGGCGCCGGCGCGACCGACTACGGCGTGCTCTCGGTGATGCCGGCGATCGCGTTCGATCCGGCGAAGACCACCGTCGTCGGCTACGAGTCACGGTTCGCGAAGGCAGCCGAGCTCGCCGCCGCGGGGCGCTACGAGGTCACGCTCGCGAACGGGATCGCGGTCGCGCTCACGGCGACGCCGCGGGTCGCGGTGCATCGCTACACCGGCGCGGGCGCGATCGTGATCGATCTCGCGAAGACGCTCGAGAGCGGCGAGATCGATGCAGCCTCGATCACCGTCGACGCCGCAGCGCGCGAGCTCGTTGGCCAGCTCCATCACAACGGCGGCATGACGCGCGGCTTCGGCGGCTACACCGTGTACTTCGTCGCGCGCGCGCGGACGCCGTGGACCGCGCACGTGGTGTGGTCCGCCGGCAGCGCGCCGTCGGTGGCGACCACCGCGAGCGGCACGGGCGTCGGCGCGGCGATCGTCGTCGACGGTCCGGTCGAGCTAGCGATCGGGCTCTCGCTGGTCTCGCTCGACGGCGCGCGCGCAAACCTCGACGCCGAGGTGCCGGTGCTCGACTTCGAGACCGTCGCGACGCGCGCGCGCGAGGCGTGGGCCGACAAGCTCGATCGCGTGCGGCTGACGGGCGGCACCGAGGCGCAGCGTCGCACGTTCTACACGAGCCTCTATCACGCGTTCCTGATGCCGAGCGTGATCGACGACGCCGACGGCACGTACGTCCTCGCGGGGCAGCCGCCGGCAGTCGCGACCGGCTGGCACCAGCAGAGCGATCTCTCGCTGTGGGACACCTATCGCACGGTGCATCCGCTCTACGCGTGGCTCGCGCCCGAGAGCGCACGCGATGCAGCACGCTCGCTCGTCGCGTTCGGCGAGGGCCTCGGCATCTATCCGAAGTGGCCGCTCGCGATCGGCGAGACCGGCGTGATGCTCGGCGCGAGCGCGGAGATCGCGATCGCCGACGCCGTACTGCGCGGCGTCCCCGGTGTCGAGGCCGAGCGCGCGTGGCCCGGGCGGCGCGCGGCGGCGATGGATGCGACGGCGCCGGCCGCCGGCCGTGGTGGCCGCGATCGCGTCGAGTCGTACATGCAATACGGTTACGTGCCGGTGACCGAGGGCCGCTCGGTGTCGACGACAACCGAGTACGCGCACGATGACTTCGCGCTCGCGCAGCTCGCCGGCGCGCTCGGGCACACCACCGATCGCGACGCGCTTCTCGCGCGCAGCAAGAGCTGGCGCAAGCTGTTCGATCCCGCGGTCGGGTTTCTGCGCGGTCGCAAGGCGGATGGGACGTTCCCGACGACGACGTTCGATCCGCTCGAGATGGGCAGCGACTACGCCGAGGCCAACGCGTGGCACTCGCTGTGGATGACGAGCTCGCACGACGCCGAGGGCCTCGCCGAGCTCCTCGGCAGCACCGAAGCCGCGATCGCGAAGCTCGAGATGTTCTTCACGCTCGCGAAGCACGACTGGGATACCGCCGACGAGTCCGCGGCGAACTTCCCGCGGCCGTACTACTGGCACGGCAACGAGCCCGACCTCAACGCGGTCTTCGTGTTTGCACAGCTCGGCCGCCCCGACCTCACGCACGAGTGGGTGCGCTGGATCGAGGACACGATGTACAGCGATCAGCCCGAAGGCCTTGCCGGCAACGACGACGGCGGCACGCTCGGCGCGTGGTACGTGCTCGCGACGCTCGGCGTCTATCCGATTCCTGGCAGCGATCGCTGGATCCTCGGCGCGCCGCGCTTCCCGCAGGCCCGCATCACGATCGGCGGCCGCGAGCTGACGATCGTCGCCGACGGCCTCTCGGACAGGGCGATCTACGTCCGTGCGGTCGAGCTCGACGGCGTCGCGGTGGCCGGCCCCGAGCTCACGCACGCGCAGCTCGCCGGCGCGTCGACCCTGCGCTTCGTGATGGCAACCTCGCCGTGATGTCATGTCCACCGCGGCGTTCGCTCGTGGCTCCTGCACCGTCGACTATCCCTGGAGAGACACCATGATCAAGCTCGCCTGCTTCTGCTCGCTCGTCCTCGCTGGCTGCGTCGCCTCGAATCCGCCGCCGCCGCCTGCGGCGCCACCGCCGCCGCAGCCTCACATCCAGCCCGGCCCGCCGATGCCCGCGGGCGCCCAGGTTTGCCGCACCGGCGCCACCTGCAACGTCGAGTGCCCGCAGGGCAACTGCAACGTGATCTGCGAGACCGGGAGCACGTGCAACGTCGAGTGCGACGGCGGCAACTGCACGATGCATTGCCAGAGCGGCGCGACCTGCAACAACGAGTGCGACGGTGGCAACTGCAGCTCGGGTTGCGACCCGGGCTCGACGTGCAACATGGAGTGCGACGGCGGGCGCTGCGAGCAGCAGTGCGCCCCGCAGGCGATGTGCAACATGGAGTGCGAGGGCGGCGCCTGCCGGTAGACCGTTAGCGAGGCTCGGCTAGGAATAGGGACAGACACACTTGTCCCTAACTCCGATCCTACCGCGCCTTGCGATCGTCAAACGCCGGCACGACAAGCCCGGTGTAGCGCTGCACGAGTGACGCCGGCGCGGCAACGACATAACCGGCGAAGGCGTGGCCGAGGCCGCGCAGGTACTGGCGGCGCGCGAAGTGCGTGCGCATCCAGGCGACGTGCACGCGGACGTGATCGCGCGGCCGATCGTGATAGCGCCGGTGCATCGCGAGCAGCTGCGCGTCGGCGTCGGCGCCAGCGAGCCGGGCGAGCGTCGCGAGATCGTTGGCGATCGTCATGACAGCACCTGGGCTGTGCGGCCGTCGAGCCCGCGCATGAACTGCAGCACGGCGGCCTCGAGCTGATCGACGCCGGGATGCTCGGTCGGCATGTGGCTCGCGCCATCGAGGACGACCATCCGCTTCGGCGCGGCGAGCCGCTCGAAGAACCGCCGCGACAGCGCGATGTCGGTCATTCGATCGACGCCGGGATGCGCGAGCAGGACGGGACAGCGATCGAAGTCCTCGGGCTCGACCGCGGGCGGCGTCGTCATCAGCGTGCGCAGGAAGCGCGCGGGCACCCAGCTGCCGCCGCCGAGCCGATCCGAGCGCACGAGCGCCGACAGCTCCGGTCGATTCGAGATCCGGTCCATCTTCGACATGTACGACATCGGCAACGGCAGGCCGTCCGTGATCGCGGCGAGCTTGTCGAGGAGCCACAGCCCCGCGGTGCCGAGCAGCGCGTGCTTCGCGAAACCCTTGCGCACCGCGGTCTCGCGCGGATCGGCGAGCGTCGTCGCGACGAGGCCGATCACGTGGCGCGAACGCGCGGCGGCCTGATACGCGAGCAGCCCGCCGAGGCTGACCCCGAACAGCACGATCGGCTTGCCGTCGCGCGCGATCTCGGCGTCGATCAGATCGCACACGCAGTCGATCCACAGCGGATAGGTCATCCGCTTCCACGGCACCTTGGTCAGGCCGTAGCCCGGCAGGTCCGGCGTCACGGTCTCGTAGCCGTAGCGTTGCGCGAGGACCGCGGCGGGCGCCATCACCCGGCCGTAGGCGCCGGCGCCGTGCAGCACGACGACCTTGATGTCGGAGCCGCCGCGCGTCGGGACGCTGCGGTCCAGGTGGACGTCGAGGTCGCGCCAGCGCCAGTACTCCTCGCGTGGCGTGGTGTCGGGAGTGCACTGCATCCCGACGGGAAAGTAGGGCTGGTAGCGCCGCCAGAGGGGGTGCTGGTCGTACGTCGGAAGCATCATGGGACGGTTCTCGCCCGGTTGGCGCTCGCTGCCAGTGCCCCCGCGCGCCACACGACTGACCGGCTGCGACAGCGCACCGCACGTCCGGGTGCTCGCGATCGGGCATCACAGAGCCATGCCCCGATCACCCGGTCAGAGCGACTTCGTCGTGACGAGGCCCGTCGAGGAGCCCGAGCTCGACGCGGATGGTCAACCAACGACGGCGGCCAGTGCACGCGCGACGCGGTGGGTGATGACGCTGACGTTCGTGATGCTCGCGATGCTCGGGCTGATCTGCGCGATCGGCCCGCACATCCCACCCGGCGATTGACCGTCAAACTTGACGATCAGCCTGCGGATGGCACGGGGCGGCGCTGCGCCTGGAGACCCGCGCGGTGCGCGACCGGGGTCTCGCCGGTCCACCGCTTGAAGGCGCGGAAGAACGCACTCGGCTCGGAGAACCCGAGGAGGAACGAGATCTCGGCGATCGCGAGACCGTCGTCGAGGTAACGCCGCGCTAGATCGCGGCGCACTTCCTCGCGCAGCGTGTTGAACGACGTGCCCTCGTCCTTGAGGCGCCGTTGCAGGCTGCGGCTCGTCAGCCCGAGTCGCTCTGCAACGATCTCGACGTGAGCGTCATCGCTGCGCAGGGCTTCGTGGAGCACGCGCTTCACCTGCGAGGTCATCAGCGGATCGGTCGGCGTCTTGCGGGCGAGCTCGTCGGCGGCGCGGCTCAGGATCGCGAGCAGCGCCGGATCCGACGACACGAGGGTCGCGTCGAGCACGCTCGCCGGCATCACGAGCTGCGTGCGCTCGGCATCGAACACGACCGGCGCGTCGAACCACGCCCGATACGGCGCGAGATCGCCGGGCGCACGATGCGCGAGCTCGACCGCGTGAAGCCGGAACGGCTGCGCCGACAGGTCGCGCATGTGCCTGGCGACGAGGGCCCAGCACAGCTCGTGCGAGGCCGGCGCGGGCGCCTCGCTCTCGCGGTCGACCCGGAGGTACGCGCGATCGCCCTCGACGACGAGCGCGACGGTCACCGCGTCGTCGAGCAAGTTGAGGTAGCGGACCCACTGGCGGAGCGCGCTGCCGATCGTCGGTGCCGACCGGCAGACGTACTCGACGATGCCGAACGCACCCGCCGGCGTCGCACTCGCGATCCGCAGCGCGAGCTGGCGGTCCCCGGTCAACCGCTGCGCCTCGGCCCACGCGACGCAGAACTGCGCCGCGGAGATCCGCGCGTCGTCGTCCGCGACGATCTGCCAGGTCAGATCGGTGGCCCCCCAGAACGCCTCGAGCCCCGTCGATCCGACGGCTGCGACGAGGGGGCGTACGAGCAGGACGCTGATCGATCCCATGGCCAGATTATCGCCCGGAGCTCACGACAGCAGCCACAACAACAGCCAGCCGAGCCCACCGCCGAGCGCGAACAGCGCCGACAGCGCGGCGCCGCGATCGATGCCCTGCCGCTTGGAGAGCGGGATCGTGATCGCGAACAGGTCGCCAGCGTCCATCAGCGCGTTGAACAGGAAGATGAACGACGCCGCCTCGGGGTTCTTGATCGCGTAGAACGCGAGGATCCCCAGGCCGATGTCGCGGACGCCGAAGAACCGCGCCATCAATCGCGCGGTCGCGTTGTCGTGCGACGCCGGAAACCCGAGGAGGCGGGACGCGGGGCCGGCGGCGACGAATGGCGCGAGGCCGAGCGCGATGCGGCCGAGGCCCATGCCGGCGACGAGGCTGTCGAACACGATGCTCATGCCGCGGGTAGTCGCATCAGCGCGGCTCGCCACCAGTGACCGGCCGCGACATTGGATTGACCGGCGTCGCGCGGAGCAAGTTGCGCAAGTTGCGTCTGACCCGGACGCGTAAGGGATGTTGCGCGCTTAGCGATCGTTAGTTGCGCGCGTTGCGTCTGACCCCAACCACGGTGCGAGAAAGGCGTCGGCCTCGGCGAGGATGCGCGGGAGCGAGGCGACGAGCTGGTGATCGTCGTCGACCTCGAGGAGGCGGACGTGGGGCTTGCCGGTCGCGAACTGGCGCGAGCGCTCGATGGGGACGGTCTCGTCGGCGGTGCCGTGGATGATGAGCGTCGGCACGCGGACGTCGGGGAAGCCGACGTCGATCGCCTCGGCGTCCTCGACGAAGCCGTAATCGACGCGTGCGGGCTGGCCGGTCGTGTAGTCGAGGATCTCGCGCCAGCCGCCGGCTTTCCACGCCGTGAATTCGTCGCCGAGGGCCTCGCGCCAACGGGTGACGAGCTGGAAGGCGGGAGCGAGGAGCACGAGTGCGGTGACCCGCGGATCATGCTCGGCGAGGCGTGCGGCGGTCAGGCCACCGAGCGAGCTGCCGAACACGATCGCGCGCTCGCGGTCCTCGCCGATCGCGGCACGCGCCGTCTCGATCATCGCGGACAGCCGGAGATGTTCGAACGAGGGCTGGCGGAGATCGAGGCGGTCGACGTCGAAGCCACGCGCGGCGTAGTGAGCGGCGACCGCGACGCCCTTCGTCGAGCGCGGTCCGGACGCGAAGCCGTGGAGGTAGAGCAGGCGCGGCACGTGGCGAGCCTACGCCCTTGCACCGGCATCTGATGGTGTTACTGTTACACTATGCACGATGATGGGAAACAGCGCGCGCAGCTCGCGCTCGAGGGGCTCTCGGTGGCGGATGCGTTCGGCGAGCAGCTGCTGCACGCAGGTCCCAATGCCCGCGCCGTCGCGCTCGGCGATCGCGTCGCGCCGGTCGGCCGGCGCTGGATGTGGACCGACGATACCGCGATGGCGCTGTCGATCGTCGAGGAGCTGGTCGCGCGCGGCGGCATCGATCCGGACGAGCTCGCAGAGCGGTTCGCGCGGCGCTATCACGCAGATCCCGCGCGCGGCTACGGCCGTGGTGCGCACGAGGTGCTCGCCGAGATCGGGCAGGGCATGCCGTGGGATGTCGCGGCCGGCCGGCTATTCGACGGCCAGGGCTCGTGCGGCAATGGCGGCGGCATGCGGTCGGCGCCGATCGGTGCGTACTTCGCGGGCGATCCCGACGCGATCGTCGAGCACGCGCAGCGGTCCGCGCTACCGACGCACGCGCATCCCGATGGCGTCGCCGGGGCGATCGCGGTCGCGGTTGCAGCGGGGGCGGTGTTCGCTGGCGAGCGAGATCCGCAGGCGTTGCTCGCGAGCGTGCTCGCGCGGACACCCGCGGGG
>JACCTC010000295.1 GCA_013812655.1 Deltaproteobacteria bacterium | reverse complement strand
CACGTTGCTCGTGCGCTCGTCGGCAGCGTCGGCCTGTCCGGACAGCCAGAACACGAGGTTGTCCGCCGGGATGTGGCGGACGATCAGGTTCACCGCGTCGACGTTCGTGTGCTTGATGCCGAGGTTGTTCCACGCGCTGCGCGGCAGGTAGCGACCACTCGCGGCGAACGCCATCGCCGGTCGACGCGCCTTGACCGAGAACGAGCGCGTGAACGGCGCGAGCAGCGTGCCACCGTCGAGCGAGGTCGCGCCGGCGTCGATCTTGATCTTGTAGGCGCCACGCTTGAAGTCACCGAACACCCGGAAGCCCGCGCGGCCACCGGCGACATACGTCCCCTTCACCGCCGGCGTGAACGTGATGCGCTTCGCGGCCTCGTCGGAGAGCTGGCAGCGATGCGAGAGCTGGTGGTAGCTGCCGCCGCCGTAGTGCGAGCGCGCGCTGCCCGTGGATGCCTTGTCGTCGCAGATCACCTCGAGGTAGAAGCCGTTCGCGCCCTCGACGACATCGACCGCCTTGATCGTGACCGCCTTGTCGTTCGTGATCAGGAACTCCGCGGTCGCGGCATCCGCCTTGGTGTCGACGAGTGACGGCAGGCCCTTCTTGACCGCGAGCGTGAGCTTCGCGCCGAGCTTGATGGCCGGGTCGGTGATCTGGACGACGACGGTGTTCGGCGTCGGGCTCCGCATCACCTGCACGCCGGCCGGCTTCTTGCCGTTGATGGCGAACGTCATCGCCGCGTTCGCGAGGTTCGGCAGCACCGCGCCGGAGAACGCGATCTCCATCGACACCCGATGGTGGAGCACGTCGAGCTCGCTCGGCGACCAGCCGAGGAACTTGAACGGCGGCGTCTTGAACGAGTAGGTCCACTTGTCACCGGCGTCGGGCCCGAGCTCACCGTCACGGGTCTCGAGCTTCTGGAGCTCGAACGTGTACGTGGTGTCGAACGCGAACGGTTGATTCGGCGTGAACGTCAGCCCCGAGACACTGCTGTAATTGAGGCGGCCCGGCGCCTCCGGCGTGATCTTGAGGACACTCTTGCTGGTCACCCCGCCGACGAGGTCGGCATCGATGATCGGCGTCGCGAGCTCGATCACGACCGCGGACGGCACGACGTGGTCGACGCCGAGCGCCTGGATCACCGGCGCGAGCTTCTTCGCGGTGAGCGCGACGCGCTTCGGCGGCCCGTCGATCCGGTCTCCGCCCTGCGTCTCGTCACCGGAGCCCTTCGCGGCCTTCGGCTCCGAGCCCGGCCCGTCCTGCTTCTTGCCACCACAGCTGGCCGCCAGAGCCAGCACCATCACGGACGTCGCGAACTGTCGACAGATCATGTGTTCCTCGCTGACTGGCAACGCCCGGTTGCACCGGAGCATTCCAACCTACAAGGCACCCGTATGGCCGGCGGTCGCGCGGAGTTCGGCGAACGTCCCATCGATCAGGGCTTCGCGCGTGCAATCGCCTCGCTGCGGTCGCCAATGCATGGCGGAGGCGGACTTGATTGTCGGGATCGCGGCGCCACGCGCTGCAGCGAGAAGGTAGCGAATCCGGAAACTTCGGAGCGCCGTGCCCGGCAAGCACGACGATGGAAACAGCGGGCTCCGCGCGGCACGCGATCGCGATACGATGCGGTCAGGCGTCGTCGTTAGTCGGGCGATCGGAGAGATCAAGTGCGTCGGTTTCGGGCTCTGGTTGTCCTCGGCGTGCTGGCCACGACCTCGATGGTCGTGAGCTGCCGCGATCGCATGTTCGGCCAGGTCGATCAGAGCGCATTCGGTCCACCCGACGGCGGGATCGATGGCGGGTTCGGTTCCGATGGCGGCTCCGATGCGGGCTTCGATGCGGGCTTCGATGCGGGCTTCGATGCTCCAGATGACGCACCCGGCGACGGCGGCGTCAGCGACGGACCCGCGACGGACGCGGGCGTTGGCTTCGACGGCGGTCTCGATGGCGGCTTCGACAGCGGTCTCGACGACGCGGGCTTCGACGCAGGCGGCGACGGCGGAGGTCTCGACGCGCCGGCGGACGGCGTTCCCGACGGCGGTCTCCCGGACAGCGGTATCCCCGATGGCGGTCTCCCGGACGGCGGTATCCCCGATGGCGGTATCCCCGATGGCGGCATCCCCGATGGTGGCATCCCCGACGGTGGCATCACGGATGGCGGCACGACCGACGGCGGGCCGGTCGATGCGCCGACCGACGCGCCCCTCGACGCGCCCAACATCCCGCCGGGCTACGACCCCGGTGACTCCGGCAAGACCAGCTTCTATGCATGCGCGGCCGGCAGCGACGGCGCGCTCGGGGCGATCCCGCTGCTGCTCGCGGTCATCGTCGCGCTGCGCGGCCGTCGGCGGCGCGCAAGAGCCCGAGCGACCGCGACGGTCACAAGTGCCCGCGGATCAGCCACACCCGACTGCTCTCGTCGGGCCTCAGGCTCGAGTTGACGATCGCGATCCTGCCGTCGCGCACGGCGAGCTTGTTCATCAGCTGACCTTGCTGGCTGCCGTTCCACCCGCGGTCGCGGCTGTGCGGCACCGGTTGCCACGCGAAGCGCGTCCCGCCGTCGGGTGACGTCGCGAGCGCGAGTCCGCGACCACGCCCGTCGTCGAGCACCTCGCAGAGCACGAAGATGCGATCGCCATCGACGGCGAGCGCCGGAAAGCCAGCGTGCTGCGGCGAGATCGCGAGCGCGGGCTCGAAGTGCTTCGCGCGATCGCGCGACCGCGTGTAGTGGATGCGTGGCGGCGCGAACGGCCCGCCCGAGGTCTCGGCGAACACGACGTGCAGCGTGCCCGCTCGGTCGACCGCGAGCTTCGGGGCGTCGGAGTAGTTCGGCGTCGTGGCGACCACGACGGGCTCGCCGAACGCGTCGCCGTGCAGCATCGCCACGTGGATGTCCGCGGCAGCGTGCTCGCCGTGCGTCCATGCGAGGTAGACGGTGCCATCGCCGGCGACCGCGAGCGACGGCGCGCGTGCCGGCAACGCCGCGGTACCTGCGACCTGGCGAGGTGCCGCGAACGTCTCGCCCGCATCGGTCGAGCGCGTGAACCACAGCGGCCCGTCGTACTCGGTCCACGCGGCGTACAGCGTGCCGTCCGGCGCGACTGCGAGGTCGAGGCTGCCGTTGTGCCAGATCTTCGCGTCGATCCGACCCTTGCCGTCGCCGTTGACGGACTTCGAGAGGTTGACCGGATCCGCGAACGTCGCGCCACGATCCGTCGAGCGCGCGAAGAAGATCTCGCCACCGTGCGTGCCGCCCGAGAACACGATCTCCTGCCAGATCACGTAGACGTGATCGTTCGCGAGCGCGACGCGTGGCAGCCACGAGAAGATCGCCGGTGACCGCGAGACGTTGACGGTGCGCGTGCCGCGGCGGAAGTGGACGTCCTTGTCGCGGTGATCGACCCAGACCAGCGCCGGTGAGCCATCGGCGGCGAGTGCGACGCTGGGATCATCGACGTAGTCAAAGTTCGAATCGTTCTGCTGCCACGGTCCCTTGGTGCCGCCACCCCGTGCGATCTCCACAGGTACTTCCCACGTGATCGCGCTGCCGCCATGCGGCGTGGCGGCCCGACACGTGACGAGTAGCAGGGTCACGGCGATCATCCGCATACCTCAGGCGTACCGCACCGGACCTGGGTCGTCGCTCAGCCGGCTTCGGATGTGCAACCGCGTGAAGTTCACGTGAAGTTCCACGACTTGCGAAACCCTTGCGTATGTTCGGGCCAGGGATGCAGATGGCGGGCATCACACCGAGAACGCATGATAGTGCGCACGCGGTGCGCGTCCTCGCGAGCGCCCTGATCGCGGTCATGCTCGGCGGCTGCTCGGTGCTCGGCGTCCGTCCGCCTCAGCTTCGCGATTCGCGCACCGAGCTGGATTGCGACATCGTGCTCCCGATCGCCGACACGCTCGCCGGCGTCGCGCTCCTCGGCCGCGAAGCGGTGCTCCCGGGTGGGCAGCTCGACAGCTCCGCGGCGATTCCGCTCGCATCGGCGATCTACGGCTTCGCCATGTATCGACGGTGTCGCCGGCTCGAGCACCTGCGCGAGGACTGGGCGAACGCGGAGATGGCAGGCCGCGCCCACCGCCAGGCAGTACGGGACGAGGCGTGGACCCTCACCAAGCAAGCGGCTGTGGTCGCGCGCGCCGGGGACTGCCCGACGGCACTCGCGATCGGCACGCGCGTCCGTGCCCTCGATCTCGACTTTCACGCGTCGGTGTTCATGGTCGACATCGCGCTCGCGCGCTGCGCGACGAGTGAGCCGGCCCGATGAACCGGCCGGTGAGCGGATTTGTGAGTTACGCTGGCCACCATGGTGCTCCGCTTGTCACCGGCGCTCGCGTTCGCGATGCTCGTCGCATGCGGCTCCCCACCGGCGGTTGACGACGAGGAGCCCGAAGTCGACGCCGCCGTCGTGGTCGTCGATGGCGCGCCCGACGCGGTGCCGCCCGCCGATACCGCGGTCGCCGATGCGCTGGCCGAGCTCGCAGCGCGGCTGCCCGCGTTCTCACCGGGGACCGACCTCTCGATCGCGTTCATCGATCTGCAGACCGGCGAGCGGCTCGCGATCGCCGGTGACACGCCGCACGTGTCCGCGAGCTCGGCGAAGGCGTGGTGGGTCGCGGCCGCGCTCGATCTGACGACGCTCGCCCAGGTGATGCCGTACGGCGATCCGATCTTTCGCAATTCCGACAACTCGGCCGCCGGCAGCGTGATCGATCTGATCGGGCCCAACGCGGTCAACACGTGGATGTGGAACATCGGCGGCATGCCATCGAGCGCGCTCACGCAGTGGAGCTACGATCGGACGCGCGTCGCCACGAACTCGCCGCGCGTGATGGGCAGCGACAACTACATGACCGCGAACGACGCGGTGACGTTCCTCGCGCGCGTGTACCGCGACGAGATCCTCGCCGGTGCGAAGGGCGACCAGCTCGTCGCATGGATGACGCTGTCGCCGAACAGCGGGCTCGGCGGCTGGATCCCCGCGCGCTTGCCGACGGCCGTGCAGACCGCGGCGATGCACAAGGCTGGGTGGCTTCCGCCGGGCTGCTGCAGCGACAACGCGTACTACAACACCGCGAACGACATCGGCATCGTCGTCGCGCCCGACGGCCGAGCCTACGCGATCGCGATCCTCGCGCGGCGGGGGACCGAGTACAACGCGCGCCAGCAGCCGTTCGTCGAGCTCGCGTCCTGCTCGATCTATCGCGCGTTCACGCACGACACCGCGCTCGACTGCACGCGCACCGGCGACCCGCTCTAAAGCCAGGCTCAGAACACGAACTGGATGCCGGCGTCGAACGTCAGCGATGGCTTGTAGCCGTACTGGACCTCGAGCATCTTCGGATCGGTGCCGTCGTCGAGGCGCTCGAGATCGAGCAGCCGCGCACCGAACCCCGATGACAGCGTGACCCGCCGCGAGAACTGCGGGACCGCGACCCAGATCCCGAGCCGCGGCCGGACGGCGTCGAGCGCGACGTACTTGTAGCGCGTGTACTTGCCCGGCGGCCGCAGCGCCATCTCGGCGAGCGGCGCGACCGGATCGATGATCGACGCCTCGAGCCCGAAGTAGTCGTTGATCGCGACCAGCAAGGTCGGCCAGTCGGCCGCGATCAGGCGGCGGCGGCTGTCGCCGTCGGTGATGGCATAGGTGTCGTTGAACGACAGCCGGATACTGACGCGCGGGATCGCCCGGAACCGGACGCGATCGCCGACCCGCGGCACGCCGCGATGCGACGCCGAGAGCAGGAGCTCCTTCGCGGAGGCGCGAAACGCCGAGCGCGCGACGGCCTCACCGACGCCCTCGCTGTTGTCGAGCAGGTAGGCCGACAGCGACAGGAAGAACGTCTCGTGCGGGCGGTTCATGTTCGCGAGCTTGAGGTCGAGCGCCGCCCGCAGCGACTCCATCGCGAGCGACCGGTAGTCGGCGCGCATCACCATGCGGAGCCAGTCACCGATGTCGAGCGTCGCGGCGCCGCCACTCGCCTGCTTGTCGAGGAACGCGAGCGTCGCGTTGCTCTCGATCGTGGCCTTGTCGAGCGAGGCGCGGGCGACGTGCAGCAGCTCGGCGACGTCGAGCTCCTCGAACGACCTCGAGCCCTTCTGCCAGAGGTACCAGCGCGCGCGCAGCTCGGTGACGAGCCGGGCCATGCGATGCGCCGCGCGCAGCACGGCCTTGGTGTCGGCGGAGACGCTCTGCCCGGCGTGGAACAGCGCGCCCGAGAGCGACGGCGGGACGAGCGACCGCAGCTCGTGGATCCGGCGCATCAGCTTGCGGAACTTGAGGAGCGGCGACACCAGGAACCGCGGCGGCGCACCGGTGAACTTGCCGGTCGGGGACAGCGTGACCTTGAACGGCGGGCGGCGCAGCCACGCGACCGTGATCTGCACGCCGGTCTCGAACCGCTTGCCAGCGCACGGACCCGCTTCGCCCTCCTTGCCCGGCGGACACTCCTTGTCCCAGGCGAGCTCGGCGAACATCCGGTACGTGACGTCGTCGTCGAGCCGATCGGTATCGAAGTCGCGGCTCGCCTTCTCGATCTCCCAGTACGGCACGACGTGCGTGAACGCCGGATGAGCGGTCTCCTTCACCGTTACCGTCGCCTGGAGGTTCGTCTCGAGCTGCTTGTGCGTCACCGCGAAGCACAGCCAGCTCAGCGGACCGGTGTGATCGTCGATCGCGGCCTTGATCTCGACCCAGTTGGCGCAGCGGGTCTCGAGCGCCGCGTCGGTGAGCAGCGGCCCGAGATCGGGGTTCGCGAGCGCCTCGAGCAGCGGGGTCGGCAGATCCTTCGGCAGGTCGAGCCACTTCGTGAGGACGTCGCGCATCCGGTTGCCGACGGTGCGATCGGCGACCTCCATCAGCACGACCTCGGAGAGCGCGTCGACGAGGTGCTGGCGGACCTCGCCGCGGCCCTTGAGCGCCGCGAGCACCGCGAGCCCGACGTGACAGGCCATCCGGCGGTCGGCGAGCGGCTTGGTGCGCCGGCACTCGACCTCGAGGAGCGGCCGGCGCTGCTGGACGATCGCGACGACGAGCCGCTTGCACGCCTCGTTGACGTCCGCGGTCACCGTCGCGCAGCGAAAGAACCGCTTCGCGCTCGCGACGATGTCGCCGTCGCCGCCGCCGGTTGACATGTGCCAGTACACGAAGTCGGCGACCGCGACGGTGAGGTCATCCTTGAGGACCCGGCCGAGGCTGCCCCAGTACGGCGACGCGAGGCGCTCGAGGGTTCCGTGCATGTAGAACGCGAGGGCAGGGCTGCGCGCCTCGACCGTTCGCACGACCGATGTCGTGACCTCCGATTGAATGAGCTCCTCCACGACGTCGCGGACGTCTCCATAGATCGAGGAAGCGAGGTCCGCGCGAGCCGGGCGCGCGAACGAGCACAGGATACCCAGCGTGATGAGCCACCGCATCGGCAGCATCCTACGCAGATCAGGGTCGCAACCGCACGACCACGGGCAGGTGATCGCTGCCAGCGCTTGCCGCTCGACCCGACCATCTGCGACCGTTCGCCAGAAAGGATCGTCATGACAACTTTGATTCGAAACGTCACGCTCTGTATCGGGGTCGGCCTGCTGGCCATGTTCGCGGCACCCGACGCGCGCTCCGTTCAAGATCCGGTCAACACGCCATCGACCGAGACCGCCGGTGCCTGCGGCAAGTGCGGCGATGGATATTGCAACCCGCGCTGCGGCGAGACTGCGACGAGCTGTCCGCGCGATTGCGGAGGAGGCGAGACCTCGATCGCCGCACAGTGCGAGGCTGACGAGGCTGCCGGGATGTGTGGCAAGTGCGGAGACGGGTACTGCAACCCGCGCTGCGGCGAGACCGCCACCAGCTGCCCGCGAGACTGCGGGACCTCGACCTCCGCGGTCGAGCTCGACGCCGAGAGCGCGATCAATGCGTGCGGCAAGTGCGGGGACGGCTACTGCAACCCGCGCTGCGGCGAGACCGCGACGAGCTGCGCGAAGGACTGCGGCACCGCAAGCTGAGTCACGTGACATGCGCAGCGCTGTCGACGATGACTACGACTTCTATCCGTGCCTCGTCGACGGCGCACACGCCTCGATCTACGTGAACCTGCGCTTCGAGCACGACGCGGTGGTGGGTGCTGACACGCGGTATTCGGTCACCTGGCAGCTCCGCGATCCGGGCCCGCACGGGATCGGCACGGCGGAGGAAGCGGAGCTCGCGAACGCGTGCGAAGAAGCGGTGATCGAGCAAGCCGAGGAGCTCGATCTCGTCTACGTCGGACGACTCCGCACCGCCGGCACCTGGGAGGTGACGTTCTACGGAGCCGCGGGGCAGCTCGACTGCCTACGCGAGGTCGCAAACACGCGCGACGACCGGGGTGGCGAAGCGAGTGCCGCGCCGGATCCCGACTGGCGCTACTACCGCGAGCTGCTGCTGCCGGACGCCGAGCGCCGGCAGTGGATGGATGACCGCCGGATGGCGCAGGTGCTCCAGGAGCAGGGCGATGCGCTGCGCACGCCGCGCCGCGTCGATCATCACGCGTCGTTTCCGACAGGGCAGACGCGCGACGCGTTCGTCGAGGCAGCGAGGCGCGAGGGCTTCGAGCTCGAGATCGCGTCGCACGACGCCGACCGCGAGCGGCCGTTCGGCGCGCACGTGTTCCGCGTCGACCCGATCGAGCTCGCGCACATCCACGAGGTCGTGATGATCCTCGCGGATGCCGCGGCCGCTCAGCACGGTCGTTACGACCGCTGGGTGGCCGCGATCGAGCGCGGCTGAGTCGTTATCCGGAATCAGAGCTTCACGCCGGTGTCGTCGCCGGCGCCCGCCTCGGCATCGACGTCGACGTCGCCAGCGCGGCCTTCGACGTTCGCATCGGCCTCGGACTCGATCGCCGGTGCGGTCAGCGCGTCGTCGCTGATCTCGGCGCCGAGGTCCACGCCAACGTTTCCGCCGACCTCGTCGCCGACCTCCGCGCCGACCTCCGCGCCGATCTCCTCGCCGATCTCCTCGATCGGCGCGGCCTGGTAGTCGCGCTCGGCCTGGGCCTCGAGCTGCTCGCGCTCGACGAAGTAGCGGCTGACCTGCTCGGCCGCCTTCTTGTTCATGCCCGGTGCCTTCGCGAGCTCCTCGAGCGTGGCCTGGCGAACCGCGCGTACGCTGCCGAAGTGCTTGAGCAGGCGCTGGCGGCGGGTCGCGCCGATGCCGGGGATCGTATCGAGCTCGCTCTTCAGCATCAGCTTGCTGCGGCGATCGCGGTGGAACGTGTTCGCGAACCGATGGGCCTCGTCGCGGATCCGCGCGAGCACGTAGAGCTCCGGGGAGTTCGGGCGCAGCGCGATCGAGTCCTTGATGTTGCGGCGGTAGATCCGATCGGGCGTTCCGCCGGCCTCGAGCTCGCGCTCCTTCGCGAGGCCGATCACCTCGACGCCGGTCTCGCCGCCGAGCGGCACGCCGAGATCGGTCAGCGCCGCGACCGCCATGCCGAGCTGGCCCTTGCCGCCGTCGATCACGAGCAGGTCGGGCCGCGCCCACGCCGGATCGTCGGTCTCCTGACGCCGAAACCTACGCGTCAGGACCTCGTACATCGCCGCGAAGTCGTTGTTCTCGACGGACTTGATCTTGAACTTGCGATAGAGCCCACGCGCCGGCACGCCGTCGACGAACGTCACCATCGCGGCGACCGTCGTCGTGCCCTGGATGTGCGCGATGTCGAAGCACTCGATGCGCTTCGGCGGGCGCGGTAGCCCGAGCCGCGTCGCGACCTTGCCGAGCAGCGCCTCGGCGTCGGCGTCCTTGTTGCGCCGCGAGGTCGCGGACGCCTCGGCGTTGCGATCCGCGAGCTCGACGAGGCGTGCCCGGGTCCCGCGTCGCGGCTCGCAGATCTTGACCTTCTTGCCGCGCGCCGTGCCGAGCCAGTCCGCGAGCACGTCCGCATCCTCGAGGTCGACGCCGACGACGATCTCGTCGGGGATGAACGTGCCGGTCGCGTAGTACTGCTGCAGGTGCTCGGTGATCACCGCGGCATCGGGCAGCTCCTGATCCTTCTGCTGGAACGCGCGGCGCCCGACGAGCTTGCCCGCGCGCACGAACAGCACGACGACCTCGACGGCATCGGCCTGGCGGTAGAGGCCCCAGACGTCCTGGTCGACGAAGTCGTCCTGGACGATGTGCTGCTTCGCGAGAGTGCGCTCGACGGCGGCCAGCGAGTCGCGCAGCGCCGCCGCGGTCTCGAAGTCCTCGGTATCCGCGCGGATCGCCATGCGCGAGCGCAGCCGCTGCACGAGCTCGACGTTCTTGCCGCCGAGGAACATCTTCACGTCCTCGACCTGCTCGGCGTACGCCGCCGGCGCGACGTCGATCGCGCACGGGCCGGAGCACCGCTTGATCTGGTACTGGAGGCACGGCCGGCCGCGGGTCTCGAGCACGTGATCGGTGCAGGTCCGCAGCTGGAAGTGCCGGTTGAGGATCCGCAGGGTCTCGCGCGCAGACGTCGCCGAGTGATACGGGCCGAAGTAGTTCGCGCCGTCGTCGCGGATGTTGCGGACGACCTCGATGCGCGGATAGACGTCGCGCTTCGGGATCGGCGGCGCTTCCAGCGTCGTGCCAGGCGTGCCGAGTGACGCGTCGGGCGTCGCGTCGGGCGTCGCGTCGGGCGTCGCTGCGGGTACCGCCGGATCGACCAGCCGCAGCACGAGGTACTGCTTGTCGTCGCGCAGCTTCACGTTGAAGCGCGGCTGGTGCTTCTTGATCAGGTGGTTCTCGAGGAGCAACGCCTCCTTGGACGACGTGACGACGATCGTCTCGACGTCGGTGACCGCGCGGCCGAGGAAGCCCGCCGCGACGAAGAACCGCTCGTCGCCGCCCTCGCGGAAGTACTGGCGCACGCGCGTGCGCAGGTTCTTCGCCTTGCCCACGTAGACCACGGCCCCACGGGCGTCCTTGAACAGATAGACGCCCGGCTCGGTCGGGACACGATCGAGAACCTCGCCGGCGAGCACGGCCGCACCTTAGCAGGCCGGCGAACCGGCGCCGCAGATCAGAAGAAGCGGCTGCAGTCCTTGATCGTCACGAGGATGAGCAGCACGCCGAGCACCATGATCCCACCCATGTGGATCATCGCCTCGATCTTCGGGTTCGCGCGCCGGCGCGTCACCATCTCGTAGCCGAGGAACACGAGGCGGCCGCCGTCGAGGGCGGGGAGCGGGAACAGGTTGAACAGACCGAGATAGACGCTGAGCATCATCAGCAGCTCGATGCCGCGCTCCATGCTGATGCTGAACGCGTTCTCGAACTCGTCGGCGATCCGCACGACACTGCCGACGTCCGCCTTCTCCTTGCCGGTGATGATGTCGTAGAAGCCGACCATGATCCGCTCGGTCTGGAGAACCGGGTACTTGATCGCGCGGCCCGCGGCCTCGACGACGCCGACGTCGATCTTCTCGGTCTGCACCGACGGCTTGATGCCGAGCAGGAAGATCGGCTTGTCGTCCTTGTCCTTGCCGGGCTTCGGCGTGATCGTGACGTCGAGCAGCTTGCCGTCGCGACGCACCGTGAGCTTGAGCGGCGCGCCCTGGCGCTTGGTCACGCGTTCGGTGAGCGTCTCGCCGACGCCGACGAACAGCGGGACGTCGTCGACCTTCAGGATGCGATCGTTCTTCTCGAGCTTGCCGCTCGCGTCGTAGTCGGGGAGCACCTGGGCGACGCCGAAGTACGCCTGCGTGCTATCGACGCCGGCGCACGTGTAGAGGCCGAACGCGAGGACGATCGCGGAGAGGTAGTTGGTCGCCGGCCCCGCGAAGATCGTGACGAACCGCTGCCACGCGGGGCGGTTTGGATAGGCTTCGGTGTCGTCGGGATCGATGTCCTCGGCGATGTTCATGCCGCGGATCTCGACGAACCCGCCGAACGGGATCGGCGCGATCTGGAAGATCGTGCCGGTCTTCTTCGACTTGTAGGTCAGCGCCTTGATGCCCGGGCCAAAGCCGATGCTGAAGCGCTCGACGCGCATGCCGCACCAGCGCGCGACGAAGTAGTGGCCGGCCTCGTGGACGACGATCAGGAAGCCGAGCGCCGCGATCGCGAGGATCCAGTACACGGCCGGACTATAGCAGCGCGATCACGCAGGTGCCCGCGACGAGCTAACCGATGCGCGCGAAAGCCCGCAACCGGCTGACCGCAGACTTCGCAGCGACGCCCGTGGGGCCCGCGATGCGCAGCGACAGGTTCCGCACCTGGAGGCGCTTGGCGAGCCGGCGATGCATCGCGACGCCGACGAGGCGCGCGCCACGGAACGCGGGCAGCGACCGGATCCGGTGCGCGATCGTATAGCGCCCGAGCGCGACCTCGGCATCACCCTCGCCAGCGAGCAACCGGCGACACGCATCACCGGCACCATCGAGCGCGGCGCTCGCGACATCGGGCGTCGAGACCAGCAGGAGCGCACCTTGCGCCCGGCCCGCACCGACGTCGACACCGCGGCCACGGCCGGATGCATGCGTGACGCGAAGCTCGGGAACCTCGGCGCGCAGCAGCGCGAGGACCGCGTGCGAGTTGTCGCCAGAGTCCTCGTCGATCGCGAGGATCTCGAAGCTGAGGGACAGCGCGCGGAGATGCTCCGCGGTCCGGCGCACCGCGATACCAACGGCCTCCTCGTCGTCGCCAAAGGGCAAGATGACGGAAACGTCGTACCGCGGACTGTCGGACATCGACTCGGCGAATAGCAGCAAGCGTGCCGCCATGAGATGGCTGTTCATCGCACGAGATCTCCGAGAACGTCACGTAGTTGCAACGGTTTGGCGTCGTCCCTGGTCCGACCACTGGACTGGTAGATCGGGGGTGCGCACGTCATTACGCAGCGCGGCGAGTCATTTGTTTCTCACTAAGCGGTTCGCGACGTCGATCCAGTCGAGATCTACCACCGCGGCGCGTAGCTCAGCTTCCGAGCAGGGCCGTGCGAGGACACGCGCGATTGCGCGTGCAAGCGCGGGCGGATCGTCGGCACGCACGAGCTCGATCGGTGCGCCGCGCTCGGCGAGTCCGCCGACGGCCGAGGCAACGACCGGCACGCCGGCGGCGAGCGCCTCGAGCGCGATCATCGGACAGCCCTCGGTGCGGCCGCTCGCCACCACGCGCGACGGCACGACCACGACGCTCGCCTCGCGGAGCAGTTGATCACGCGCGGTGGCCGAGACCTCGCCGACGAGCTCGATCATGGGGTTCGAGCCCACGCGCGCTGCAAGCGCAGCGCGCTCGGGACCATCACCGGCGATCACCAGGCGCGCGCGCGTCGCGAGCTGGCTCGCCGCGTCGATCGCGACGTCGACACCCTTGATCGGGACGAGCCGCGCCGCGACGAGGATCGTCGGTGGTGTCGTCGGTGCGCGGCCGAGCGCCGCGAAGTGCGCGACGTCGAGCCCCATCGGCTGGACGACGGCCGTCGCGAGCCACGAAGCGAGGCGCGGTGCAGCGGAACGCGCGATGGCGCGGAGCTCCTCGCTGACGAACACGAGTCGCGCGCGCCGGAGGTGAAGCGCGTGGAGCACGGGTGCGAGGAGGCGCAGCCGGCGCAGCGTGTGGATGTCGCCACCGTGCGCGATCGCGGTGAGCGGCGCCGTCGAAGGCAGCGCCGCGAGTGCGCTCGGTGCGAGCCAGTGCGCGACGATCGCATCCCAGTCACG
>JACCTC010000289.1 GCA_013812655.1 Deltaproteobacteria bacterium | reverse complement strand
GATCAAGCGCGCGGCGGATCGCGCGGCGCATCTGACGCGGCAGCTGCTCGCCTTCGGCCGCCGGCAGATGCTGCAGCCGCGCACCGTTCACCTGAACGACGTGGTCAGGCGCAACGAGACGTTCCTCGGACGCGTGCTCGGCGAGGCGATCACCCTGCGCCTGATCCTCTGCAGCGAGCCGCTGTGGATCGAAGTCGACACCGCGCAGATCGAGCAGGTGCTGCTCAACCTCGCGACCAACGCGCGCGACGCGATCGACGGCGCCGGCGTCCTGCAGATCGCGACGAAGCCGCGGGTGCTCGCGCGCGGATGGGCGCAGGAGCGCGGCCTCGCGGGCGGCCGCGTGGCCGAGATCGCGGTGCGCGACACCGGCCGCGGGATGGATCCCGAGACGCTGCAGCGGATCTTCGAGCCCTTCTTCACGACCAAGGAGGTCGGCAAAGGCACCGGCCTGGGTCTGTCGACCTGCCACGCGATCGTGCGCAGTCACGGCGGCTTCATCCACCTTTACTCCGAGAGCGGCAGGGGCACTCGGTTCAAGATCTATCTGCCAGCCGACGTCCATGCCGCGGTCGCCGTCGAGGCCAGGATGGAGACGTCCCGCCCGCCGCGCGGCCAGGGCGAGCTCATCCTCGTCGTCGAGGACGAGGCGAGCATCCGCACCATCACGGCACGGACGCTCGAACGATCGGGCTACACCGTCCTGCTCGCTTGCCACGGTCGCGAGGCTGTGTCGCTGTACGCGGCGCATGCGAACCGTATCGCCCTGACGCTGACGGACATGTCGATGCCGATCATGGATGGGCCGACGACGATCAGCGCGATCCGGGCGATCGATCCGAAAGCCCGGATCGTCGGATCGAGTGGTATGGACAGCGACGAGCAGGCCCTCGGCGCCGGCGTCCACGATTTCGTGTCGAAGCCCTACACGGCCGCGAACCTGCTGCGCGTGATCCGCACCGTCATCGATGCTCGCGAGTGACGAGCGCGCGAGCTCGTCGACCCTCGACCTGATCCACGAGGTATTTCGCGTGGCCGTATTCGTCCGCGGCAGGAGTGGTTGACGCTTCGGAAGGACACGGCTTAACCTCGTTCGCTGAACGACCACGCCCAGGGCGCTGACGGTCATACAAGGATTGGGGGAAGCTTGCGTTACCGCGTTCCACGCTGGTTACGGGAAGTACTACGCAATCGCCAGGAGCTCGTTCGCGCCGGATTGACGCGACGCGATCTGGTGAAGCTCGGGCTCGTCACGACCGGTGGAGCTCTGGTCGCACGAGATGGGCTCGTGCGACCTGCGTATGCCGACCATGGCACGCCGGTAACACCACCGACGCGCGCGTTCATCGAGCCGCTACCGACGCACATGAACGGCGGGATGGTCGTCAAGCAGCCGGTATCATCGCTGTCGCCCGCACCGAGCGTGGCGCCGAATACGGCCGCCGGCGAACGCCGCACGCGTTCGCATCAAGCGTTGACGCGGTTCTCGCCGGCGAAGCTGTACGAGGTCCGTCAACGTGCGGCCCAGGCGAGCCATTCACCCGACCTTCCGCTCCAGACGGTCTGGGGCTTCGATGGCCGAAGTCCGGGGCCGACCTACGTCGCGAAGTACGGCGAGCCCGTGCTCGTCCGCAACTTCAACGACCTTCCCGCAGACAACGGCGGCTTCGGATTCCCCGAGGTCAGCACCCACCTCCACAACGGGCACACGCCGTCGGAGAGTGACGGGTTTCCGTGTGACTACGTCGCCCGCGGGTTCTGGTACGACCAGCACTACCCGAACGTGCTCGCCGGTTTCGACAGCACGCACACGGCGCAGGGCGGCGACATCAACGAGTCGTTGAGCACGCTCTGGTATCACGACCACCGCGTCGAGTTCACCGCGCAGAACGCATACAAGGGGCTCGCGGGCTTCTACCTGCTGTTCAACAATTCGGACACCGGCAACGAGACGACCGGCTTCCGCTTGCCGAGCTTCCCGGACTTCGACATCCCGCTCATGTTGAACGACAAGCTGTACGACCCCGATACGGGTCTCTTGATGTTCGACCTGTTCAACACCGCCGGCATGCTTGGCGACAAGTTCCTCGTCAACGGCAAGATTCAGCCGTTTTTCGAGCCCAGGAAGCGTCGCTATCGTTTCCGGATCTTGAACGGCGGTCCGTCACGCTTCTACGACCTGTTCCTCACCGACCCCAACAATCTGGGGACCACCATCCCGTTCTGGGTGATCGCGAACGACGGCAATCTGCTGCCGAAGCCGGTGCAGGTCACGCACATCCGGCTCGGGGTCGCAGAGCGCATCGACATCGTCGTCGACTTCGCGAAGATCCCGAACAATCCGCCGCGGCTGATCCTCGAGAACAGATTGCCGCAGACAGACGGCCAGCTTCCCGACAGCCGCCTCCAGTCAGCAGGTCAGGGCGATCGGTTGCTCGAGTTCCGTATCGGCACCGTTGCAAGCGATGCGAGCGTCGATCCGGCAACCGGGCCGACCTTCTACGCGTTGCCCAACCGTACGGAGACCCCGCGCGTCACGCGCACCTTCGAGTTCGACAAGAAGGATGGGCTGTGGGCTGTCAATGGGGTGCTGATGTCCGGCGACTGCGCGACACCGCGGTTCACCGTGCAGCGCAACACGACGGAGAAATGGATCTTCCAAGGATCGCGCGGGTGGGCCCATCCGATCCACGTTCACTTCGAAGAGTTCCAGATGCTGTCTCGCAACGGGTCTTCGATCTCGTCCGGTGTGGAGTACTCGCGCAAAGACGTCACACGGCTCGAAGAACGAGAGCGTGTCGAGGTGTTGATGCGATTCCGCGATTTCCGCGGGCGATTCGCGATGCACTGCCACAACACCGTCCACGAGGACCACGCCATGATGCTGCGGTGGGACATCGAGGACCTGGGCGACACCAAGACTCGACCTTGATCGGAGCGAAGATCATGAATCGACGAACCATGCTCGCGGGGATCATCGCCGCGCCGCTCGCCACGATCGCGAATCCGGCAGAAGCCAAGCCACGCAAGAAGAAGCGGTGGGTCAAATCTGACCCTCGCGAGCGTATGCGCCAGAAGTACTTCCCGGACGTCGAGCTCCAGACGCACGAGGGCAATACAGTCCGCTTCTACAGCGACCTCGTGAAGGACAAGATCGTCGTCTTCAACTTCATGTACGCGACGTGCAACGGCACGTGCGTGCCGACGACAGCGAACCTGCGCAAGGTGCACAAGCTTCTCGAGCCGCGGATGGGCAAGGACGTATTCTTCTATTCGCTGACGTTGCAGCCCGAGACCGACTCGGTCGAGGTGCTGAAGAAGTTCGCGGCAAACCAGAACATCGGCGCTGGATGGTCTTTGCTGACCGGCAAGCCAACCGATCTCGAGCGGCTTCGACGTTCGCTCGGATTCTCCGATCCCGATCCGAAGCGTGACGCGGTTCGCACCAATCACGCTGCGATGCTGCGCTACGGAAACGAGCCCAAGATGTATTGGGCGGGTTGTCCCGCGTTGATCCGCCCCGAGGCGATCGCGCAGTCGATCCGCTGGCTCGGCTGACGCACACGAGCGAGGTAAAGACCGGTGGATGTGGCCGACGCACTCGCCGAGTTGCTCGCTGCACTACAAGCTCGACGAGCACCGGCGGTTTCGCCGCGTCGGTGACGTCGCGCGCGTCGGCTGCGGCTCGCGCTGAGGTCAGCGACCGAGCAGCTGATCGAGCGCGTTGATCAAGCTCGTCGCGTTCACGGGCTTCACGAGGTGGAGATCGAAGCCGGCCTCCGAGGCGCGGCTCCGATCCGACGCCAGGCCATAGCCGGTCAATGCGATCAGCCGCAGGGGCTGAAGGGACGCGTCGGCGCGCAGGCGACGCGCGAGCTCGTAGCCGTCCAGGCCGGGCAAGCCGATGTCGAGCACCGCGACATCGGGTCGCGTGACACCAACGATCTCGAGCGCCGCCGCGCCGTCCGATCGGAAGGTGACGTCGTAGCCCACGATTCGCAGCAGCTCGGCGAGCAGCTCGCCCGCATCGACATTGTCGTCGACGATGAGGATGCGCCCGGAACGGGGTGACGAGTCCGACCGCGCCGAGACCGGAGGCTGCACGGCGAGGGCAGGCGCGGCGGGCAGGTGGACGACGAACGTCGCGCCACGACCTGCGCCGTCGCTGTGGGCCTCGACCGATCCACCGTGTTGCTCGACAAGGTTCTTCACGATCGCGAGGCCGAGGCCGAGGCCGCCGCGCTCGCGATGGAGCGTCTGCGGCCCCTGCACGAACAGGCCGAACACGTCCGGGAGAAGCTCGGCGGTGATTCCGTCGCCTTCATCGCGCACGCTGAGCACGTGGCGTCCGTCGTGATGGATGACGCTGACGTCGACGCGCCCGCCGTCCGACGAGAACTTCGCCGAATTCGTCAGCAGATTGCTGACGATCTGGGCGAGGCGCACCGGGTCGCCGTCGACCCACGTGTTCGGCGACACTCGCGAGACCTCGAGGCGAAGACCACGCTGGGCGAACAGCGGTCCGGTCATCTCCACCGCCTTGCCCACGATCTCCGCGAGGTCGATGCGCGTCCGCGCGATCTCGACCTTGCCACGCACGATCCGTGAAACATCCAGGAGGTCGTCGACGAGCCGCGAGAGATGAGCCACCTGCCGCTCGATCACGGAGCGTTCCCGTGGATGGCGGTCGTCTCGCATCTGCATGAGGTGGAGGGCAGAGACGATCGGCGCGAGCGGGTTACGGAGCTCGTGGCCGAGGATCGCGAGGAACTCGTCCTTCGCGCGATTCGCTCTCTCGGCGTCGGTCCGGGCGCGCTCGGCCTCCGCATACAGTCGTGCATTATCGAGGGCAAGCGCTGCGCGCCCCGCGAGCTCCGTGAACAGTGGCAAGTCCTCGGCGCCGAGCTGCCGGGCGCGCTGATCGTCACGCAGGACGGTCAACACGCCCAGGGTGCGACCGCGAGCGATCAGCGGCACGCTCAGGATGCTGCGCAGCCGGTTCTCGATCACGAAGGTCATCATGTCCGACGGCGGCAAGGCCGCGAGCTTCTCCGCGTCGAACGCGGTCGTGTAAGGCTTGTTGTTGGCGGCGACCCAGGCGACCGAACCGACCGACGTCGCGGGCAAGCGGAACTGTTTCGACAGCGCGGCACCACGCCGTGCTCGGTCGGGATCCGCGTGGTGCGAGACCGTGTGGCGCAAGACGCCCGCGTCGTCGAGCAGGTCGACGCGACACCAATCGGCAAGCGCCGGCGTGACCGCGGTCGTGATCGCCGCGAGCGTCGCGTCGCGGTCGAGCGAGCTGGTCAGCAGTTTGCCCGCCTGCGCGAGGACCTCGAGTCGCTCGCGCGCGAGGCGCTCGGCGGCCAACAGCTCGACGCGCGAGGTGACGTCGTAGGTCGCGCCGACCATGCGAAGCGGCGCGCCAGCCGCATCGCGGACCACCGTGGCGCGCGTCGCCAGCCAGCGGACAGGGCCATCGCGCGACACGCGAAACTCGACCTCGTACGTGCCGCTGTGCGCGATCGCGTCCGCGATCGCGGCCTGGACATGCGGCCGATCGTCCTCGTGGACGAGCGCTGCGAAGTCTTCGACGCGTCCGCCGAAGCTCCCCGGGACCAGACCGTGGAGCTCGTAGACCCGATCGGACCACACCACCTCGTTCGTCACGATGTTCCAGTCCCAGATGCCGAGCTGACCGGCATCGATCGCGAGCCGGAGCCGCTCCTCGCTGCTGCGCAGCGCCTCCTCGACGCGTCGCTGGCGCTCGACCAGCCGCGCGTTGATCACGAACGGGACGACGAGCGCGGTGAGCTCTTCGACGAAGGCGACGTCCGCAGGCGTGTAGCTCCGCCTGGAGGTGCCGTAGAACAGCGTGAGCGCGCCGATCACCTCGTTGGCCGTGCGCAGCGGCACCGTGATCATCGAGCGAAAGGCGAGCGAACGCAGCACCTCGAGGTGCCCTTCGTTGACCGCGATCGCCTGGTACCAGACATCGTCGGTCGCGGGATGATAGCCCGAGCTTCCCGTCGACAGACCGCACAGGTTCATGTCGGTGCGCTCGGAGCGTACCCACTGCGAGGGACGCAGGATCGCCTCGATGCGCGCGTCGTTGTACGCGCGCGCCGTGCGGACGACCTGATCATGATCGACGCGCAGGCGAAGAAGCCGAAGTCCGCGACGTGTGGCAGGCACGCCTCGATCGTCTTCTCGAGCGTTGTCTGGAAGTCGGTCGAGCTGGCGAGCAAGCTCGCGGTCTTGGTGAGCAGCGCGAGCTTCTCGGCAGCGCCGAGCTGACCGGCTGACTTCTCCATCGCCGCCACTGTTCCATCGTCACCGGGGTCGGTCAACCGCGGCGCACTCCGGGACCGGGCGTACGTGACCGCTACTGCGCGGTGACGATGTCGCCCTTCATCCCGCCGAGCGCGCCGAGTAGCTCGCCCTTCTCCTTCTCGGGGACCTTGAACTTGTCGAGCGACTTCACGAGGTCCTCGACGAGCGCGTTGAAGTCGGCTTCCGTGATGTTCATGCCGACGTGCGACTCCTTCATGCTCTTGCCCGTGTACTTGCACGGGCCGCCGGTGGCCTCGCAGATCTGCTCGACGAGCTTCGCCTTGAGGTTCTTGATGTCGGCGTTCGCGAACATCGCGTTGATGCGGGTGTCAGCCGCGACGTTCGCGACGAAATCGTCGACGACGGCGGTGATCGCATCGAGGCCGCCGAGGCGGTCGTAGAGCGACTTGTCGGCCGGGGCGGCGGCCGCGGTGGTGTCGGCCTTCTTGTTGCCGCCACAGCCTCCGGTCAGGCCGGCCATCATCAGCGTGGCAAACAGGGTCATCGAGATCGATTGAAGCTGACGCATCGTCTAATTCCTCGGGACGGGATGGTCCTGGCTCACTACGAGCAGGGGCCGTCGCCGGATCGTTCGTAACACCGGATCTCGCGGCGGACGGCACGGTTACCGCGAAAAACGCGACGTCAGGAGGGCGGCAGCGGCTGCGCGGGAGCACTCGCCGCCGGGCGCCTGGTCTTCGACTTGACCTTGTAGCCCTGCAGGAACTTGATCGCCTTGAACCCGCGCGCCGCCCAGAACAGCACCGCGAACGCGATGACCAGGAACGCCGGACCCGCGAGCAGCAGCTGGGTCCACGGCACCGCCTCGGCGTCGGTCACGCCCGCGAGCAGGCTGTCGTTGATCTTGCCGAGCAGCGCGCCTGCGATGAACACGAACACGAGCGGGAACAGCTGGACGAGCAGCACCGACGGCACACCCCAGCGGAAGAACCGGCGGTGGTTCGCGAGCGGCTCGCCATCGGTGAACCGCGCCTGGAAGATCTTCTGCGACTTGCCGAGGAAGAACGACATCGACAGGATCAGCGCGGCAAGGTTCAGCACGAGGAACAAGATGACGCCGAACAGCGTGACGAACACGAGACCGGAGGACGCGCCCTCGACGAACTGGAGATATTGCACTGCCGCGCTGAAGTAGCCGAGCAGCGCGTCGAGCGCGGGCCCGACGATCTTGCCGAGCACGAACGACGACACCAGCGTCAGCGTAACGAGCACGCCGACCGTGCACGCGGTCGCGAACAGCTCGCTCTTGACCCGGTGCACGCTCTTGCCCACGACATCGCGCCCGGCACTCGCGTTCCCCATAGCAGCGGCCGCCGGCACCTTCACGATCTCGATCAGCGTCGGCTTGATCGCGAGCAGGAACAGCAACAGCGTGACGAACGTGAGGATGATTGGCAGCACGCCGAACACGAAGTCGACGTTCTTGAACAGGTTGGCCATCGACATGAACACACGCGCGTCCTTGACGATCTTCATGCCGTTCTCGATGAGCAGCACGGCGGGCTGCTCGTCGGGGTGGTTGCGCATTTGCTCGAGCGTCGGCGCGAACAGCTCCTTGCCGGTCACGACGTACTCGTCGGCATTGCGATCGAGCGTGTCGAACGTGCCCTCGGCGATCGCGATGCTCGGGTTCGTGTAGTTCGAGAGCGCGCCCTGCACGGTGCGCAGCCCGAACAGCACGCCGCCGAACAGGTTGACGGTGACGAAGAACGTGGCCGCGGCGAGCGCCGAGTACTTGAGCAGCAGCTTGCCCTGGCCTGGATATTTCTTCGCGAGCACGAGTGGCATCGCGAGCAGCAGCAGCCCGCACAGCGAGAGCCCGAACACCATCCACGAGAACTTCACCATCCGCTGATCGCTCTTCTTCGCGATCTTCAAGGCCATCTTGCCGAGCACGATCTTCTTGACGATCCGGACGGCCTTGCGGAAATCTTCGACCGTCATCGACGGTGCGAGCTCGGCATCCTCGGCGCGCGCGTCGAGCGCGGCCTCGTCGGGCTCGTTCGGGATGTCGTCGAACACCTCGGCGAACTCCTTGCGGTCCGCGATCTCGTCGGGCTCGAGCTTGCCATCGCCGTCGGCATCGAACGGATCGGTCGGCGGATCCTCTTCCTGGGCATCGGGGACGCCGTCGTTGTCGATGTCGCCGTCCTCCTGCGCGTCCGGTGTGCCATCGCCATCGGCGTCGGCCGCGTTGACGTCGACGTCGGCGCTCAGCTGCTGCTCGGCCGCGTCCGACATGCCATCGCCGTCGGAGTCCGTGCCGCCCGTGGCGGGCACCGCGTCCGCGGCATCGGGCTTGTCATCGGCGGCAGTGGCCGCATCGCCAGCATTGTCCGATGTGCTGGCGGTGTCAGGCTTGCCACCGGCGTCCGCA
>JACCTC010000279.1 GCA_013812655.1 Deltaproteobacteria bacterium | reverse complement strand
TACGTTGTGTTGTGGTTGGAAGTTGCAGATGTCAGACGGTCGGGGCAAGGTCGGCTCCTCATGGAGACCAATACGAACACCGACACCACCGAGTCCGAGGGCCGCGCCCCCGTTGCCCGTTACGCGGAGCTGCAGGCGCTGGTCGCTGAGATGGCCACGGACTTCGAGAAGTTTTACAAGGACGGCAACAAGGCGGCCGGCACGCGCGTTCGTAACGCGATGCAGGCACTGAAGACGTTCGCGCAGACCGTTCGCACCGAGGTGCAGGCGATCAAGAACGAGGGTGGCGCTCCGGCTGCCAAGGACGAGCAGTAGGCGACTGCGCTGCGCGGCCGCGATGCGGCTGCGTCATTGGGAGGCCCGAGCTAATTCGGGCCTCAGTTCGACCTCAGGGTCACATTTCAAGGTGTGCGCGTCGTCAGCGAATCGACGGCGTGCACGGGCGGTTGGTCGCCGTTGATCAGATGCTTGATCGACGAGAGCACGAGACGCTGGTTCTCCAGCATGCTCTTGCCTGCGAACACCGTGGACACCACGTCGATCCGGAAGTGGCCACCGCTGCCGGAGACCTCGACCTTGGCGTCGGGGATCTTCGCCACCACGCCCGTGCGGATCGCTTCTTCGACGGAACCTACGAAGTTAGTCGGATGGTCGCTCATGGGCGTTGGTTCGCACGGAAACCCCGTCGACACAAGGCGCGTCGCGTGGGTCTCCGATAGCATCACGTGATGGGACGACGCGAAGCGATCGATATCGACATGCGCGAGGTCGCGCGCCGGGTGCTGCTCGAGAACGGGTTCCGACCCGACGTTCCGCAGGCGCTCGACGACACGGTGACGCGCGACGAGCTCGCGGCCGCACGCGACATGCGTGACATGCCGTGGTCCTCGGTCGACAACGACACGTCCCGCGATCTCGATCAGCTCGAGGTCGCCGAGCGCCTCGACGATGGCTCGATCCGGATGTACGTCGCGATCGCGGACGTCGACGCGTTTGTCGCGAAGGGGTCGCCGATCGACGAGTACGCCTGGACGAACACGCTGTCGCTGTACACCGGCGTGCAGACGTTCCCGATGCTGCCGCGCGTGCTGTCCGAGGGCGAGAGCTCGCTGCTCGAGGGCCAGGATCGGCTCGCGGTCGTGACCGAGATGGTGGTCCGTCCGGATGGCACGCTCGACGACAAAGCGACGAAGATCTACTCGGCGCGCGTCCAGAACAAGGCGAAGCTGGTCTACGAGGACATCGGCGCCTGGCTCGAAGGGAACGGCTCCGCGCCGCGCGATCCGCAGATCGCGGAGCAAGTGCAGCTGCACGACGAGGCGGCGCAGCGGCTGCGCGAGCGCCGCTTCGAGCACGGCGCGCTCGAGCTCGAGACGATCGAGGCGCGGCCCGTCGCCGAGGGCGGCCGGATCGTCGACCTCGAGTTGCAGCACAAGAGCCGCGCGCGCGAGCTGGTCGAGGATCTGATGATCGCGGTCAACGGCGCGACCGCGCGGTACCTCGAGCAGCGCGGATACTCGTCGATCCGGCGGGTGGTGCACGCGCCGAAGCGGTGGGAGCGGATCGTCGCGCTCGCCGCCGAGAGCGGGACGCAGCTGCCCGCCGAGCCCGATCGGCGAGCGCTCGCGAGCTTCGCGTCGGCGCGCCGCAAGGCGGATCCCGTGCGGTTCGCAGATCTCTCGCTCTCGATCGTCAAGCTGCTCGGTCCGGGCGAGTACCGGCTCCAGCGCGCGACCGATCCGGACACCGGCCACTTCGGGCTCGCCGTCGATGACTACGCGCACTCGACGGCGCCGAACCGCCGGTATCCCGATCTGATCACGCAGCGGCTGCTCAAGGCCGCCGCGGCCGGCGAGCGCGCGCCGTACTCCGATGACGAGCTCCTCGCGCTCGCGACGCACTGCACGGAGCGCGAGAACGCGGCCCGCAAGGTCGAGCGCACGATGCGCAAGGTCGCGGCGGCGGTGCTGCTGTCGTCGCGGATCGGAGACACCTTCGATGCGATCGTCACCGGCGTCACGCCGAAAGGAACCTTCGCGCGGCTGTTCAAGCCACCCGCCGAGGGCCTCGTCGTCAAGGGCAAGGAGGGCCTCGACGTCGGCGATCTCGTGACAGTCAAGCTCGTCGACACCGAGCCAACGCGCGGCTTCATCGATCTCGTCGCCGTCAGTCGCGGCCGGCGATCGTAAGCGCGATCCGGCTGCCTCTCGATTACGACGGTGTTAGCATCGCGAACGGTGGACGCGCTGGATCTCTCCGACGAGCCTGACCTGACCGGCGGCTCGAGCGACGAGCTGCCGTCGCGCGAGGAGTTCCTGCGAATCCTCGTCGCCTTCGATGGCCGCGCCGCCGGCCTCCTGCGCGTCCTCCTCACGAAGTGCAGGCCCGACGCGACGCTCGAGGAGCAGTTGCTCGTGATCGAGCAGCTCGGTCGCTTCGTGGTGTCAGGTCCGAAAGTACCCGCACCGACCGGGCATCCCGCGCTCGCGCGCCTCGAGCTCCTCGTCCTCGCGCTCGAGCGCATCCCGGCCGCGCGCCGGCGCTTCCAGCTCACGCTGCAGGCGGTGCTGCAGGCAACCCGCGCCGTGAAGTTGTTCGGCGAGATCGGGATGCCCAACGACCGCGGCTTGCTCGCCGAGACCACGGATCGGCTCGCGCGCCGCCTGTTGCCCGAGCCGCCGGCGATTCACGAGCTGTGGGCGCTCGCGAGCCGCATCATCCGCACCGTCGACGATCTCGCGTGGCTCGGACCCGCGGCCGATCCGCTGCTGCACCGGCTCGCTGCGGCGGGTGACCCGGCGTGGAATCCGGTGCGCGAGTCGATCCACGACGCGATCAGCCTCATCACGACCCGGATCGCGGCACAGGGCATGGCCGAGGCGTTCCGCACGCACGTTGCCGCCGGGGCGATCCGCGAGTCACCGCTGTACTTGCTGACGCGCGCGACGCCGCAGCAGATGCCGGATCTGATCGAGGCTGCGCGGCAGCACCTCCACCACGTCAAGGTCGCGCTCGAGGAGCACGGCGTCTCGATCGAGGTGGTGTACTCGCTCGATTCGATCGAGCGCGGGCTCGCGCGCATCGAGCTGCTGTTGCCATTCGTAGACGCGGACGACGACATCGAGCCGTCCTACGAGATCCGTGCGGTGATCGCGGCGGTCGGTCGCGGGCTCGTCGGCGGCCGCAGCTTCACCCAGCTGCTCAGCGACAACCTGCGCCTGCTCGCCCGCAAGGTGATCGAGCGCGCGGGCCGCACGGGCGAGCACTACGTGACGTCGTCGAAGCGCGAGTACTGGAAGATGCTCGCGTCGGCAGCGGGTGGCGGCGTGCTGACGCTCGGCACGGCCGCCGGCAAGTTCCTGGTGAAGTGGGGCGAGTGGCCGCTGTTCATCGACGGCGTGCTGTCCTCGGTGCTCTACGCGGGCAGCTTCATCGTGATGCAGCTGCTCGGCTTCACGCTCGCGACCAAGCAGCCCTCGATGACGGCCGCGGCGCTCGCAGGCACGATTCGCGATCGCTCGGGGCCGGGCCGGCTCGACGAGCTTGTCCGGTTGATCGCGCGGATCGCGCGGTCGCAGTTCGCGGCGGCCGTCGGCAATGTCTCCGCGGTGATCGTGACCGCGCTCGTCTTCGATCTGATCTTCACGTCGGTGACCGGGGCGACGTTCCTCGACGGCGAGGACTCCCAAAAGGTGATCTCGTCGTTCGATCCGTTCGGCTCGGGCACGATCTTCTTCGGGGCGCTGACCGGCGTGCTGCTGTGGTTGTCGAGCCTGTTCGCCGGCTGGTTCGAGAACTGGATCGTGTACCGGCGACTGCCCGAGGCCATCGAGCATCATCGCTGGGGCAAACGCCTCGGCAAGGCACGGATGGCGCGCTGGGCGCGCTTCCTCGAGCACCACGCCGCAGGGCTCGGCGGTTCCGTCGCGCTCGGCACGATGCTCGGGATGGTGCCGGTGTTCGGCAAGTTCTTCGGGCTGCCGCTCGATGTCCGCCACATCACGCTGTCGACCGGATCGCTGACGCTCTCGATGTCGTCGCTCGGCGTCGACGGTGCCGGCCTGGGTGAGTTCATCCGGGCCTGTCTCGGGATCGTGGTGATCGGTATGCTGAACTTCGGCGTGAGCTTCGCGCTCGCGCTCGTCGTCGCGATGCGCGCGCGAGACGTGCCGCGCGGCGAGCGGAAGACGCTACCGGGCGCGGTGCTCCGGCGGTTCCTGCGCTACCCGCTGGAGTTCTTCTATCCGCCACGCGAGGACCGCGCGACAACCGAGGTGCCGACCGACAAGCCGCACTAGCGCTTGCGGCCGAACAGGCCCTTCGACTCGGTGCTTTCTTTGGTGCGGGTCAGCAGTACGCGCACCTCCGCGGCGGCCTCCTGGTGCGCCGGATTGACGTCGAGCACCTCCTGGAAGTGCGCGAGCGCCTCGCGGGTGCGACCGAGGATCCGCTCGATGCGACCGAGCAGGAAGTGCCAGTTGAGGGGGTTGGACGATCGATCGATCGCGCGGAGCAGAGCGCGCCGGGTTTCGCCGGAGATCGATTGCTTGTCCTCGCTCGCGCAGAACCGTGCCCACGCGAGCAACGCAGCGTAGTCGAGGTTCTGCGGCGCGAGCCTCGCGGCCTTGCCGAGCTCGTCGACGGCCTCGGAGATCTGTTCGCGGCGCAGGGCCAGCTCGCCACGCTGGAACGCCTCCATCGCGAGCTCGGACTTGTCGAGCTCGCCGGTGCGGGCCCGCGGCGCGACCGCGGTCAGCTCGCCGCGCTTGAGCGCGGAGACATAGTCACGCCGCCGCGTCGCGTCGCTGAGGACCATGAACGCGGCGTTGAGCTGCGCGAGCACCCGTGGTCCGTGGCCCGCTTCGTCGACGATGCCGACCTCCTTGAGCGAGTCCGCGTGGAGCTTGCGCGCCATGCTGAAGTAAGCGGCGCGCACGGCCTCGACCGGCGCTTCGGGCACGATACCGAGCACCGCGAAGTGGTCCGCGTTGCGCTCGATCATCGCGATGCGCGTCGCGATCAGGGCCTCGATCTCGCGGGCGGCACGATCGCGGCTGGTGATCGTGCGCGGCGCGGTGATCGTCCGCGACGTGTGCGGCGCCTGGTTGGCCTGCTGACCCATCATGGTCGGCGCGTTGCTGCGCTTGATCGAGATCCCGGTCGGCGGCGTGGTGATGTCGGCTGCCCGGTGCGTCTCGACGGCGGGCCGGCGCGGCAAGTCGACGGTGGACCGGCGCGGCATCTCGACGGCGGGCCGGCTCGCAAAGTTGCCGCGGACGGTGGACGTCCGCGAGACGAGCGTCGCCTCGGTGACGGTCCGGCTCGTTGGGGTGATCGTTCGTGAGAGCGGCGGTGGGGGCGGATGAGCGGCCGCGCGATCGACCGGCTTGCCACCGACCGCCTCGCACGCACCGCACGTGACCAGCGCGTACACCATGGCCTTCATCGTGCGCGGCTCGACGTCGCGGTGGTTGGCCTCGAGTGCGGCGAGCGTGGTGCCCTCGCGGAGCTCGTCGATGATGAGGCCAGAGTCGGTGCCGAACTGGAAGCCATCGAGGTCGTCGTCGGAGATCTCGCGGAGGCGGTAGCTGGTGCCGAGCTCGAGCAGGTCCTCGGCGAGCCGCTGCTCGGACAGGTTCATGCGGACGCCATGGAACATCACCGCGCCGAGCGGCACCGAGCAGTCCGGCCGTACCGGGATTCCGACCTCGTCGACGATCTCGAACTCGCCGCGATCGACCGAGAACGTGCGGGCCGCGCGCGCGATCGTGAGCTTGCGACGCAGGATCGCGACGTGCTCGACGCCAAGCCGCGTGGTCTCGGCGAGGACCTCGACCTCGTCGCGCTCCGGCGCAGCGGCGAGGCGACGTGTGATCTCGCCGATCTGACTCGACGACACGAGGTGGCTGGTCAACGCGATCCGCGCGATCGAGTCGCTGGCAAGCGGCGAGGTGGCCGCGACGACGACGCCATCGGTGAACGCGATGGCGTACGTCTTGCCGTCATCTGCGCGGAGGTCGAGCTGCCCGCTCAGCTTGCGCTGTCCGACCACGCCAAGGGTCGTGCCCCAGGCGCGGTCAAGCACCGTACCGAACGCAACTCTCACGAGCCGCCATCAGAGCGAGGATCAGGGCCGCTGGCAAGCAAAGAAGCGCAATCAGAACGGGGCCATGCGCTCGACGAGGAGCGGCGCCCCTGTCCGGGGATGCAGGAAGGCGAGCGCCTCGGCATGGAGCTGCAATCGGTCCGCTTCGCGACCGTAAAGCCGATCACCAACAATCGGCACACCGATGCCGCACGCATGCGCAGCGTGCACCCTGAGCTGGTGGGTGCGACCGGTCTGCGGGAACAGTGCGACCCGCGTGCGACCATGATCACGTGCGATGACCTCCCACCTCGTCACGGCCGGCTTGCCGTGAACGGGGTCGTGAAGCTGGCGTGGCCGGTCGTCGAGGTCGACGCGGAGGGCGAGGTCGACGACGCCCCGTTCGGCCGCCGGGATCCCGTCGAGCCACGCGATGTAGCGCTTCGTCACCTCGCGACGCGCGAACAGCCGCTGAAGCGCTGCGTGCGTGGCGTCATCTTTCGCGGCGACGAGAACGCCCGACGTCTCGAGGTCGAGCCGGTGAACGACGAGCGGCCCGGTCGCGGCGGGATAGCGCGCGCGGAGCCGGACCTGCACCGAGTCACGCAAGAGGCCGCTGCGTCCCGGCACCGAGAGCAGGCCGGCAGGTTTGTCGACGACGACCAGCCACTCGTCCTCGAAGATCACGCGCGGCTCGTTATCCGCAAGCCGAGCGAGGCCGAACACCGGCGGCATATCGGCGTCGAGCCCCTCGAGCATGTGCGCGAGGATCGGGCCGCACTTGCCGTGACACGCGGGGTAGAACACGCCGGCGTGACGGCCGCCGGTTGCTGGCGGCGCGCCCCACCAGACCTCGGCGAGGGCGAGCGGACGCAGCCCTCGTCGATACGCCTCGCCGAGTAGCTTCGGAGCGGCGCAGTCACCGGCACCGCCGGGCGGCATCTCGGGATCGAACAGTGTACGCAGCCGTCGCTGCTCACCGCGTGCATTCGCGATCACGTAGGTGTCGAACAGCACCCCGAGGTAATGACGCGAGCGATCGGCGCGTAGCTGCTCGACGGTGCGACGTTCGTCGTCGAGGACGGCGAGCCGGCGAGCGAGCGCGTCGCGCGCATCGGCGTGCGCGGCCAGCAGGCGCTTCTTCTCGGCCGCATCCGCGCGGCTCGCCTGATCGAGCGCGTGGTGAACGGCGTTGCCCGAGCTCGCGTGTGCTGCATGACGCGCGGCGCGCCGGGCGGCGCGATCGACGCGGTGACGATCGCGGAGCTCCGCGAGTACATTCGCGTGACTGTCGTCGATCGCGGCGAGCTGCTCGCGACACCTCGCGGTCTCGCCGCCCGCGAGCGCCTCGATCCGTCGCGCGAGCGTGCGCAGCTCGGCCTCGCCGGCGGGCCACACCGCGTCGCGCGCGGCGACATCGAACAGCGGCGGCACGAAGCCGTCGACGTGCCAGTGACCTCCGAGCATTCCGGAGAACCCGCGCAGCGTGGCGATCCGGCCGTCGCGATCGGCGACGACGAGCACCCCGAACATTTTTCCTCCTCCCTGGCCTCCTCCCTGGCCTCCTCCCTGGCCTCCTCCCTCGAGCCCGGCGTCACCGGCGAGGCCGTCGCGCAGCTCGTCGAGGAGCTGCTCGGCCGCGACGCGCGCGAGTGGATGCGGTGGCGTCGCGAACGGACTCGGGAATCGATCCGGGAGCTCGCGGGCGAGCGGCTGCGGATCGAGGTAGCGAAGCACGCGCGCAGCATAGGGGACACACGAGCCATCGCGAAGCTTGGGTGCGACGTGAGACGAACACCGACGGAACCAGACGATTCCGGTGCTGTCGAACGGCTCGATGAAGCTGATACGCTCGTCGCCGGGGGAGCGCTCATGAAGAATGCGCACGTAGTGGCGGTGGCAGCGGGCCTGGCAGCAGGCGCGTTGTTCATCCACACCGATATCTGCCAGGACGCCTGGCTCAGGTACGGCATCGGAGTCCAGACCTGTCCCGACGGCAAGGTGCGCCAGACCGCGCAGCTGACGGTGTCGGCGCTTCGCCGCGGCGCGAAGGGCACGGTGACGTTCGGAGCGACCGCGCACTACACGACGAACGCGTCCGACCACGTGATCAGCGTGCCGGTCGACGAGCTCGGGCCAATCAAGCTGACGCTGATCGGCACGGACAAGAAGGCGACGCCGCTCGCCGTCGAGAGCTGGCGACGCTACGGCTTCGAGCGGCGCGCGGTGGTCACGCTCCCCGAGGTGCCCGACGGCGACTATCAGCTTCACGCGACGTTCCGCACGCGCATCGGGCCCGGCGAGCTCGACGTTCCGCTGCCGCTCTACACGCCCGCACGGATCCACGTGCTGACCGATCGCCCGCTCTACGAGCCCGGCAACACGGTCCAGTTCCGCGCGGTCGTGCTGCGCGCCCGCGACCTCGCGCCGATCGACGGGCGACCGGGCACCTGGGTCATCAAGGATCCCGACGGCGAGATCCTCCTCGAGGAGAAGGCGCCGGCCGGCGAGTGGGGCGTGGTCTCGGGAAGCTTCCCGCTCGACAAGGGCGCACAGACCGGCAGCTGGCGGGTCGCGTGGACATCGGCCGAGGCGACGGACGAGGTACCGTTCACCGTCGAGCCATTCACGCTGCCGCGGTTCAGCGTCGAGGCGACGGCGTCGAAGAGCTTCTACCGGCCGGGCGAGACGCCCGTCGTGCGTGGCGCCGTGACCTACAGCTCGGGCGCGCCGGTCGCGAACGCGACGCTCGACATCACGTGGAACGTCGGCGGCGCGTGGCCACCGCCGCGCGAGTGGCTGGAGAAGCTGCTGCCGAAGCGCGCTGCGACCGCGGCCAATGGGCGCTTCGAGCTCGCGCTGCCGAAGATCCCCGACGATCTGCAGGGCCAGGCGACGATGACCGCGCGGATCTCCGCGATCGATCCTGCCGGCGATCGCGTCGAGGGCGCGGTGACCGTGCTGCTCAGCCAGGACGGCATCCAGGTGTCGGCCGTGACCGAGCTCGGCGACGGCCTGGTCCAGGGCTTCAACAACAAGCTGTTCGTGCGGGTGACCACCCCGGACGGTGGCGTGGTGGCGAACGCGAAGGTGATCGTGAAGCGCGCGTGGCAGTCCAACGACGCCGGCATCACGGCCGTGCTCGACGAGGATGGCGTCGCCGCCTTGCAGCTCGATCCGGGTCCGCCGGTCAACGTCGTGATCCCCGCGCTGCCGTGGCGCCAGGTCGCGCGCCCACAGCTCGTGACTCGCGGCGAGGTCGCGGATCTGATCAACGAGGACGGCGCGTCGCTCGCCGATCAGGTCGAGATCGATCGCTGGCTCGCCGTGCTGTCGCCGTGCGCGAAGTGGATCGCCGACGCGGATACGAGCGCGCGCGTCGGGCTGCGGATCGATGCGGGCGGCCGCGTCGTCGCGGCAGGCGGCGGTGCCTCGGCGCTCGACCAGTGCGTCGTCAGCACGCTGCGAAGCAAGCGGTTGCCGGCGCGTGCCGAGCGCATGTACACGCTGACGTTCAACTTCACCGATCCGCAGCTGTCGCGATTGTCGGCGAGTGTCGAGAGCGCGCTCGACGAGCCCGAGGGCCTGCAGGCGAGCCTCGACGAGCTCGCGCGCGGCACCCGCGATTGCCTGCCGCAGGTCGAGGGCGCCGAGGGCAGCCTGCCCGATGCGCTGACGTGGCGCGTGGCCGCGGGCAGCAAGCTCGTCGAGCTCGGCACCTGGATCAAGGATCCCCGGGCAGGTGGACCGACTGGCGCGGCGCGGGTCGCGATGCCGTGCGTGAGCTCGCGGATCAACGCGGGTCGCCGGATCGAGCTCGCGGACAAGGCCGACGCCGACTCGCTCGGCATCGTGCGGTTCACGGTGTCGCTCCCCGAGACGCTGACCCAGGCGAAGCCGCAACCGACGACGATGCTCGGCTACGAGC
>JACCTC010000272.1 GCA_013812655.1 Deltaproteobacteria bacterium | reverse complement strand
GCTCGCGAGCGTTCGCTCGCTCGCTCCATTCCGGGCGCCGCGCCGAGCGTCAGCGTGGTCGAGCGGAGCTCCTTGCCGGCGACGACGTCGGTCGCGCCGAGGTAGACGACCTTGGCGTCGCCGATGCCGACGACCTCGCCGGCGATCACCACCGTCGCGCCGACGAGCTTCCCGACCTCGGTGAGGCACGCGGCGTCGAATTCGCATGTCCGGAGCTGCGGCTTCTTCGCCTTCTTGATCGCGTCGCCGACGACGGCCGCCGGGATCAGGCGGGTGTCGGGCTGCGCGGTGATCGCGGCCTCGAGCTGCGCCGTCAGCTTCTTCGTGGAGTCGCTCGTGTCCTCGTTGCCGACGGCGGTCAGCGGCGACATCGCCACGACCCGCTCGGCATGCGCCGGTGCGACCGCGAGCACGATGACCGCCGTCACGAGCTTCAACACGACGAGATCTCCCCGGTCGGGCCGATCACGCGGCAGTCGACCTTGCCGATCGAGTAGCCGATGCCCGCGCCGATCGCGATCGCCGCGAGGCTGACGCCGACGATGAACCAGGTCTTCGTGTAGAACGGCTCGCGCGCAACCTCCTGGGTTCGCCCGCTGCCGATGGTCTCGGTCGACGGCAGGAGCCGGACGACGACCTGGCTGACCTTCTGGAAGCGAACCTCGACCTCGTCCTCGAACGGCGCGTAGCCGGCGGCCTCGACGCGGAGCAGGTGCTTGCCGAGCGGCTGGCGGCTGATCACGCCGAGGTTCGGCAACGGCGTCTTGCCGACCGGCTTGCCGTCGAGCTGCACCGTCGCGCCGACGAGATCGCTCTGCACCTGGATCGAGCCGTGGAGCTGTTCGGGTGCGAGGAGGCGGTAGGCGGCGACGCGCACACCCTCGATCAGATCGTCGGGGCTGCCCCGTAGCGGCTCGCTCTCGATGCGCCGCACCGACTTTCCGGTCGCGACATCGACCGCCTTGATCGTGAGCACGTAGTTCGCGCCCATCGCGCCGACCGTCCCGGTCACCACGATGTCGACGCCGAGCTTCTTGCCGATGGCGCCAAGGCACTTGTCCTCGCCGGTGCACTCGCGCTGATTACCGGTGATCACGCGATCGATCTCGCGGCGGGCGGGCAGGGGGTGGGTCGCGAGCCGGTCGAGCTCGAGCCGGAACAGCGTCTCGAGCCGGGTCACCAGCTCGGGTTCCATGCCGAGAGCGTCGAACCGCCACACCGCGATCCGCTGGGTGATCGCCTTGTCGGGTCCGGTCTCCGCGCGCGCGACGAGCGGCGCCCACATCACAAGCACACTCGCGACGAGCGAGATCAGCCTCCGCACCACGCTCCGATCTTATCACTGTCTGCGCGGCCGCCGCGTGGGCTGGGTCATGCTGGCGTGCTCGACTGCAGCACCGGCCACGCCGGCTGGCGTGTTAGCGTGCGGCCCATGACGTGGTCGCGACGGCTTGCGGTGACAGCTGCGCCGGCTGTGATCGCCGCTGTCATCGCCGCCGGGCTCGCTGGCTGCTCCTCGGTGCAGACCGTCCGCGTGCAGCCCGAGAGCCTCTACGTCGGCCCGAACCTCAAGCCGATCGCCATCGTCCACGCGCAGGTCTCGAGTTTCTACCTGCTGTTCATCCCGATCCCGGGGCACGTCGAGCTCGACCGCGTGGTCAATCGCATGCTGCTCGCGACCGCGAAGGCGCTCGGCGCCGACCGCGTGGTCAACATCCGCGTCGACATCACCCCCGATGGCGGGATCTGGACCCTTCGCAAGCTGCTCGGCTGGCGGAGCGCCGAGGCGAGCGGCGTGGCGGTGATCGTCGTCGATCCTCGCGCGCCAACCAGCCCGGCCGGCGGATCACCTGCTACACCGGCGTCATCCCCGTGAAGTTGACGGACAAGCGACTCATCCTCGTCGTCGGCAAGGGCGGTGTCGGGCGCAGCACGGTTGCCGCAACGATCGCGTTGCAGTGCGCGAGTGCCGGCAAGAAGACGTTGCTCTACGAGACCAACGCGAACGACCGGTTCGGTAACTACTTCGATAAGCCCTCGGTCGGCAGCGAGCCCAGCCAGCTCGCGCCGAACCTGTGGGCGGTGAACGCCACGCCCGCGAGCGCGCTCGCCGAGTACGGGCTGATGGTGCTGCGCTGGAAGTCGGTCTACGAGATGGTGTTCGAGAATCGCGTGACCCGCGCGTTCCTCCGCGCGATCCCCGGGCTCGACGACTACGCGCTACTGGGCAAGGCCTGGTTTCACACGACCGAGGAGAAGCGCGGCAAGCCGGTCTGGGACACCGTCATCTTCGACATGCCAGCGTCGGGGCACTCGTTCTCGATGCTGCGCGTACCGTGGGTGATCGTCGACACCGTGCCCGAGGGTCCACTGACCCGCGACGCGCGCACGGTCAGGGAGCTGCTGACCGATCCGGCCCGCACCGCCGCCGTGCTGGTGACGCTCGCCGAGGAGATGCCGGTCAACGAGGCGATCGAGCTCGAGACCAAGCTGGTCGGGCTCGGCATCCTGCCGCAGCACCTGATCGTCAACCAGCTCTATCCGGCGCACTTCCCGTCGGCGTCGCCGGTCGCGAAGGTGCTCGACACGCTCCTCGCAAATCCCCAGCTCGCGCCGCCGCTCGCTGCGGTCGCCGCGCACGCGAGCCTGTCGCGCGATCGACGCCTGCTGAACGAGCGCTACCTCGCCGAGGTCCGCAAGCGCGCGCGCACGCCGGTGAGCGAGCTACCGATGCTGTTCGCGCAGCGTCTCGGCCCGGCGCACATCCACGCGCTCGCCGAGCGGCTATCTACCGCGTGACCGGGCGATGGCCTGAGCTACTCGCCCGCGGCGCGCATCGGGAACAGCGGCTCGCCGTGGATCTCGAGGCGATAGACGCTGTTCTCGGTCTCGACGTAGATCATCTTGCCGCCGGGTTCGCCAAGCACGCGGCGCACGGGCGTCGTGATCATGCGGTGGCCGTGCGGGTCGCGGAAGATCACCATGCCGCGGCCGATGAACGGATACGAGATCAAATATCCGGTGTACAGACGTCCGTTCGCCCCGGCAGGCCGTTCGGTGCCGAGCTCACGAATCTTGCGGGCCGTGACGCTGACCATGGAAGTCGCTAACGTTAAGTCTAAGAGATGCACCTGCCGTCGTCATCCTCTTTGCACGCCGACTCGGTGATCGATGGGTGAGCCGGGCATCGAAGCACTGTACGAACAGGTGAGGAAACTCATCCCAGGCGCCGACGACGCCCCCGCCCTGGGTCTCGTCCAGGTTGCCCCGCGGATTCGCGTGCTTGCGCTACGTACGCCCACGCTCCCGCCAGCGGCGCACACCAACGTCTATCTGGTCGGACCGTCCCAGGGGCCCGTGGCGGTGGTCGATCCCGGCAGCCCGTACCCGGACCAGCAGGCGATTCTCGACACGATTCTCGCCGAGCTGCCGATCTCGCGGGTGCTTCTCACCCATCACCATGGCGATCACGTCGGTGGCGCGGCGGCGCTCGCGGCGCATCGCGGCGTCCCGATCGCGGCGCATCCGGCGACCGCGCGACGCCTCGACGACATCATCGAGGTGACCGAGCTCATCGAGGATGGCGACGAGATCGACGGCACGATCGCGGTGCACACGCCCGGACACGCCGAGGGTCATCTCTGCTTCGAGATCGACGACGCGAGCATCGCGGGCGACATGGTCGCCGGCGTCGGCACGATCTTGATCGATCCGTCCGAGGGCGACATGGCGCTCTACCTCGCGTCGCTCGAGCGGATGCGTGCGCGCACACCGACGACGTTGCTGCCCGCTCATGGCCCACCGATCCGCGACGGCCACGCGAAGCTGACCGAGTATCTCGCACACCGGCGGATGCGCGAGCAGCGCGTGCTCGACGCGCTCGTCGCCGCCGGAGCGGGCGCGACGACAGACGTGCTGCTCTCCGTGGTCTATGCCGATACCCCGCGCATGCTGTGGCCGCTGGCCGAGCGTTCGCTGCTCGCACACCTCGCCAAGCTCGTACACGAAGATCACGCGCGCTACGACGCAGCCGGCGGCCGCTGGTCGCGGTGACCTTGCCGAGGCCGGCCTTCGCGTCGGCCTCGGGCTCGCCCTCGCCAAGCTCGTACACGAAGATCACGCGCGCTACGACGCAGCCGGCGGCCGCTGGTCGCGGTGACCGTGCGCCGCTATAGTGCGCGGCGGTGGCACTGACCTTCGATGGACTGGCCGAGGTCTCGCTCGCGCGCGACCTGCTTCGCCGCTGGTGGGGGCTCGACCTCGGGCTCAGCGAGGCTGACGGCAAGGGCTACGTCCGCGCGTCGCACGCGACCTGCGAGAGTGTCCGCGGAGTCGTCGCCGCCAGCTGTGCTGCCGCGCTCGAGGAGCTTGCCGGCGAGCTCGCGAAGTCCAAGGATCGCAGCGCGCTGATCCGGCGCTGTCATGCCGGCATGGTGCTCGTCGTCGCGCCGGTGTTCGGCAGCAAGGGCCTCGCTGGCGTCGTCTACGCGACCGGCGCGTGTACGGATCGAAACGCGGTCGAGCAGAAGCTCGTCGCGACGATCGGCTGCGGTCCCGACGAGGCACGCGCGCTGTCCGAGGCGGTCCCGCAGCTGTCCGACGGTGACCTCGAGCGCGTTCGCGATCTGGTGGGCGCCGCGGCAGCGACCGTGGAGCGCGCCCAGCCCGCCGAGATCCCGCCGACCACGCACGCGCATCCGTTCACCGAGATGGTCGGCGATTCGCCGGCAGTGCGCGACGTCGTCAAGCTGCTGACCAAGGTCGTGCGCAGCGAGGCGACCGTCCTGATCCAGGGCGAGAGCGGCACCGGCAAGGAGCTGATCGCGCGCGCGATCCACTATCACGGCCCGCGCGTGAAGAAGCCGTTCGTCGTCCAGAACTGCTCGGCGTTCAACGACAACCTCCTCGAGAGTGCGCTGTTCGGTCACGTTCGCGGCGCGTTCACCGGCGCCGTCAAGGATCAGCCGGGGCTGTTCCAGGTCGCCGACGGTGGCACGTTCTTCCTCGACGAGATCGGCGACATGTCCGCGGCGCTCCAGGTCAAGCTGCTGCGCGTCCTCCAGGAGGGCACGTTCACGCCGGTCGGCGGCACCAAGCCCGTCAAGGTCGACGTCCGCATCATCGCGGCGTCGCACAAGGACCTCGCGGCGATGGTCGCGCACAAGCAGTTCCGCGAAGATCTGTTCTACCGGGTCAACGTCCTCAAGATCACGGTCCCGCCGCTGCGCGAGCGCGTCAGCGACATCCCGCGACTCGCCCAGCACTTCGTCAACAAACACTGGCGCAGCCCGAACCCGGCACCGCGGCTCTCGCAAGGCGCGCTGTCGCGGCTCGTCGCGTACCCGTGGCCGGGCAACATCCGCGAGCTCGAGAACGAGATGGAGCGGATGCTCGTGCTCGCCGGCGACGCGACCGAGCTCACCGCGAGCATGGTGTCCGGACGCGTGTCGGGCATCGTCAACGCCGCGCAGTCCGCACCCCGGCCGCTGCGCGATGTCGTCGCGAACGCCGAGGCCGATGCGATCGTCGCCTCGCTCGGCCGTCACACCGGTGATCGCGAGCTCGCGGCGGCGGATCTTGGCGTCAGCGAGCCTCTGCTCGCGGCGCGGATGGCGGCGCTCGGCATCGGAGGGACCGGGGCGTGAAGCGACAGTGCCCGACGTGTCGCGGCACCGCGGTGAAGGACGGCAACAAGCTGTATCCGTTCTGCAGCGAGCGCTGCTACATGGCCGATCTCGGACGCTGGCTGGGGGAGGAGTACCGGATCGCCGGACGTCCGGATCCCGAGGCCGTCGCCGCGATCGAGAACCTGCCCGATCCGTCCGGCGAGCCGAAGGAATGATCGCGACCGAGCCCCATCGTGTGGCCTCGCACCTCGGCGTCGACGCGGGCAGCTACGACGTCGCGATTCGCCGCTTCATCCCGGGCTACGACGCGATGATCGCGACCGTGCTGTCGATCCTCGACGAGCACCTCGGCGCTGACCCGCTCGTCGTCGATCTCGGCGCCGGTACCGGTGCGCTCGCCGGCGCGATCCTGGACGCGATCCCGCGTGCTCGTGTCGTGCTCGTCGATATCGATCCGACGATGCTCGCGGTCGCCGGAGCTCGCGTCGCGTGCCACGGCCGCCGCGCCGAGCTGCGGACCGCGTCCTTCTTCGACGCTGGCGCGCTGCCCTCGTGTGATGCCGTCGTCGCGTCGCTGTCGCTCCACCACGTGCCCGAGCGCGACCGCAAGCGCGAGCTCTACACCCGGATCCACGGCGCACTGCAGCCGGGTGGCGTGCTGCTCAGCGCCGATGCGACCGTCCACGAGGCAGGTCCCGAGCGCGCGCGGATCTTTCGCGAGTGGGCGGCCGGCATGGCCGCCGCGGGCATCGGCGCCGACGAGGCGACGGCGCTGTTCGCGCAGTGGGCCGGCGAGGATCGCTACTATCCGCTCGCCGTCGAGCTCGAGCTGCTCGCCGCGGCCGGCTTCGCGCATCCCGATTGCTTCTGGAAGCAGGGCGCGTCGACCGTGTTCGGAGGCTTTCGCTAGCCATGGGCATCATGGAGAGCTGGCTCGAGTGCGAGGACTACGGCGCGATCGAACGCACCGAGTCCGAGGCGATCGTCACCGAGTTCTTCGCGATCGTGCTGCCGGTCTGGCCGAGCCGCAGCGTCTTCGTCTCGACCGATGTCGACGGCGAGGAGCGCCGGATCCAGATCCCGCTCGATCGCCGCAGCGTCGCGCTCGGCTACCTGCGGCTGCCCACCTGGCTCGCCGCCCTCGTGCTCGGCGCGCCCGGCCTCGTCGACTTCGCGCGCTGGGGACATTTCCTGGTGATCGGCATCGCGCTCGCCATGACCGCCGCACTCCTGCAGTTCGTCGCCGGGCGGATCGATCCTGCCGAGGCCGAGCGCCGCGCGCGGCTACGCCGGATCGCCGGCATCGGTGCGCCGCCCGAGCTACTGCCGACCGCGATGCGCGCGCAGATCTGCGAGGACCTCGCCGACGGCTGGTACACCGAGCACCACCTCGGATGGCGCGAGGCGATCGAGCGCGGCATGTCGAGCGAGGCGCTCATCGTGCTCGCCGAGTACCACCGCGATCCGCCGCTCGTGGCGCGCGCCCACGCCAACCTCGATTCCGATCAACGCTGGAACTGATCAAGGTCCGCGCAGCAGGCGCGACTCGGGCGTGTAGCGGACGAGCCAGCGCGCGCGGGCGAGGGCATGGCGAACGGCACGGCGGGTGGTCAACGCAGCCGCCCGGTAGCGATCGGGGAACACCGGACCGCGCCGGCGCGTGGCGGCGTTGAGGTAGCGCGCGGCCGAGACCTGGAAGCCCTGCATGCCACGGGCGAGGGCGAGGCGGTCGCGGGCCTCGACGATCAGCACGACGGACGCGCCGCGGTGGCCGAGCTGGACGATCCGGAAGTCGACGCGGTCGAGCGAGCGATCGAGGGCGCGGTGCAGGGCACGCTCGATCGCGAGGCGCGTGCGGGCGCTGGTCGCATCGGCGAGCGCGTCGACGATCCGCGCGGTGACGTGCACGGGCTGATGCGCGTCGATCGCTGGCCGCGCGGTGTGCGGCTCGCTCGCGCGCGTGCGTGTCGTCGGTCGGCCAGCGCCGATCCGCGCGCCTCCCCAGCTGCGTTTCCCCTTCATCGCGCCCTTCATCCGTCCTTCAGGCCGGTCATCGTGATCGACATGTCGCACAAGATCGCACCTGAACCAAACTTGATTACGCCGAGATCTCTACTGAACAAGACTCTGAGCGAAGGCACTTGCGCGTTAGATCTCCAGGAGACTAGGGTGACCTTGACTGAGCGAGCCTTTCGTGGTGCTCGCTCGGCCGAGTCAAAGGGGAGACAGCAAATTCATGAGCGCCGACCAGGGTGAGGGTGAGCCGATCGATTTCGACAGCGAGGTCCCGACGACCGAGCTCGTGCGGAACCCGAGCGCGGTTCCCGAGACGAGCGTCAAGATTCACCGCCAGCGCCGGCGATCACGCCCGCGCAGCAAGACCATCGCGCTGAAGCGGCTGACCCGAGCCGAGCTGCGCGCAGGTGCCGCGGCCTATCCGCCGGTCGACATCGATCGCCCGAAGACGCGAGCCGAGTGTGGTGCGGAGGCGCGACCCTGTCCGTGGGTCGCGTGCAAGCACCACCTCTATCTCGACATCAACCCGGAGACCGGGTCGATCAAGATCAACTTCCCAGATCTAGAGGTGTGGGAGCTCCGCGACACCTGTGCCCTCGACGTCGCCGAGCGTGGCGGGATCACGCTCGACGAGGTTGGCCTGGTCACGAACCTGACCCGCGAGCGGATCCGCCAGCTCGAGGTACGGGGTCTCTTGAAGCTGAAGGGCGTCTCTCGCGAGCTGCGCTGATCGCTGTTCGCGCGTCCCCGTCCGCAAAGAGCGTGGTCTCATCAACGCGACGGGCCGAACGCGAATCGTCCGCGAAGCGTCTGCGAAGAACCAGGTCAGCTCGGACGCAGCACGAGCACCGGCAGCCGGGTCGCGCGGAGCAGTCGGTCGGCCACCGAGCCCATCAGCGCGCGTGACAGGCCCGAGCGGCCATGCGAGGCGATGCAGATGACGTCGACCCCGAGGCGTGCCGCGCACTGCGCGACGGTCTCGGCGGCGTCGTCCCCGTGGATCACGTGGGCGGTCACGCGCTGCTTGACGCCGGCCGGGGCGAGCGAGGCTAGCGAGCGCATCAGCTCCGCCCGATCGACCTCGGTGTCATCCTTGAGCACGTGGACGATGTGGACGTCGGCGTCGGGCTCGCCGATCGAGAACGCGTAGGCGACCGCGCGGTTCGCGAAGGGCGACAGATCGGTGGCGACCAGCACGCCGCGCATCATCGGGACGAGCTGGGTGGTGATCTGCGCCTGTGGCGGCACGCAGACGACCGACTGCGTGGCGTCGTTGACGATCACCGACGAGACCGAGCCGAGGCGGCCGAGGCCGGTCTTCTGGCCGGTGCCGACGACGATCGCGTCGACCTGCTCGTCGCGCGCGAGCTCGACCATGTGATCGCCGATCCGCCCGAGGCCACGCCGCGGACGTGCCGCGACGTTCTGGGAGTCGCCAAACCGCCGCACCAGATCGCGCACCATCAGCTTCTCGATCTCGGGATCGCGATCGACCATGGTGCCGCGCGTTAGCCCGTAGTGGGCAGCCGCGTCGTCCGGGTAGTAGATCGCGCCGAGCACGACCTCGACCGGGCCGAGCTTGCGGAGCGCGTGCACCCACTGCATGCCGAGGTCGCAGGTCGCCGAATCGTCGATGCCGAGCAGCACGCGCAGTGGCCGCTCACCGCGCGCGAAAGCGAGCCACGGCGCGGCGTCCCGGATCACGATGACCGGCACGTGGGTGGCTGCGATGACCTGCGACGTGGTGGTGCCGAGCCGGAGGAGCGTGCTCGACGTCGAGCGGGCGGAGACCACGAGGAGATCGGTGTGCTGGGTCTCGGCGAGACCGACGAGGGTCTCGGCCGGCGGCCCGAGCACGAGCTCGGTACGCACCGCCACGGTCGGCAACGCGTACTGCGCGGCCTGGGCATCGAGCGCGATCCGCGCGTCCTCGAGTGCCTTCTCGCGGGCAGCCGGCGCGCCGCCGAGCGTGGGGTCGATGATGTGGACGAGCAGGACCTCGCGATCGCCGCGGCGCTGCGCGAAGAGGACCGCGACCCCGAGGGCCTCGCCACTCGCGCTCGAGAGATCGGTTCCGCAGATGATGGACATCAGGAGAGGTAGGCAAAACGCCGGATCAGCTCGAGCAACCGACTACGGGTGTCGTCATCGAGGCCGGCGAACCGGATGCCCATACCGGGGTGCAGGTTATCCGGCGCGCCCGGACGATACGGATTGACCCAGATGACCTCGCCCTCGACCTCGATCTGGCGCGCGGGATCCGCTGGCAGCCGGAAGCGCAGGTTCAGGTGCGTGCCGGGCTGCTCGGGGGTCGTCGTACGGACGAAGATGCCGGTCGCGCTGATGTCCGTGATGTACGCGAAGAGGTAGTTCTCCTCACTCGCGTAATCGACCTTGAGATCGATCAGTACGCGAGGTGCGCGTCGCCGTTCAGCGTCGGAGATCGACGCAGAATCGAGCACGCTTCCCTTGGCCTTCGGTCCCACGCGGCCGTCATACCGCTGGTTCGCGACGAACGTCAATGATCGTCAATCAATCGAGCGTGACGCTCATGATCTTCACGCGATCGGCGGTGTCGCGCATGTCACTGGGAAGCTGCGGCGCGCTGATCGGCATGTTCTTCCAGTTGGGCGCGGAGCCCGTGAAGAATCCGATCCACAGGTCGTACTTGCCGCGCGGGAACGCTCCGCCGCCGACATTGATGGTGTGCGTATCGATGATGTAATCGCCGGGCTGCCAGGTCGACGTCGGGCAGCGATCCTTGATCGGCGCGTGATCGCCGTTGAACCGGAGTGGACCATCGAAGTGCATCAATGACTTCCACGCGCCGCCGACGCTCTGGATCACCTTGTAATAGACCTTCACCTCGACCTTGGAGCCGCGCTCCATCGTCTCCGGGATGTCCCAGCCGATCAGCTCGAGCTTCTTGTCCCAGATCACCCGGACCTTCGGACGCTGGCGGATGTTCTTGGGCTCGCTGTGGAGGATTGCGGTCGCTAGCGGGTTCTTGTCGGTGGTGCCGTCGAGCTTGTTCGACAGGAGCAGGTTTCGGACGTTGCGATCGTCGACCACGT
>JACCTC010000265.1 GCA_013812655.1 Deltaproteobacteria bacterium | reverse complement strand
GGCGCAAGCTCGTGACGGTGTCAGCGGCCTTCGCGGTGCTCGCATCCGCGGTCGTCGTGCTCGGGATCATGAGCCAGCGGATCTCGTCGCAGCGCAGCGAGGCGGTTCGCCGCGTCGCGGCCGGCTTCGAGGAACGCGGCCGGCTCGCGATCACGAGCGGCGAGAACACGTACGGGTTGCTCTACCTCGCAGAGGCAGGTCGCCTCGGAGAATCCGGCCCGGTACACGATCTGCTGGTCGCGCGAGCCGCGGCAGCCGTCGAAGGATTCGAGCGGATCGAGCTGCGCAGTCCGGATCCTGTCGACGACGCGCAGTGGAGTCGAGGTGCCATCGTGACCATAGATCCCGGAGGAGCCGCCCGGTTGTGGGACCGCGCCACGCGGCAGCTGCGGACGTCGATCGGGCGCGCGCTGGTCGCGGAGCCAGTCGACGATGCGCTCGCCACGATCAGCCTCGACGGTGACGTGACGCTCACCGCGCCGACCGGCGAGCTTCGCTGGCGGGCCGAACGCGTGCACGCCGTCGCGGCCAATGTCGCGGGGATCGTCGTCGGCAGACACGGCCTGATGGTCACGTATCGGGGACCCACCGCACGGCTGTGGGCGCTCGCCGATGGCAGCGCGCGTGGCGCACTCGAGCACGACGGGAATGTACAGACCGCGGTGTTCGACGGGGATGAACGGAGGGTCGCGGTCGCCGCCGGCGGCGAGGTCCGGATCTGGGACGTCGCGACCGCGACCCTGCTCGCGACGTGCAAGACGTCCGCGAACCGCTTGCCCGGGCTGACGTTCACCCCGGCGAACGATCGGATCGTGATCGGCGGGGCCGACGGGACCGTGCGGCTGTGCGATGCCGCGACCGGCGAGGTCACCCACGTGTTGTCGGGGCATCTCGGCGTCGCGCATCTGGTCGAGATCGATCGCGATGGAGGCGTGCTGGTAACCGCGAGTCTCGACGGAACGGCGCGGCTCTGGACGCTCGCGACCGGCGAGCCGATCGGTGTGCTCGCCGGTCATCGCGGCGGAATTCGCACGCTCGAGCTCTCCCCCGACGGTCGTTCCGTCGCGACCGGTGGCGAGGACGCGACGATCCGGATCTGGGACGTCGAGAGCGCGACGCAGATCGCGTCGCTCGAGGGCCACGTCGGGCGGATCACGGGCCTGTTGTGGGAGACCCAGGATCGGATCGAGAGCGCCAGCCACGACGGTACGATCCGGCGCTGGAATGTGGCGCGCGCCAAGAAGCATGCGATCGCGCACCGTCATGCGGCTACGGTCGAGTCGATCCAGCTGTCACGCGATGGCGCGTTACTCACGTACGGGAGGGATGCGACGGCAATCGTCTGGGACCCGACGACGCTCGCACATCGCGCTGCGGTCCCCGACCAACAGACGATCGCGAGCGTGGCGTGGGTCGATCCGTCGCGCGTGGTGGCGGTCGTCGAGGGCGGTCGAGTCGTCGTCGATCGAGCGGCGCTCGCCACTGGCGATCGCGAGGTCATCGGGGTCGCGGCCAGCCCGGACGGTCGCGTCATCGCGACGTCGAGCAGCGACGGCGTGGTTCGGTTGTGGGGCGCCGACGGCGCGACCCGCGGGGCCATCGACGTCGGCTTTCCGTCAGATCTACTGTCCTTCGATCCGTCCGGACGCTGGCTCACGGTCAGGCCGGACTTCTCCCGGACCGTGGGCGTCAGCGTGATCGAGGTCTCGACCGCGCGCGAAGCCGCCCGTCTGGCCGCGGGAACGACGGTGTACGCGCTCGACATCGATGACACTCGCCTCGCGATCGCTGCCAACCACGACGTGGTCGTCTTCGAGCTCGGCACCTGGTCGGCCCGGAGCACGCTCGGTCATCGCAGCTCGGTGAACGCGGTTGTCCTCGCCTCCGACGAGCGCGTGGTCACCGCAGGCAGCGATGCCACGGTCGCGGTGTGGGATCGCCAGGGTCGGGTGGTCGCCACGCTGCCGGGCAGGGGGGGCGGCTCCGCGCTCGACGTGTCGGAGGACGGCCACTGGCTCGCGATCGGAAGGATGGACGGTGCCGTCGACGTGTGGGAGCTTGCGGGCTACCGCATGGTCGTCTCGATGCGCGGACATCGCCTGTTTGTCCTTGCGGTCAAGTTCGCCCGCGATGGCAAGCGGGTGTTCAGCACCGGGCAAGACGGCCGGGTCGCGAGCTGGGATCTCGATCGGCCGACGCGCACCCAGGCCGAGCTCGCGCGGCTCGTGAAGTGCCGCGTTCCGTTGCGGCTCGACGGAGAAACCGCGATCCCGCGCGAGATCGACTTCGACGATCCGAGCTGCCGGTAGCTACGGCAGGTCGCACAACAGCAGGCGATCCCAGCTCGGCTCGGTCGGTTCGAGTGCACCGAGCAGCGCGAGCGCGATGCCCGTCGGGCCCTCGAGGAGGCTCGTCGTCGGCACCCACGCCCGCACGTTGTCGGCGCTGACCGCCCACGCGAGGAAGCCACCGACCCCGTCCGGTCGCCGCATGTCGAGCGCGCGCTGGAACCAGGTTCGTGCGGCGTCGCGAAGCGCGGGCTCGCCGGACGCCTGAAAGCAGCGGTTGAAGATGTGCGCGAGGCCGGCGGCGCCATGACAGAGGCCGGCGTCCTCGACGCCGCAGCTCTCGAACGGGCGACTCGCGCTCTCGCGCGCGAGCGCGAGCGCGTCGACGGTCGACAGCCCGAGCCGGGTCGAGGCGCCCAGGGTCGCGATCGCGACGCCCGGATCGCCGTAGCACCACGCGGTGCGAGTCGGCGTGCCGGTGGTGCCGCGCCCGAGCCAGGTCGGATAGCGGTTCCGATCGTTCGGCGGCAGCTGTTGCGCCACGACCCAGCGCAGCGTGGCTTCGGCGAGCGTGCGATGGCGCGGATCTGCGTCGGGCAGGATCGCGACGCGGCCGAGCAGCGCCGCGACGCCGGGGACGCCGTGAGCGAGCCCACAGTTGAAGTTACCGTCCGGCCACGCCGCGCGCTGGTTCGGTGGCAAGAGTTCGGGTGGCGTGTACCAGGCGACGCCGTCGGGCGTCGACTCGCTCGAGGCGATCAGGTGTCCGACGAGCCGATCGAGCGCCTGGCGCGCGGACGGGGCATTGCCACGCTCGAGCAAGTACACGCCGATCCCGACGAGGCCCGAGATCAGATCGTAGGAGCCGGTCCAGCGGTCGACCGCGAGCGCTTGCGCGATCAGCTCGTCGATCACGCGAAGACTATCCTCGACGGTGCCCGGCTCGCTGACATGCGCGATCGCGAAGCCAACACCGGCGACGCCGTAGTAGAGGCTCGTGTCGTCGAAGCCACGCGCAGCGTGCTCGCCGAGCGCGGCGATCGCGTCGTCGTAGCTCGCCGCGACCCAGTCGTCGTCGAGGGCGCCGGCGACATAGGCCCAGAACAACGCGGCGTCGGTGAGCTTTGGCGGATGCCCATCGCCGCGGGCGATCGCGCGCGCGATGTCGATGACGGCCTGACGGGCATCTTCTGCGAGCTTCCCGTCGAGGATCGGTTGCCACATCCCGGTCTTCGGTCCCATCGATTGCCTGGTACCAGGCTATCGCGATCCGCGAGTGCTAGGTTCGTGCGGATGGGTCGTCATCGTCCATGGGAGCCGATCCTCGACGGAGCGCTGGCCGACATGGCGTGGGCGGTGGCACGCGAAGCGACGGCGGAGCTCGCCCGGGCCCCCGACGATCCAGCAGCCTCGATCGATGTCGCGCTGTTCTGGAGCTATGCAGCCGATGGCTTCGCTGACGATGGGGCGATCGGCGAGCGCTACGAGCAAGCGGTCGACACGCTGTTCGATCGATTCTCGAGCCAGGCGCCGATGCCATGGCTGTTCGGCGGCAGTATCGGCCAGGCCTGGGTCATCGCGCATATCAGCGACGACACCGCAGCGCTGGATGCATTCGACGCCGCGGCGCGCGCTGCGCTCGCCGATGCTGCGGCGCCGCCCGGGCCGTACGACCTGATCTCCGGGGTCGTCGGGATCGGCGCGTACTTCCTCGAGCGAGCGCGCCAGGGCAGCGACCAGGCGGCCGGTCTCGACCTCGTCGTGACGACGCTGGCCGATCGGGCCGAGCGCCGCGCCGACGGGGTCACGTGGTTCACGCCCGCCGAGCTACTACCGCCGTGGATCCGCGAGATCTGCCCCGCCGGCCATCACGATCTCGGGGTCGCGCATGGCGTGCCCGGTGCGATTGCCGTGCTCGCCGCGATCGCCGCGCACGAGGAGGTCGCCGGTCGAGCGGTCGCGCGGGAGCTCGCGGTGCGTGCACTCGACTGGTTGCAGCACCAGCAGGTCGACGACGATCCGCGAGGCCGCTATCCGACCTGGATCGCGCCAGGACACCGCGCCAAGACTCGCACCGCGTGGTGTTACGGCGATCCCGGCGTCGCCGCGAGCTGCTGGCGCGCAGCCGCAGATCTCGGCCGTGATCCGCTGCCGTGGCAGACGCTGGCAGCGGCGGCCGCGTCGCGCTCCATCGAGCACACCGGCATCGTCGATCCGAACCTCTGCCACGGAGCCGCCGGCCTGGCGCACCTCTGCAACCGGTTCTATCAGGCGACGCGCGAACCGCAGTTTCGCGACGCCGCGCGACGATGGTTCGAGCATGCGATCGCGATGCGGCCGTCAGCGCACGAGATGTCAAGCGACTTTCTCGACGGAACGGCGGGCGTCGTGCTCGCGCTGCTCGCCGCACTGCGCGCCGAGGAACCAGGCTGGGATCGGTTACTGCTCTGCGACGTGCCGGTCATCGCTGCGGTCGCTGGTGCCGGTCGCTACGTGCGGGTCAGCTAACTCCGTCGGACCGCGCGTCAAGTGCGCTAGGCTGCAGCGTGAGCGAGGCGCCGCAATCGAGCACCGTCGACGTGCGGAAGCCACCGAGGCTGGTTGCGCGATCGCTCGCGTCACCGGCTGGCGTCCTCGTCATCTTGCCCGCGCTCGTGCTCGCCTCGGGAGTCGTCGTGCTGCTGCTCGGTCGAAGCGCGACTCGCGAGACCGCGGAGACGATGGCGCGCCATCAGCTGGTCGCCCAGGCCAAAGCGGTCGAGCACGACGTCGCGTTCGCGCTCGCACAGGCCGACCCGGTGCTCGCCACGATGCGCACGCTGGCCAATGCGGCGATGCCGCCCTCTGACGCGTTGATTCGGCTGCGCGATGCGGTGCTCGGTCGTCCCGCCGTCTACAACGCGACCATCGCGTTCCCTAGCGGCGTGATGTGGGGAGCGTTTTTCGACGACGCACGCGTGCCCCATGTGCTCGAGAGCCGCATGGGCGACACCGGAACGGTTCGCACCAGCTACACCGTGAAGAACGGCGCGCTCGTGAAGGTCAGTGCCCGGACCGACTCGTACGACGCGCGCAAGCGACCGTACTACGAGGCCGCGATCGACGCGCGCCAACGCGTATGGCTGCCGCCGCGCGTATTTTCGGCGTCGGGAAAGACCGGCTTGACCGTCACCGAACCGGTGTACGGGCCCGACCAGACGCTGGTCGCGGTGATCTCGATCGACTTCGATGTCGCCGAGCTGAGCGCGTTCTTGCGCGAGGCACCGCTGGCTGGCGCCCGAACCGTGATGTTCACCGCCGACGGCACGATCCTCGCGAGCTCGTCGGCTGCGGTCCCGCGTGCCGCGCTCGAGAAGCGGCTGCTGCACCACGCCGACTTCGGCGACGCGGCGCTGACCGCGTTGTTCGCGACCGACGAGGTGGCGCGACTTCGACTGCGTGCCTCGGATGGCTTCGCGTCCATCGAACCCCGCTTCCTCCACGTCGCGGCCCCGGATGGTGACTACCTCGCGTCGATCGCGGTGGTCGGGGGCCACCGGGTCGGCACGCCGGGGGCCCTCGAATGGTACCTCGCGACACTGGTACCGGAGTCGTCGCTACTGGGCGCGATGCATCGCCTCGATCGGACCTCGATCATCGCGTCGCTGATCGCGCTCGCGATCGCGATGGCGGTCGCGCTCGTGTTCGCGTGGAACCTCGTGCGCATGCGACGCGCCGTCGGCGCCGCGCGCGCCGAGGCCCGAACGGCGGTCGCTCACGCCAAGCAGCTTGGCAGCTACCGCCTCGTCGAGCGTCTCGGGATCGGTGGGATGGGAGAGGTCTGGCGCGCCGAGCACCAGCTGCTCGCGCGCCGCGCGGCGATCAAGCTCGTACGCAACGACCTCGCGACCGACCCCGCTCATGGCCGGCACATCAAGGAGCGGTTTCGCCGCGAGGCCCAGACCCTCGCGTCGATGCGCTCGCGTCATACGATCGAGCTCTACGACTATGGTGTCACCAACGACGGTACGTTCTTCTATGTGATGGAGCTGCTCGACGGGCTCGATCTCGCGCGGCTGGTCGACGCGCACGGGCCGCTACCGGCGGCGCGCGTGATCAAGATCCTCACGCAAGCGTGTCAGTCACTCGCCGAGGCGCACGCCGCGGGCCTGCTTCACCGCGACATCAAGCCGGCCAACCTCGTGCTGTGCGTTGCCGCCGACGAGGTCGACATCATCAAGGTGCTGGACTTCGGGATCGTCCATCACGTCGCCGAGATCGTGTCGCGCGAGATCGCGCCGCGCGAGCCGCTCGCTTCGGAGCCGCCACCGGTGACCGCCATGCCGGCCGATTCGAACAGCCGGTTGACCATCGAGGGTACCGTGGTCGGAACGCCCGGGTACATCGCGCCGGAGCAAGCGAGCTCCGGGCCGCTCGATCCTCGTGGCGACGTGTACTCGCTTGGCTGCGTCGCGTGGTTTCTGCTGACCGGCACGGAGGTGTATGGCGGCGCGACAGCAGTCGAGGTAGTGCGTGCGCACATCCACCAGCCGATCCCGCCGCTGCGCCCGCTCGTGCAGGGCTGGCTGCCGGTGGACCTCGCGGTGTTGATCGAGTGCTGTCTCGCGAAGCACCCGATCAATCGTCCCGGCGCTCGCGAGCTCGCCACTGCCCTGCGAGACATCGAGATCCCCGCCGAGCATGCCTGGACCGAACAGCATGCCGCGAGCTGGTGGGCCGAGCAGCGAGTCGGGATCCCCGCCGTGGAAGCCGAAGTCATCTCGGACAACAGCCGCGTGGTGGTCGTCCAGCACGAGCTGGCAGCAATGCCGGAGGCGCAAACCGGATCCAATGCCAAGACCGTCGTCGTCCGCTCCATTTCCGTGACGCCGGATCCGGACTAGCGACCGCAACTCGAATCATCGAAGTCGAGCTTGCGTGGCACGGCGATGTCGCCCTCGAGCCGGAGCGGTACGCGACAGCGCACGAGCGTCGCGAGGTCCTCGAGCGTGCGCGTGGGATGCCGGACGTCCCAGCTGATGATGCGGCCGTCGTTGCCGCCGCTGACGACCCGCGAGCCATCGCGCGTGAACTGGAGATACGTGGAGAACCCGACGTGTCCGGGCAGCGCGAGCAGGCGCTGCAGCGTGGCGACATCGAACAGCCGCAACGTGCCCTCGTAGCCGATCGCCGCGAGCAGCGTGCCGTCCGGCGACGTCTCGACGTCGAGCATGATGTCGCCGCCGGTCGCCAGCGTCTGCAGGAGCTGGCCGCTCGGCGACCAGGCGACGAGCTTCGCATCGTCACCCGCGGTGAGCAGCCGGCCGTCGGGCAGATACCAGACGCCGTTGACGTTGTTCTGATGACCCTGTAGCTCGCCCAGGCGGCGCCACGTGCCGAGCTCGACGAGCTCGACGATCGCGCCACGACTCAGCGCGAGCCGGTCACGCCCGAACGCGACGAGGTTTCGCGACTGACTCGGAAGCTTCGTGGCGAGCCGGCGCGACGACAGGTCGATCAGCGCGAGCTCGCCGGACTCCTTGAAGTCGGGCGACGCCGCGAGCCAGCGCCCGGCCGGGTCAACCGTCAGGATCGCCGCGCGAAAGCCGAGCTCGACGTGACCAGCCGCGCGACCGTCCGCGTGCCACCACCGGAGCGCGCCCGCCGCGTGGCTCGTCACGAGGGTACCGTCGGGGAGGAACGCCGCTCGCGCCACGCCGGTCGCGGCGACGGTCGCGATGCGTCGATGATCTGCCAGCGACCACAACGCGGCCGCGCCACTTGCATCGACGGTCGCGACCGTGCGGAGATCCGGGGACAGCCGCGCGATGGTCACGGCGGTCTCGTGGACGAGCGTGGCGACCGGTTGCTGCGTCACGTGGTTCCACACGATCACGCGACCGTCGGCACCGCCCGAGACCGCGAGGCCATCGCGGAGATCGAAGTCGAGGATCGCCGCGCCGTGGGACGCCGAGAGCGCACGTGACGCGCGGGTGACATCCCAGCGCCGGATCGAACCATCGAGGCTCGCGGTGACGAGCTGCGAGCCTTCCCAGAGCGTCTGGGTGACCACGCCCGCGTGGCCCTGCAGCGAGCCGATCGCGGCGCTCGACGTGCGATCCCAGAGCCGCACGCTGCCATCGCGTGCGGTCGTCGCGAGCTGCCTGCCGTCGGGTGACAGCTCGAGCGCCTTGACCGACGAGCCAAGCGCGATCGACATCTCGACCAGGCCGGTCTGCAAATCCCAGACGTACACACCGCCATCACGCGACCCGGAGGCGGCGTAGCGGCCGTCGCGCGACAGCACCAGCGCGCTGACCTTGTTGCGGTGGCCGCGCAGCCGATGCCGGAGGTTCCCGGTCGCGGGATCGCAGACCAGGACCTCGCGATCCGCGCCTCCGGTCACGAGCGATCCGCCGTCCGGCGTGAACTGGATCCGGTTGACCATGCCGTCGTGCGGCGGGCAGCGCGTCAGCAGCTTGCCGGTCGCGACCTCGAAGATCTCGACGCTACCCTTCAACCCGCCGGTCGCCACCCGCGACCCGCTCGCATCGAACGCCGAGATCCTGACGGGGCCCTGGGTTGCGAGCTCGCCGCGTGCAGCGCCATCCGTGATGGACCACAGCTTCGTGCTCGGACCCGAGGTGACGACGACGCCGCTCGTGGCATTGCCGGCGATCCAGGTCGAGCTCGCACCGAGAGCCACGCTCTCGACCTGCCATGCGCGCTTGCCGTCGATGCCGTAGCCGGCGAGCGAGCCGCGCTTGTCGACGGCCACCACGGTCGCGCCCACCAGGGTCGCGTCGAATACGTCCTCGGCGAGCAGCGTCGGGGTCCCACCCTGCCAGCGCCGGAGCGTGCCGTCGCTGCCGATCGCGAGCACCACGCCCGGATCGATCTGCGCCAGCGTGATCGGTGATTCGGTGTGCCCGATCACCTCGAGCTCGGCCTCGAGCGCCGCCGCCGCGTGCGCGATCAGCAGATCGCCGCCCGGTCCGCGCGCGCCGAGCCGCCGACTCTCGGCGAGGTACAGCGTCGCGCGAGGTGCATCGCCCTCCTCGATCGCGAGCCGCCCGCGCTCCTCGAAGCTCGCCGCCAGGCGCTCGATCGCGGTCTCGCGCTGTGTCGAGATCCGGCGGTTCGCCCACGCGAGCACCGCGATGCCCGTCGCGAGCACTCCGAATGCTGCGAGGATGGCGGCGATGGTGCGCCGTCGAGACCGTCGCGCCACGAGCACGCTCTGCGTCGCGAACGCGCGCTCGAGCGGGCTGCTGGTGATCCCCTCACGCTCGAGTTGCGCGAGATCGTCGAGCACGGCACCGCGCCAGAGCAGCGTCACCGGCCGACCGCGCTCGTCCCAGTGCCTGGCGGCGACCGCGAGACGCTCCTGCATCTTCGTGCTCGCCGCGTCTTCATGGCGCCATGCCGCGAGACGTGGCCAGGTCGTGGCGAGCGACTCGTGGATGATCTCGATGCGCTCGCCGCCGTCGTCGTCGCGCGAGACCACGAGGCGCGCGGCGAGCAGGCGCTCGATCAGGCGCTCGCCATCATTGCCGTCGCCGAGCCCGGCCACCAGCTCGCTGCGGCCGATCAGCGCGCGCGTGCCCTCGGTGGTGAGCAAGCGGCGAAACGCGAGCCTGACGAGCCGGCGCTCGGCGGCCGGCATCCGATCGACGACGCCGTCGGCGTGCTGCACCAGCGCACCCGTGACGCCGCCGATCTCCTCGTACGCCTTGCGGGTGAGCCGCTTGAAGTGGCGGTCGCGCCGTTGCCACAGCTCGGCGGCGGCGAACGCGACGAGGGGCAAGGCGCCGGGTTGGTTCCCGACGTCCGCGACGATCGAGTCGGGCAGCGTCGCATCGTCGAAGTCGTAGCCACAGCGTCGCGCCGGAACCGCGATCGAGCGCTGGAGATCGCGTGGCCCGGGCATGCGGAGCACCTGCACGCCACGCGCGAGGCGGCCGCGCCATGCGACGAGCTCGTCGACGCGCACCAGGAAGTCGTCGCGCAGCGAGAGCACCACGCGGACGCGCTCGCTCGCCGAGGCGGCGGTCAACACCGCGGCGAAGCTCTCGCGCTCGGCCTCGGACTGACACATCGTGAACAGCTCCTCGGCCTGATCGACGACGATGACGAACGTCGAGCCAAGCCGGTGCGCGATCGCGTCGATCGCCTCGGCCATTGCCGCGGGCTCCTGGGGCATGTCGTGGCGTGGACCATCACGGTAGGGGGCGTCCGTGCGCTCGAGCAGCGCGCGCAGCGCCGCAAGCGGCGCGGCCGCCGGACGGATCGTGGCTGCGCGCCAGCCGCCGGGCAGGATCGGCAATACACCGGCGGCGAGGAACGAGCTCTTGCCGACGCCCGACGGCCCGACGACCGCGACCAGTCGCCCGTCGCGGAGCCGGTTGACGAGCTCCTCGACCTCCGCCTCGCGGCCGACGAAGCTCGCGTGGTCGTCACCGGTGAACGCAGCGAGGCCGGGATACGGCGAGCGCTCCTCGTCGAGCGAGATCGAATCGCGGTCGCCGAGCTCGAGGAGGTGGCTCGTGAACCAGGCCCAGGTCTGGTGATCGTCGCGCTCGTAGCCGCGTGGATAGGCGACGCCGCGGCTCGCCTGGCGGTCGCGCGACGGGCCCGCGAAGATGAACACCTCGTCACGCTGGCCGGGAAGCGGCGCCGCGACCTGCACGAGCGGCGAGAGCTGGACGACCGCGGCGCCGTCGGCATCGAGCACGACGATCTCGGCTGCGCCGGACCCGGCGGTGGCCACACACCCGCTCGACCGGACCGCACGATCCTCGCTGGCAACCCCGTTCCAGATCTCGAGGCCCCGCTCGGTCGTGCGCGCGAGCTCGTACTCGAGCAGCCACGCTGCGTCCTCGAGCGTCATCGCGAGCTTGGCCACGCAGTCCTCGGCCAGGCTCCGCATCGCCGACTCGCTGTCGTTCACCGCTGTGGGAACGTCGTCGAGGATCGCAAGAAGCGTCGCCAGGCGCTGGTCGTCGAGGAAACCGACCAGCTCGGGGATCGGCCAGGCCTCGGGTCGGTCGACGAACGGCTCCACGAGCGCGGCGGCGAGCTCGAGCCACTCGACGTCGCGCAGCGCTCGGCGACGTGCTGCCAGCACGAGCTCGTGTGGCGCGGTGCCAGGGACCAGCCGTCCCACGCGCGACTGGCAGGCCAGCGCGACCACGC
>JACCTC010000247.1 GCA_013812655.1 Deltaproteobacteria bacterium | reverse complement strand
GGCTCGCACGCACTCGCGAGGCCGGCCGCGCGAGCTCATCGATCAGGCCCTCGCGCGACTCGCGCAGGCCGACTCCGGCACAGCGGTCCAGCTCTCGCCGATCGCGAGTGAGGTCGTCGCGCGCGTCGAGGCGGCGCCGCTGCCGGCGCCGGTGCCGGTGCGTCGCGAGCTGCGGCCGTGGGCCACGTGGTCGCTCACCGCGGTGCTCGCGGCCGTCGCCGGCGGGATCGCGATCGTGTTCGGGGACAGCGGCGATCCAGGCGTGCTGGTGCGTGGCGGCGCGATGGTGCGCGGCCTCATCGACGGTGGCGAGTGGTGGCGCCTCGTGACGTGCGTGTTCATCCACGTCGGCATGGTTCACCTCGCGGTCAACGCGATCGGCATGTACTTCCTCGGTCGCGTCACCGAGGAGATGTTCGGCACCGCGCGCACGCTCGCGTTGTTCGGGCTGTGTGGCATCGCAGGAGCCTTCGCGAGCTACCTCGCATCGCCGGCCGGCGTCTCGGCCGGTGCGTCAGGCGCGATCTTCGGGCTGCTCGGCGCGGTGTTCATCGAGCTGACCTGGCATCGCCACAAGTATCGCGCTGCCTGGAAGCGGGGGATGTGGGGTGGCCTCGTCGTCGTCACGATCGCGCAGGTCGGCGTCGGCTTCCTCTATCCCGTGATCGATCAGTGGGCGCACGGCGCGGGCCTGTTCGCGGGCATCACGTTCGGCGCGCTGCTGTCACCGAGCGCGCCGTGGGCGACGGTCGGCAAGCACGTCGCACGCGCGATCGCGGTGGCGTTCGCGACGGCGAGTATCGTCGCCGGCATCTTCGTCGCGCAGACCTCGATCGGCGACAGCCTCGGCGCCGCACCACGCGTGCGTCACACCGTCGCCGAGGTCGCGATCACCGCACCCGCAACGTGGCTCGCCGACAACGAGCTCGCCGATCCTGATGGCCTCGTGCTCGTCACGCTTCGCCGCGAGCCGCTGCAGAACCTGGCCACGCAGATGACCGCGTGGAGCGTGGAGGCAAAGGCGATCGGCAAGGCGCGCGGCTTCGACGACATTGCGGTGCCCGCCACGCGGCTGATCGCGTTGCCCACCGGGTGGGAGGGCACCGAGCTCGTCGGCTCCTTCGAGGATGCGCTGGGCAACCGCCAGCGCTACCGGGTGATCGTTGCCGGGCGTGCGTTCGGCGACACCTTGATCCAGCTCGTGATCATGACACCCGACTCGATCGCCGCGGCCGCGCCTGACTTCTTCGCACAGCTCGTCGCGTCCGCCGGCCCGCGCTGACCTGGCCAACGACAAAGTTGACACCGTCCCCGCGTCACGGGAGCCTTGCACGATGCGTGGTGCGTGCTTGCTGGTCCTCCTGCCGTCGACGATCGCGTTCGCGCAGCCGGTGATGCGACCGGCGGACGACGTGCTGACCAGCTGCACGGCCGAGCTCGATCGCCGCGGTGTCGCGTGGAAGCCGGCGAAGCGCGCCGGGGTCGCGCACGGCGTCGAGATCATCGGCTCGCTCGGCGGGGTCACGCTGAGCGCGTCGGGTCAGCCGCTCGTGATCGACTGCTCGCTCGCGGTGTCGCTCGACGAGGCAGGCCGCTATCTGCGCGAGCTCGGGGTCGAACAGGCGACGTTCTCGTCGGCGTACTCGCGGCGTAACGTGCGTGGCACGAACCGGCCATCGAAGCACAGCTACGGGCTCGCGATCGACGTCCACACGTTCAACGGCACGAACCTCGGCACGCTGCGCGTCGATCGTGACTACGAGCAGGGACTCGGTGACGACGTCGACTGCGTTGGTCGGCCGCTCACCCAGGGTGGCGCGGTCATGAAGATCCTGCAGTGCCAGCTGGCCCGCTCGGGTCTGTTTCACCTCGTGCTGTCGCCCGACTTCGACGACGCTCATCACGATCACTTTCATCTCGAGGTGAAGCCGTGGTCGCAGCGTACGGGGCTACGCGCGCCAGTGCCTGCGATCCACTGACGCGCAGCGCGATGTAGAGCACGGCGAGCGACCACGCGAGCCAGATCACCGCCCACGTCCACACGGCCCACGACTCGGTCGTGCCGAACGTGGTCGCCGCCATCGTATGCGCGTCCGAGGCGCCGGCGTCGAGCCCGTTGACGACCTGCGCCGGCCGCAGCAGCACGCGGATGTCGAGCAGCGCGTTGACACACGACTGCGCCGCGACGAAGTGCGCGACGGCGACTCGCCAGCGGCCGGGCAGGGCGAGAGCCGCCGCCGCGAAGGCCCCGCCGATCGCACCGACCGCGAGCGGCCCGAACCGATCGCCACCGGGCGACGCGACCACCGTCATCGCGGTGCCACCGAGGAGCATGGCGAGCACGAGCAACGCGATCCGCGCCGAGCGCGCGCTCGGGGTGACCACGAGCAGCGCTGCGCCCCACAGGGGCGTCCCCATGTAGCCGGCCGCGGCGATGAACGCGGCTGCCGTCGGACCAGCGCCCGACCGCGCGTACGCGAGGCCGCTGGTGTCGCGATAGATCACGACTCGATCGAATCCCGTCCCGGTCACCAGCATCGCGAGCGCGTGCGAGAGCTCGTGCAGCCACGTCGCGAGCAACTTGAACGGATAGAGCAAGAGCCCGCCGAACGGCAGGTTCCAGAGCAACAACGAGGCAAGCAACGAGATCGCCAGCGTGCGGAGCTCGGCGGGATCGGCACCTTGGTTCGAGAAGCGGCCCCGCTTCACACGGCCTTCTTGCGATCCCCTTCAGGACGTCCGTCGGTGGGCGGTGCCGGCGGCGCATCGGTCGGAGCAGCTGGCTTTGCGGGGGGAGGTGGCGCGGGATCGAAGATCCCCTCGAACAGGGTCGATGTCCGGGTGCGCAGCGCCGAGCCGAGCCGGACGAGATCGCCGGGCGACAGCAGGCTCTTCAGCGCCTCGCTCGGCTTGCGCGTCAACGACCACACCTCCGCGAATCCGACCGACGTTGCCGTCGTGCAGACCGCACCGATCAGCGCGCCACATAGTGCGCCGGTGACCACGCCCGCCGCGGGCAAGGCAAGCCAGGTCAGGCTCGTGAAGTCGATCGAGCCATGCGGGATCGCGGCGATCAGCACGAGGCCGGCACTCGCCATTGCATGCGCGCGAGCGGCTGCGATCACGCCCCGCCGCCTGCCGCGCTCGATCGAGACATAGGCCGCCAACCGGCCGATCCCGCCCGCGGTCAGCAGGGCGGCGAGCCCCGCGAACAGCGCGGTCAGCCGGACGATCGACATGAAGCTGGTGGCCGCATCCCCGACGCCCATCCGGGCGACCAGCCACACCGTGAGTGCGAGGACCGGAACCTCGAGGGCGACGCCCGTCAAGAGGCCTTTCCAGAAGGCCCACCGTGGCTTCTGGGCGGAGATTTCCCTGCTACTCCGGGGGCTTCGGGGGATTGGCTTCGCGTCCGCCATTGACCGCGCGCGCGTGGTTCCTAGGAAGGCCGCGTGCCGCTTCACCGTAGCATGGTCCGACGCTGCACTGATGTACGCCCCAGCTACCCCCGAGCGCGCAACGTCGCGCTGACCGCGGGTTGGGCGAAAAACACCTGATGTACAATCGCTCGAGGCCCCACCACCATGGCGACTAACACCCAAGCCCGTACCTACGCCGCGGCTCACTTCTCGCTCGAGCTCGACGGCAAGGACGAGGTGTCGCTGTTCCGGTCGATCGAGGGCGGCAGCATCAAAGCGGACGTGATGACGTACCAGCACGGTGCGAACTACGACCGCTGGCGTCAGCTCGGCAAGCCGAAGTTCGAGGACATCAAGGTCCAGTGCGGCATGTCGATGTCGAAGCCCTTCTACAAGTGGATCGAGGAGTTCTTCACCGGCAAGGCCGTGCGGAAGAACGGCGCGATCATCGCCGCGGACTTCTATTACATCGAGCGCGCTCGCCGCGAGTTCACGCAGGCGATGATCAAGGAGCTGACGTTCCCGAAGCTCGACGGCTCCGACAAGAACGCGGCCTACATGAACATCTCGATGGCCGTCGAGGGCATCGTCTTCAAGAAGGGCGACGGCAAGAAGCTCGCGCCGCCCAAGATGGATGCGCAGAAGCTGTGGACGGCCTGCAACTTCCGCTTCCGTCTCGATAGCTTCGAGCAGGCGTGCAAGCGCGTGTCGAAGATCGACTCGTTCACCGTGAAGCAGAACGTGATCGACTATCACGCCGGCGGCGCGCGGGCCCCGATCAAGTGCCCGAGCCAGGTCGACTTCCCGCAGCTCTCGTTCTACGTGCCCGAGAGCGACGCGCAGCCGTTCCTCGAGCACTTCGCCAAGCGCGGCGTGGCCGGGGAACGCCCGGGTCACCTCACCGGCATGATCCAGACGTTCGATAACGACGGCACCGACCTGTTCACGCTGTCGTTCAAGGGCGCGGACATCGTGAACGTGCAGCCCGACAAGTCCGATTCGGGCTCCGAGGACATCAAGCAGGTCAAGATCGACATCTACACGGAGTCGATGAGCTTCGCGTACGTCGACGTCCAGACGACCGGTTGATTGTTAACTCGGGTCAGCTCCGGCGCGCTTCGCAGCGCAGCGACTGCCACCGTTCGATCGCCTCCAGCTTGGCGGCGCCCAGCAGCTCGGCGACAGCCTCGAGCTCCTCGGGATCGCTGGCGAACGCCTCCACGGGCGTCAACACGAAGGCGAGCACATCCAGCGCACTGCGTGGATCCGGTTGATATGTGCTGCTGTACAGCGTCTCGCCCATGGCTGCACACTCACACCCGCGGATCGCCACCGCAAATTTTCGGCCGCCTGGCTCCGCGAATCGCGCACCTACATGGCGTCGACGGGAACATTGGGTGGAAACACCCGACCGTGTGGGACCCCTTGATATAGTTGACCCGCTGTGGACAAGGCGGGGTTACAACGGCCCGACGCGAACGAGCGTCTGGGAGCGTACGAGATCATCCGGAAGCTCGCGCGTGGCGGGATGGCGGAGCTCTTTGTCGCGCGCTCGGTAGGCCCGCAGAGCTTCGAGAAGGTCGTCGCGCTCAAGAAGATCCTGCCGCGCTACGCGAAGAGCCCACGCTTCGTGCAGCTGTTCTGTGACGAGGCGCGCCTCGCGGCGAGCCTGAACCACATGAACATCGTGCAGGTCTACGACCTCGGGATCGATGACGGGAACTACTTCTTCGCGATGGAGTACCTGCACGGTCAGGACCTCCGCACGATCCTTCATCGCTCGCATCGCAACCGCGACAAGATGCCGATCCGGTTCGCCGTCCAGATCGCGCTGCAGATCGCGTCGGCGCTTCACTACGCCCACGAGATGCGGCGCCCCGACGGCTCGCTCGTCGAGATCGTGCATCGTGACGTGTCGCCGTCCAACATCGTCGTGACCTACGACGGTGCGGTGAAGCTGCTCGACTTCGGCGTCGCGAAGGCGTCGACGCGCACCGTGAAGACGCGGACCGGAACGCTCAAGGGCAAGATCTCGTACATGTCGCCCGAGCAGGCGAAGGGCGCGATCGTCGACCGGCGCAGCGACATCTTCGCGCTCGGGATCGTGCTGTGGGAGATGGTCACGACCTCGCGGCTGTTTCGCGCGGACAACGATCTCGCGACGCTGCAGCTCATCATCAACACCCCGCCGCGCCTGCCGACGCAGGTCCGCCCGGATTGTCCACCGGAGCTCGAGCGCATCATCCTCAAGGCGCTCGCGCAGGACATCCAGCAGCGCTACCAGACCGCGGACGAGCTGCTGCGCGACCTCGAGGCGTTCGCGAACGCCGAGTCGATCGCGCTGTCGTCGAATGCGCTCAGCATCTACGTGAGCGAGCTGTTCGGTCCGGAGATCGACTCGTGGAATGTCGCCCGCGCGGCCGGCGTGCCGCTTGCCGAGCACCTGACGCACGTCGGCGACATGACCGAGCCGATCAGCGAGAGCGAGTTCATCGAGGCGATCGACGTGGCCGCGATGCTGGCGCAGGAGGAAGCCGCCGGGGAGTCCTTTGACGAGCACGGCGACGAGTCCGAGGGCGACGATCCCGAGGATCGCGAGGATCGCGAGGACAGCCACGAGGACGAGCACCCGCGTCACGATCCCGACAACGAGGCGGCGACCGTGATGTCGGCAGATCTGCCGGACGGCCTCGAAGCCGCCACCGTGGCGTCGGCGCATCTGCTGGATGCCCTCGAAGCGGCGACGGTGGCCTCGGCGAATCTGACGGATCGCGACAACACGCCGTCGGTGGTGTCGTCGACAGGCCAGCACGGTCTCGAGGTATCCACCGTGGTGTCGGGCTCGCATCAGGCGCTCGAGGCAGCGACCGTGACGTCGGGCTCGCAGGACGCGCTGGCGAGCTCGGACGACGGGCTCGAGGCCGCGACCGTGCTCTCCGCGGACCTGCCGGACGATGATCCACTGCCCACGAAACCGGCCGCGAACCCGACGGCGGCAAAACCACTGGCCGCGAAACCACTGGCCGCGAAACCACTGGTCACGAAACCGCTGGTCACGAAACCACTGGCCGCGAAACCAC
>JACCTC010000213.1 GCA_013812655.1 Deltaproteobacteria bacterium | reverse complement strand
GCGATCCTGATGTAAGGTCGCCGGCCGATGCCGACGGAACCGCTGCCGCGCGCCGTTGCGAGCTCCACCGAAGATCCCGAGGCCGTCTGGCTGCGCGAGGTCTACCGACCCGACGAGCCGAACCTGACGGTGCGCGCCGTGATCGCCGGGATGCTGATCGGCGGGCTGATGTGCCTGTCGAACCTCTACGTGTTCTTCAAGACCGGCTGGAGCATGGGGGTCACGTTGACCGCCTGCATCCTCGGGTTCGCGGCATTCCAGGGGCTACACAAGCTCGGCGCGGTCAAGCGTCCGCTCGGCATCCTCGAGAACAACGCGCTGACCACCGTCGCGTCGGGTGCCGGGTACATGACCGGCGGCGGCAACATGGCCGCGTACGGCGCGCTCGTCATGGTCATCGCCGCCTCGCCACACCTCGCGCTCGAGGAGCCCGCCGCCGCGCCGATGATCGCGTGGTTCGCGGTGATCGCCGCGCTCGGCGTCTTCGTCGCGATCCCGATCAAGCGCCAGCTCATCAATCGCGAAGGTCTCGCGTTCCCCACCGGCACCGCGACGGCCGTCACGATCAAGTCGATCCACGAGGCCGCCGACGTCGACGAGCGACTGCCGAAGGCGACCGCGTCGGGCCAGGACGCCAGACCGAAGATCAAGCGCCCCACCAGCAAGGCGGCGTGGCTCGCGTACGCGGGACTCTTCGGCGCCGTGCTCGCGTGGCTTCGCGACGCGTGGGCCGTGCTGCCGACATCGTGGGCACCCGGTCTCGCGCTCGGTGGTCACGAGCTCGCGAAGTGGACGATCGCGCTGAAGACCGAGGTCGTGCTCCTCGGCGCCGGCGCGCTGATGTCATTCCGCACGGGGTGGTCACTCCTCCTCGGCGGCATCCTCACGTATGCGGTGATGGCGCCGGCGCTCCTCGAGCAGGGCCTGATCCACCTGAACAAGACCGGCGACGTCACGTACAAGGGCATCGTCGCGTGGACGCTGTGGCCCGGTGCCGCGATCCTCGTCGGCGCAGGCCTGACCTCGATGGCCCTCGACTGGCGCAGCCTCGCGCGCTCGTTCTCCGGCCTCGGCCGGCTGTTCGGCCGCCGCGGCGGCGCTGCCGCGCCTGCAGAGGGTATCGCGGCGATCGAGTCGCCCGAGTGGTGGTTCCCGGCGGCGCTGATGATCCTCGGCCCGATCGTCGTCGTGCTGATGATCGTGCTGTTCCAGATCCCGCTCTACGCGGCGGTCGTCGCGGTGCCGCTCGCCGTGCTCATGGGCTTCATCGCCTCACGCGTCACCGGCGAGACCGACGTCACGCCGACCAAGGCGCTCGGTCCGGTGACCCAGATGCTCTACGGCGTGATCACGCCCGGCAACATGACCGGCAACATCATGTCGGCGAACGTCACCGGCGGCATTGGCCTCCACGCCGCCGATCTGCTGACCACGCTCAAGACTGGCTGGCTCCTCGGCGCCAAGCCGCGGCACCAGCTCTACGCGCAGCTGTTCGGCGTGGTCGCCGGCGCGGCGATCGTGGTGCCGGCATTCATGCTGATCATCCCGGAACCGTCGGCGGAGCAGCTCGCGGCCGGCATCAAGACCGTGCTCGGCACCGAGGAGTGGCCCGCGCCATCGTGCGTGGTGTGGGCCGGCGTGTCCGACGCGTTCTCGAACGGCATCGGCTCGCTGCACGACTCGTCGATCATCGCGATCGCCGTCGGGTTCGCGCTCGGCATCACGCTCACCGTCCTCGAGCGCTACGCACCGAAGAACGCGAAGCCGTACATCCCGTCGCCGAACGGCCTCGGCATCGCGATGGTGGTGCCGTGCAGCAACTCGATCTCGATGTTCCTCGGCGCGTTGATCGCTGAATGGCTGAAGCGACGCCAGCAGGATGGCGCGGTCGTGCCGGTAGCGTCGGGGCTGATCGCCGGCGAGAGCCTGATGGGCATCCTCATCGTGGTGCTCACCAGCATCGCTGGCCTCAATCTCGCCCTCTGAGCTCGCGCTCCAAGGACGTCCACATGACGCTCGACCTCGACGCCTACCTCACCCGCATCGGCCACCGTGGTCCCACCACGGTCGATCACGCCAGCCTGTCGGCGTTGCTGCTCGCGCACATGACACGGATTCCGTTCGAGAATCTCGACGTCTTGCTCGGCCGTCCGATCTCGCTCGACGTCGACGCGCTGCAGGCCAAGCTCGTTCACGCCGGCCGTGGCGGCTACTGCTACGAGCACGCAACGCTGTTCGCCGCCGTGCTCGAGAAGCTCGGGTTCACGGTCGCCACCCACAGCGCGCGGGTCACCATGATGCGCCCGAAGCACGAGTCTCCGCGCACGCACATGTTCCTCACCGTCGAGCTTCGCGACGGCACCTACGTCGTCGACCCCGGCTTCGGTGGACTCGCGCCCCGCGTTCCGCTGCACCTCGACGGTCGCCCGGCCGAGCACGGCGGCGACGAGCACTGGCTCTCGCGCGACAGCAACGAGTACGTCCTCGAGGCGCGCACGCCCGAGCGCATCGTCGGTGCGTGGACCTCGACCCTCTCGCGCGACTTCCCCGTCGACTTCGAGATGGCGAACCACTTCACGTCGACGCACCCGAGCTCGCCGTTCACGACGCGCCTGATGATGCGGACCTACTCCGCCGACGCGCGCGTCACGATCGCGAACCGGACCGTCACCCGCCATCGCAACGGCGCTTCCGAGGTCACCCAGCTCGCCGACGGTGCCGCGCTGCGTGCCGCGGTCGCCCGCGACTTCGGCTTCGATCTCCCCGAGCTCGTGTCGATGAAGCTCCCCGCGTAGCACGCCGGCTCGCGAAACGAGCGACACAGGCTCCAGGCTCGCGAACGAGCTACGCCGGCTTGCGAACGAGCTCGCGCCGCGTCCATCGCGCCCGCGCCTTCGCGCGCTCGCCTTCGCGCGTCCGCGGCGTGCCGCGCTCGGGCAATGCCTCGAGCAGCGCCGTCGTCGCCTTCGCGACCTGCGCGACCGCGCGCTCGAACGCGGCCTCGGCTTCGCGCGACGGCTTCGCGACCCCCGAGACCTTGCGCACGTACTGCAGCGATGCGGCGTGGATCTCCTCGGGCGTGGTCGGTGGCGCGAAGTGGTGCAAGGTGCGGATGTTGCGGCACATGGCACCCGCGTTGTAGCAGGGCCGCGGTGCCGCGAGCAGCATCACGTCGCTGCCGTCGCGTGACGGAGCGCCATCGCGATCCGCGTTGTATGGTGGCCGCGTGACTGCCTCCGAGACCCCGTTCGCGCTCCTCGGCGGAGCCGATGCCGTGACGACGCTCGTCGAGCGCTTCTACAACATCATGTCGGACTGCGAGCCTGTCCTCGCGCGCCTCCACCCGTGCACCCCCGACGGCCGCGTCGCGCGCGAACCCCGCGATCGCTTCGCGCTCTTCCTCGTCGGCTGGCTCGGCGGCCCGCAGGATTACATCGCCAAGCACGGCCATCCGCGCCTCCGCATGCGTCACGGCCGCGTCCTCGTCAACATCGAGATGCGCGACGCCTGGCTCCGCTGCATGACCGCCGCGATGGACGAGCTGAAAATCATCGGCCCCGTGCGAGATTTTCTCGACAAGCGGTTCGCCGAGGTCGCCGACTTCATGCGCAACACTGACGGCTGACCGCGGCATGTCCGTCATCGAGTCGCGGGAGCGGGTCGGTATGTAGCACCACCGCCGCCCCCCGTCGTGGCGATGCCCATCGGGTATTCGCCCGGGCAAAAGGTGCGCGTGTACTGGGACAAGATGGCGGTCTGGTACAGCGCGCGCGTGCTCAAGATCGAGACCGACGGTACCGTCGTGATCCGTTTCGACTCGGACGGCGTCGTGTCGCGCCGAAATAGCCCGGCGTTCCTGTGCGTTCTTGTTTTGCTTTGCGAAACGCCTATTCGACCTCGGTGGTAAGTCCGCCAAGAAACCGACACAGACTGGTCCCGGTAGCGGTGCTGATGTTCGTGGCCTGTGGCGGGGGGATCTCGGGCCCCGCGGGTGATCGCGCCCGTCTCCTCGCGGAGCCATCGAACATGGCGACTGCGGAAGGATCGCTGACGATCTCCGATGGCAAGCGCTCGGCGCTGTTCCCCGTCGGCGCCTTCATGGGCTACAGGCCGGAATGGGAGGTGACAATCCCGGATGGGCAGGGTGATCCGTGCGACGTGACCGGACACGATGATTTTGCCGCCAGCGTTGCGCTCATCTCGTGCATCGACAGGGGCGACAGCCCTCCGTGCCCTCTACCGACCCCCGGGCAGACCTTTCAGACTCATTTCCAATTTGTGAAGCCGATCGCCGTTTCGGTTCCTGCGACTGTCAGGGTGCGCAGGCACGAGCGGCCCTTTGTCGTCGTGTCGGTCGCAGCTTCGAATGCGCCACCCGGCGTTACGCTCGACGGTGAGCTGCGGATCAAGTTCTGCGATCCGGGATCGGGCCCCATCGATGAGGGCAGCTGGCAGTGATGGTGGCAGGCAGCCATTGGCTTGGCGTACGCCGCAATCGGGGCTGGAGGAAGGCGCAAATCCGAGACTCTGGAATGACGAGGCCCCGCCGTGCGCGCACGCGATGGCCGTCCGCCAGCGATGCGACGAGAGGAAACCGGTTGAGAGGGTGCTTCTTCCGGTCAGGTATCTTGATCGCTTCTATTTCATGGGGCGCGTGCGCCAAGCCTTCGCCGCCCGTGCTGGTTCCGGAGCCGTCTTCGACGTCGCAGGAACCTTCGCTGATCGAGGTCGGAGCGGACGTGTCGGCGTCGAGACTCCATGCAGAGCTTCGCGCGTTCTCGGCCTCGCGCGGCCTTCGTGGCGATTGCGCGCTGATCTTCGGACCAGATGCAGCGCCATCGTCCGAGGCCCCCCGTATCAGACTGGTGCCCCCGCGTGGTGAACCAGCACTCGAGGCCGCCGTGGTTTGTGGTGACGCGATGTTCACGTCAACTGCTGTTGCGCTGCAAGACGGCGTGGTCGTCTCTCTGCAGCCCGATGGGTTCTGGGCCAGTCACCCTTCCGATACCAGCGCACGCAGGCGCCTCGACCAGACCGCCGAACCGCTGCGCACGATTGCGGTGTTCACGCCAGACGATGAATCGGGTCCTTCCACGCGGGGCGCGGAGATTGTCATGGCCCTCCGAGATCGGCTCTTTCACATGGTCAGCTACATCGCCTGGGAGATCGGTACCGTCCCCGAACCGAGTCTCGCGCCCGCGCCGATATCGCACTGAGCGCTGTCTCGCCACGCGTCCCCGACACCACGATCATCGAGCTACGGCGCGAACGGCGCCGTCGTCCAGGAGACGCCCGGCAAGATGTACGCGATCTATTTCGATAACGGCGGCGGCTCCGCCTACAACTACAGCGTCAAGGCGAACAGCCAGATGCTGACGCCCGCGGCCGAGGCCGAGCCGAACAACACGATCGGCAACGCGCCGATCGCGTCGGCGCTGCCGTTCCTCGTGACCGGCGCGACGCTGTCGTCGGTGACCGATGCGGACTGGGTCGGCATCGACGTCACGCCCGAAGACTTCGGCAAGCGGCTGCGCGTGCTGACGGCCGGCCCGGATCCATACACCGACACCGTCGTCGAGATCTTCAAGTCAAACGGCACGACGACATTCGGTGGTCCAAGCCGTGACTCGGGCTTCGCCGAGAACCACACCTCGCCGGTGCTCGCCGAGGCGGGCCGCTACTACGTGAAGGTTACCGCGTCGCAGGACTACTTCATGGACACGAACAACCAGTACGTGGTCGCGCTCTGGCTCGAGTAAGGCCTGCGACACCGCGTGCGGCGCGCGCTGCCCGCCGTGTCACCTGACATTTCTGGAACGGCGTTCCGGCGCACGATACCGGCTGGTACGACGAGGCATGGGGCTTTCCTCGGGATCGGCGGCTGGGTCGGCGGGGTCGGTGCAGCCGTCGATCAACCTCACACAGTGCGTGGCCTCGGGCCACCGGAGACGATCCAGGTCGCGGTCCGCATCCACGGCGTCGAGTGAGCCTCGTCGCAAGAGATCGTGATACGCCGCCGGGATGACGCGCAAGTTGATTCCGGTCGTCGCGCTGGTGGCGGTGGCGATCGTCGCGGTGTGGTGGTGGCAGCGCGGTGGCGGTGAGCCGGCAAAGCCGGCGGCGAAGGTCGTGGCAGGCTCGGCGGCCGCACCGGTGAAGGCGGCGGAGCACGAGCCGCGTACCGGGAACGTCGATCTCGCGCAGCGCGTACTGATCGATGACGACCCGAAGGGCGCGCTCCGGCTCGAGGGCCAGGTCGTCGACGCGAACGATCAGCCCGCCGCCGGCATCACCGTGGTGCTCGCGTCGAACCCGTCGCGCACGACGACATCGGAGGCTGATGGCGGCTTCGCGTTCGATGCGCTCGTCGGTCGGCCGTACACGCTGGTCGCACGCGGCGTGGGCCCGTTCGCCGGCAAGATCGCAGGTCCGGTCACCGCGCAGCTCACGGCGTCGTCGGACCCGGTCGTGCTCAAGCTCCGCGACGCCGCGAAGCTCGTGGTGTCGGTGGCCACCAGCGATGGCAAGCCGATCGAGGGTGCGACCGTCGAGCTGCGCGGCATCGACGAGCAACGCGAGACGTCGAGGAGCAGCGGCACGGCGACGTTCGCGAGCGTGGTCCCCGGTGGCTACCAGATCGCGGCGTGGGCGAACGGCATGGCGCGCACGTTCCAGTGGATCCAGATCGGCGCCGGCGACGCCGAGGCGCGGGTGACGCTGACGGCCGGCGCGCCAGTGTCCGGCCGCGTCGTCGACGACAAGGGTGGCGGGATCGCGGGGGCTCGCGTGCGGTTCTCGGGCGCGTCCGACTGGAGCCAGCAGGCGAGCGATCGCCACGACGCCGCGGTCACCGCGAAGGACGGCTCGTTCAAGCTCGAGGCGATGCCGGCCGGCACGTTCCGGTTCGTCGCGACGCATCCCGCGCACGCACCCGGCACGTCCGCGCTGGTCACGCTCGACGCGAAGTCGCCGCGCGATGGCGTCACGATCACGCTCGCGGCGGGCGCGGTCGTGCGCGGCCGCGTGCTCGACACCGCGAAGCAGCCGGTCGCCTCGGCGCGCGTCCGCGTCGGCGTGCAGACGAACCCGCGCGCGATGATCTTCGAGGCGCCACGTCAGGCGTTCACCGACGCGAATGGCGCGTTCGAGATCGCGGGGCTGCCCCGCCGGCCGCTCTCCGCGGTCGCGCTGCACGATAGCGGCGCGTCGCAGACCCAGCCGATCGATGCGTCGAACGGCGACGTCACCGACGTCGAGCTCGTGATCGACGTGACCGGGACGATCGCGGGCATCGTCGTCGATCCGCAGGGCCAGCCGATGGAGGGCGTGCAGGTCAACGCGGGTCCAAGCTTCGGCGACAACCGCACGCCCACCGACTTCTCGCAGTGGCGGCTTCGCGGGTTTCCGCAGGCCCTGACCGACGGCGCTGGCAAGTTTCAGCTCGCGGGACTCGCGCCCGGCACGTACACGATCTCGGCGGCACCGGCGGCGAGCCGAACCGCACGGAACGCGTTCACCGGCGAGGGCCACACCGCGAAGACCGGCGATACCAACGTTCGCATCGTGCTGCCCCCCGAGGGCGCGGTGAAGGGCAAGGTCGCGTTCGCCGATGGTACGACGCCGCCGATGTTCACGGTCTCGGTCGGCATGAGCGGCCAGCCCGGCCGCGCCGACGGCACGTTCGTCCTCGATGGCCTCGCGCCGCAGAAGTACGAGCTCAACGTGCGCGGCCCGAGCTTTCAGACCCGCGTCGTCGAGGTCACCGTCGAGTCGACGAAGACCGCGGACGCCGGGACGATCACCGTCGAGAAGGGTCGCAGCATCTCGGGTCGCGTGGTCGCCGATGGCCAGCCGGTCGGCGGCGCGACGGTGTTTGCCGGCCGCCTGATCTTCGGCAACGGCACGTCGAGCTCGGCGCAGTTCGGACCGATGGGCGCGGGCACCAAGAAGGACACGACCGACGCGAGCGGCGCCTTCGTGATCTCGGGGTTCGGCCCGGGCGACATCACCGTCGTCGCCGAGCACGAGACGATCGGCCGCTCGCGCGGCATGCGGCTACCGACCGTGATGCCAGGCCAGACCGAGCTGACGCTCGTGCTCGAGAAGTTCGGCGCGCTGACCGGCGTGCTGCGCCAGGCGGGCAGGCCTGCGGAGGGCGTGTTCGTGAGCTGCCAGTCGACGACGACGCCCGGTGCGATCTACTCGGTCGCGTCGGGACCTGACGGCACGTATCGCTTCGATCGCCTCGCGCCCGACATCTACAAGGTGTCGGCGACGCTCGGCATGCCGATGACCGGCATGAAGTTCTACTCGAAGCAGATCGAGGTGCCGCCCGGCAAGGAGGTCACGATCGATCTTGCCGTCGAACCCGGCGCGGTCACGCTCGACGTCACCGGCGTCCCGAAGTCCGGCAAGCTCGGCGTCGCCAGCGTGTGGCTCGCGAGCGGGTCGATCAGCGCGAAGTCGATGAACGAGCTGGGACTCAAGATGGCTGCGGCCGGCCCCGGCGCCTCGCAGTGGGTGATCGTGCGGCGCGGCGAGCCGGCGCGGTTTGCCGAGGTCGTGGCCGGCAGCTACAGCGCTTGCGTCGTGCCCTACCCGGCCGAGGTCAAGGGCATGGCCGCGATGGGCTACGCCGAGCGGCACGGCGACACGATGCCGGCGTTCTGCAAGAGCGTGACGATCGCCCCATCGCCGGATACCCAGACCGCGAGCGTCACCGTCGAGCTGCCGCCGTTCGTCCCCGACGCGCCGCCGGCGGGCCCAGGAAATGGCGGCGGCAGTGGCAGTGGCTCGCAGGCGGGTAGCGGGTCGCCGTGACGGCCAGGTCGCACGCCGGCGACTGACCGAAATCCGGTGCGCGGGTGACCCCGACTGGGGCATCCTCGAGGGATGCGCGCAGTAGTTGCTGTCCTGGCGGGCCTCGCGATGTTTGCACCCGCGACGGTGGCAGCCCACATCGCCCTCAAGGTGCCGACGACCCGCACCGCCGAGCAGAAGGCCGGACCGTGCGGCACCGCGGGCTCGGTGCGCGGCGCGAACGTCACGACCTACGCGCCGGGCGAGACGATCACCGTCGAGTGGGACGAGACGGTCGATCACCCGGGGCACTACCGGATCGCATTCGACGCGGACGGCCAGGATGCGTTCGTCAACCCCAGCCGCTCGACCGACAACTTCGCGTTCACGCTCGTCGACAAGATTGCGGACAAGGCCGGCGGCCGCTACACCCAGCAGGTCACGCTGCCGACGACGCCGTGCACGAACTGCACGATCCAGCTCATGCAGGTGATGACGACCACCGAGCCGTACAACTCGTTCTACTGGCAGTGCGCCGACATCATGATCGCCGGTGACATGCCGCCGCCGCCGCCGGGCGACGAAGAGCCCGACACCACGACGGGCGGCTGCGACGCGGGCGCGGGTTCCGGGTTTGGTGCGATGCTGCTCGCGATCGGCATGCTATTCCGCCGCTCGCGATGAACGTTCGCGAAGTACCTGCCGTCTTCACGCCCCGCTCGCGCTGTGCTCGCTGCCGGCGGCCGACGAGTGTGTGCTACTGCGCGAAGCTGACGCAGCTGCGGACCGCGACGCGCGTCGTGATCCTCCAGCATCCACGCGAGCGCGACGTCGCGATCGGCACGGCGCGGATGGCGTCGCTGTGCCTGACCGGCTCCGAGCTGCACGTCGGGGTGACGTGGGACGATCATCCGGCGCTCGGGCGCGCGCTCGCCGATCCGGCGCGGCCACCGATCCTGCTGTATCCCGGTCCCGGCGCACGCGACATCCTGCGCGAGCCACCGGTTGGCCCGGTCACGCTCGTCGTTGTCGACGGTACGTGGTCGCAGGCGAAGACCGTCGTCCGCGACAACCCGGTGCTCCACGCGCTGCCGCGCTACGCGTTCGCAGCACCCGAGCTCTCGGAGTACCGGATCCGCAAGGAGCCACGCGCCGAGTACTGCTCGACGATCGAGGCGCTGATGCACGTGCTCGGCGTCCTCGAAGGCGACCCCGAGCCGTTTCGCGCGCTGCTCGAGCCGTTCCGCGCGATGATCGACGCGCAGCTCGTCTGCCAGGCGCTGCGCCCGCAACGTCGCCAGCGCCAGCCGCGCGGCCCGAGGCCCGTGACGCCGCGGCTGCCCGCTGCGCTGACCGATCGATTCGGCGATCTGGTCTGCATCGTCGGCGAGGCCAACGCGTGGCCGTATCACTCGACGCACGCGCACGATGCCGACGAGCTCGTGCACTTCGCGGCGCATCGCCCGAGCACCGGCGAGACGTTCGACATGCTCGCCGCGCCCGAGGCTGCGCTGTCGCCGAGCACGCCGTTTCACGTCGGCATCCCCGAGGCGGCGCTGCGGGCGGCGGGCTCGCGGGCCGCGCTCGTCGACGCATTCGCGCGGTTCACGCGGCCAACTGACATCATCGCGTCGTGGGGACACTACGGTCCGAACCTCTACGTCAGGGCCGGCGGCACGCTCGGCGAGCGGCTCGATATCCGCGCGCTCGGCCAGCGGCTCGCGAACACGAAGCTTGGCGCGCTCGAAGCGCACGTTGCCGCGGTCGCCGGTCCGCCCGGTCCGCCGCTCGCGCCGGGACGCGCCGGTCGCCGGCTCGCCGCGCTCGTGCAGCTCGCCCTAGCGTGGCGCGCGACGCGCACGTGAGACCTGGCGTCAGCCGCCGTGGCGGCGTTCAGCCGTTGGCATGGATTGCCTTGCGAGCGCCCGCAGCACGCCGGCGCGAGAGCTCGACGCCGATCGCATCGAGGCCGTGCGCGTTGGCGGCCGCGAGTGCACTGCCGAGGCCGCAGAACGGATCGACGACGACACGCGCGCCGATCGACGCGACGAACTTGATCGCGGCCTCGCAGGCCGCCGCACCCATCGCGCGCGACCACGTCATCGTGCCGAGCGCGGGTAACACGTCTGGCGTCGACGCTCCCGGCGCGAGCCGACGCGTGCGGCTCACCGCGATCAGGTGCGCGTAGGCCGGACGGCCAAACGTCGTCGTACCGGGCGGCACGCGACACACGATCTTGTGCCAGAGCAACGAGCTGCCCGCCGTGTCGGCGCCGCACTGCACGAGGTGGCCCTTGTCGATCCAGCGGCCGTCGTGCTTGACGTCGGTCTGATAGAAGATCGCGACGGCGTCGTCGGCGACGCTGCGGCATGCGAGCCCGACGGTGTCTACGAACCACCGACGCCAGCCGTCGACACCGAGGTCTGGCAGCTCGCTGTGATCGGGCAGCGAGGTCACGATCGCGTGATCGGCCGCGAGTGGTCCGCGCTCGAGAAACGCGATGCCATCACCGTGATGGACGACCCGCTCGGCCATGCCGGACCGTACCGTACGGAGCGCCCGGTACCCAGATTCTCGGATCGCGGCAGGTGGTAGTGGTGTTAGGGTCCCTGCCCATGCAGGGCTCCAAGTGGTTCGTGTTGTCCTCGCTGGTCGCTTCGGCGGTCTTCGGCACTGCGTGTGGCGGGCCCGAGGGTCGCCCCAACAACGGCGGCGCCGATGCCAGCACGTCGAGCGACGGCAACAACGGGAACGGCGATGGCTGCTCGGATGCCGCCAAGTCGGTCTACGTCGTCGACCAGAACAACACGCTGTCGCGGTTCGATCCGCCGACGAAGGTGTTCACCGATCTCGGCCAGCTGAACTGCCCGGCCGGCGGTGGCGCGACGCCATTCTCGATGGGCGTCGATCGCAGCGCGGTTGCATGGGTCCTCTACTCGAACGGCAAGCTGTTCCGCGTCGAGACCACGGTCGCCGGCCTGCCGTGCACGCAGTCGGCATGGGCCACACAGTCCGGGCTCGCGCAGTTCGGTATGGGCTTCTCGACCGACGCGGCCGGCGGCTCGACCGACACCCTGTTCATCGCCGGCGGCACCGGTCCGACGCAGCCGACCTCGCAGCTCGCGCGGCTCAGCACGTCGACGTTCACGCCGTCACCTGTCGGTACCGTCCAGGGCTGGCCCGAGCTGACCGGCACCGGCAACGCCGAGCTGTGGGGCTTCTTCCCAAACACCAGCGCGTCGCGGATCGTCAAGCTCGACAAGACGACCGGCGCGGCCCTGACGACGTTTCCGCTGTCCGGACTCTCCGGCATGCCGACCGCGTGGGCGTTCGCGTTTCACGGCGGCAAGTTCTGGGTGTTCCTGATGAAGGACCTCGAGTCCGCGACGACCGTCTACCAGATCGATGCGGCCACCGGCGTGCAGGACTCGTTCACGCGGACGACGGGTCGCACGATCGTCGGTGCCGGTGTCTCGACCTGCGCGCCCGTGATTCTGTAGACCTCGCCCGAACGCGATGGCGCACAAAAAAGAGCCGGCATTGCTGCCGGCTCGGTCATCGAAAGCGTCGCCTGATCAGATGGGGCGGACGTTCTCCGCGCGCGGACCCTTGGGACCGCGGCCTTCCTCGTACGAGACCTTTTGGCCCTCGCGCAGCTCCTCGAAGCGGCAGCCGTCCAGTGCGGACATGTGGAAGAAAAGATCGGTTCCAGAATCATTCGAGATGAATCCAAAACCCTTGTCGGTCAGCCTCTTGATCGTACCTTCAGCCATTTCGTAACTCCTGAGCGTGTCGCCGATTCTCAGCCGGTTGATCGACACAGCGTCGAGTCCGACCGAGCGATCTAGGTGCCTCGATTTTGCCCGGTTGTCGAGCAAAACGCTCAAAAACCCGGACTTCCTGTAGGCAATTCGTGGTGCACGTACGCACGCCGCGCCTTGGAGCACGGCGACCGTGATGAGGACCTAAAATTTTCCGTACGTTGCGCGAGCACAGTCGTTGCACTCCTCAACGACCGAACGCGAGGGCATCGCCCCGCAAGGAGTCTCATATGCGCACGATGTTCTGGTGTTCGTTGGTATCGGCCGCGTTGCTCGCGGGTACCGGTTGCAAGAAGAAGGAAGGGGATACCGAGGCCGCGAAGACCGAGGTCAAGAAGGCCCAGGAGGAAGTCCGCGACCAGCAGAAGGATGTGGTCGACGAGAAGCGGGACGTCACCGAGGCGCAGAAGGACGTCACCGCTGCCAAGGTCGATCTCGCGCAGGCGCGCGCCGATCTCGAGAAGGCCGTCGCCGAACGGACGGCCAAGCTCGACGCGAGGATCGACGAGCTCGAGCGGAGGGGCGACGCCAAGTCAAAGGAAGCGGCGATCAAGTTCCGGGCGCGCCGTGACGAGGCGAAGGTCAAGATGTCCGCGATGGGCGAGAGGACCGAGTCCAACTGGGACGCCTTCAAGTCCGACGTCTCGACAAGCTGGGATCAGCTCGAGCGTGACGTCGACGCGGCGTTCTGATCGCTACTGGCGCTTGAGCGGCATGCCGTAGAGATCGTGCAGCGCCGGCTCGCCAAGCCCGAGCTTGTCGAGATCGGCGCGCACCTTCGTCATGTCGCCGACAACGGCGAACACGAGGCGCTTCGACGGCGCCACGGTGCGCGCGACGGACTTCACGTCCTTGGCGGTCACCTTGCGTACGCTGCTCGCATAGCTCGTGTACCAGTTGTCGGGCAGGCCGTGGCGGACGAGCTCGACGAACGCATCGACCGTCGACGAGTTCGTGTCGAAGTGCGAGGGCAGCGCGCGGATCATGTTCTGCTTCGCCTTCTCGAGCTCCTCGGCAGGCACGTCGGTCGTCGCGAGGTCATCGACGAGCTTGATGATCTCCGACAGTCCACGCGCGGTCTCGGGCGTCACGATCGCGCTCGCGATCACGAACGGCCCGGGTGCGCGGCGCCAGTCCATCGCTGCGCTGGCGTTGTACGTGATGCCGAGCTGCTCGCGGAGCCGCTGGGTCAGCCGGCTCGTGAAGCCGTCGCCGAGCACGGTGCGCAGCACCTCGAACTGGAAGTAGCGGCGGTCCTTGCGGGCGGGACCGACGAGGCCGATCCGGACGTCGGACTGCGCGGCGGCCGCGCGATCGACGAGCAGGAGCCGGCTGCCCGGCTTCGCCGGCGTCGTCACGATCTTCGGCGCCCGCTTCGCGCCGGTCGGCTTCCACGCGCCGAGGCCGGCATCGAGCTTCGCCTTGAGCTTGGCGGGCTCGACATCGCCGGCGACGACGAGCGTCATCCCGGCCGGGTTCCAGCGCTCGGTGTAGAACGCCTTCGCATCGGCGACGCCGAGGTTCTTGAACTCCTCGCGGACGCCCGAGCCGGGATGGCCGTATGCCGAGCCGAGCCCGTAGAGTGCCGCGTTCAGCATCACCGCGGCGACCTCGCGCGGCCGATCGCGGCGCTGCTCGAGCGTGATCACGCGATCGCCCTTCACGCGCTCGGCTTCCTTGGCGTCGAAGCCGGGCTGGGTCACGACCTTCGCGAGCAGCTCGAGCGAGGGCTCGAGCGTCTTGGTCAGCGTGCTGAGCGAGACCTGTGCGGTGTCAACGTCGACGCCTGCACTCATGCTCGCGCCGAGCCTGTCGAGCTCCTGCGCGATCGCGATCGGCGACAGTTCGCCGGCGCCTTCGTCGAGGAGATCCGCCGTGAACGCCGCGAGGCCGCCCTTGCCGGCCGGATCACCGGACGAGCCCGCGCCGGGGACGACGAGCGTCATCGACACGATCGGTAGCGCCTTGTTCGCGACGACCAGCAACGCCATGCCGTTCTTCAGCTTGAGGCGCTTGACCGTCGGAGCCTTGAACACCGGCTCCTTCGTCGGCGCGGGCGGCTTCGTCCAGTCGGTGATCCCGGACTTCGCGAACGCGGCGTCGACCTTCGCCGCCGGCGGCGGCACCGGCGCTGGCATCAGTGACTTGGCCGGCGGACCGGCGGCCGGACCAGCGGGCTGTGGTGTCGTGGGCTGCGCGGCGATCGGCGACGCGAGCGCGACGAGCGCGAACAGGGACAGCGTCAGGCTCTCGCGGCGCATCACTTCTTCTCCTGCTTGGCGGGCGTCGGTGCGGGCTTGGTCGCAGGCTTTGTCGCGGGTTTCTCCGCGGGCTTCTTGCCCGGGCGGATCGTCAGCGTGACGCGCGCGCTGGGCGCGAGGTACTTCGCGGCGACGGCCCTGACCTGGTCGGTGGTGACTGCGCGGCGGCGCGAGAGATCCTTGCTGAAGTAGTCCGGATCCTTCGCGAGCACGTCGTAGCTGGCGAGCAGGATCGCGCGTTGCAACGTCGGCTCGAGACCGGCAAGAAACGACGCTTCCTGCGAGTTCTGGGCGCGCTCGAGCTCCTTGGCGTCGGGTGCGGTCGCCGAGATCTTCGCGACCTCCTCGGTGATCTCCTTGATCAGACGCTGCGGATCGACACCCGGCTTCGCGGTGACGACGATCTGGAAGGTGCCCGCGAGCGTCTTGCCATGGAAGCCCGCGCTGACGTCCTGCGCGATCTTCTCGTCGTAGACGAGGCGTTTGTAGAGCCGGCTCGACTTGCCCTCGCCAAGGATCGCCGCGGCGGCGTCGAGTGCGGGCTCCTCGGCGGTGAAGCCAGCGGGGCCGCGCCACGCGAGGTACACGCGTGGGACCTGCACGTCATCGGTCGTGTTGATCACGATCTCCTTCGTGATCGGCGCGGGCGTCTTGTAGTGCGGGCGAGCCGGCGCCGGTGCACGCGGGATCCAGCCGAAGTACTTCTCGACGAGCTTCTTCACGTTGTCGACCTTGACGTCGCCCGCGATGACGAGCGTCGCGTTGTTCGGCACGTAGTACTTCTTGAAGAACGCAGCGACATCGGGGACCGCGGCCGCCTGGAGGTCGGGCACGTAACCGATCGTCGACCAGTGATATCCGTGACCCTTGGGCCACAGCGCCTCCTGGATCAGCAGCCCGCTCATGCCGTACGGCCGGTTCTCGTAGCTCTGGCGGCGCTCGTTGAGCACGACGTCGCGCTGGTTATCGAGCTTGGCCTGATCGAAGGTGTCGAGCAGACCGACGAACCGATCGGCCTCCATCCACAGCATCTGCTCGAGGAAGTTCGAGCCGGCGACGTTCTGGTAGACCGTCATGTCGCTCGACGTGAACGCGTTCGACCAGCCGCCGGCGCCCTCGAGCAGCCGATCCATGAGCCCGTCCGGCAGGTGTGTGGAGCCCTTGAACATCAGGTGCTCGAACAGGTGCGCGAAGCCGGTGCGGTTCGCGACCTCGTCCTTGCTGCCGACCTGGAACCACAGGACCTCGTAGACGGTCGGCGCCTTGTGGTCCTCGATCACGTAGACCTTGAGGCCGTTCGCGAGCTCGAACTTCTCGTAGTTGATCTTGGGTTCCTCGGCGAACGCGGGCGTCGCGAGCGCGAGGATCAGGAACACGATCAGGCGGGTCATGGCGCGCACCCTAGCGCATCGCATGCCCGGCGACGACGCGACCCGTCCTGGCATATGGTCACCGTGGTGCTTCGCACAGACATCCCGGGCGCGTGGGCCGCGATCCGCGCGGCGCTCGAAGCCGAGCTCGGCGAGGCGATCTCGATCGATTCGCTGACGGCAACCTGGAACATCGCGCAGCGCGTTGCCGGGCACCGGCACTCCGCCGACGACGTGCTGACCGCGGCCTACGCCGTCGAGCGCATCGCTATCGCTGTCGCTGTTGTACCGCGCGCTGGGCCTGTCGCGGCGTGTCTCGATCGGGTCCTCGATCGGGTCCTCGATCTCGGCACCGGGATCGGTACGGTCGGCCTGATGGTGCTCTCGCGGCTCGGTCCCGAGGCGCGGCTCGTCTGCGTCGAGGTTCAGCCGATCAGCCATCGCCTGCTGCTCGCGAACATCGCCGGCAACTCGCTCGCGGAACGCGTCGAGCCGCACCTCGGCGACCTGCGCGAGCTCGCGCTCGATCGGCGGTTTCCGCTGATCACCGGCAGCCCGCCGTACTTCCCGCTCGGCACTGGCATGCTCCCCGAAGACGCCCAGAAGGCGGGTGCGCGCTTCGAGCTGCGCGGCGACGTCGCCGACTACGCGCGCGCCGCCGAGCGTCACCTCGCCGACGACGGCGTGTTCGTGTTCTGCTTCCCGACGCCCCAGCGCGCGCGCGCCCTCGCCGCCGTCGCCGCCGCCGGCCTCGTCGTCCACGCGTATCGCGACGTCATCCCGCGCGAGACGTTGCGCCCGCTGTTCACGCTGTTCGCGTGTCGTCGCGCGCCCGCCGAGCTGCACGTCGAACCACCGCTGACCATCCGCTACGCCGATGGGCGCCTCACCGACGAGATGATCACGATCCGCCGCGGTTTCGGGTTCGAGCCCACCGGCCGCGAGTGACTCCGGCTAGTATGCCGATCCGCGTGTCGAGACCAAAACCCACCATGCCGCCCGCGATCGCGGTCGCCGCGGCGATCAGACGGCTGATCGACGAGCGCGACGTCAGGGTCGTGTACCAGCCGATCGTCGACCTCCAGACCAAGCGGATCTACGCGTACGAGGCGCTCGTCCGCTCGAAGGATCCGACGTTCGAGAGCCCGCCGGCGCTGTTCGCCGCGGCCGTCTCGCACTCGTGCACCGGCGAGCTCGGCCGGATGATCCGCGAGATGTCCGTGCAGAACTGCCCGGACCACCCGCTGTTCCTCAACATCCACCCCGCCGAGCTCAACGAGAAGTACCTCGTGCAGCCAAGCGATCCGATCTTCCAGCACGACAAGGACGTCTACCTCGAGATCACCGAGGGCGTGCCGCTCTCGCACTTCGCGCTGTGCCAGAGCATCCTCCGCGAGGTCCGCGGTCGTGGGATCTACCTGGTCGTTGACGATCTCGGCGCGGGCTACTCGAACCTCAAGTACATCGCCGACCTGCAGCCGCGCGTCGTCAAGCTCGACCGCGAGCTGATCGCCGGGCTGACGACCACGACTCGGATGTTCAAGCTGGTCTCGGCGATCGTCGTGATGTGCAAGGAGCTCGGGGCGACCGTTGTCGCCGAGGGCATCGAGACCACGGCCGAGCTCGACGCGGTGATCGCCTCGGGCGCGCGTTATGGCCAGGGCTACCTGCTCGCGCGGCCCGCGTTTCCGCCACCCGAGGTCACGTGGCCCGAGATGGTGCAGCAGCGAACGCCGACCTCCAACCGGCCGCGCTAGAAGCTCGAGAGCACCGTGAACGAGAAGAACCGGCCGCCGAGCTCGAGGTGGCCGAGCGAGGACTCCATGCGATCGAGCTCGAGGGTGTCCTCTTCGCCGCCGGCGGACTTCGCGGTCAGCTCGATGCCGCTCGCGACGACGTAACCGAGATCGAGGCGGAAGCCGAGCGAGAACCGGCGATGCGCGATCGCGAGCAGCTCGAGCCCGAGCGAGCCCGTCGTGATCGCCCCCCAGCCCGAGTCGGATGCCGAGTGGCCCTCGGTGTCGCGGAGATCGACGGCGGCGCGTGCGGTTCCGAGATCGAGGCGCGCGTTGCCGACGACCCGCCTGTGCAGGGCATACCGCGCACGCGCGCCGACGGTGTACTGCTGGACCTCGAGCTCGGTGGACAGGGTCTGGAACGTCGTGCCGTCGGCGTAGCCGAACAGCATCGTCGCGGCGCCCCACAGCTCGAGGCGTGGCGCGACCTCGAGTGGGAGCCGGCGGGCGTAGCCGAACGAGCCACCGTCGAGGCTGTCCTCGGTGAGCGCGTTCGCCGAGGGCGAACGTAGCGCGCGGGTGAACGAGCCGACCGTGACCTCGTTGTTGCCGGCATCGGCGGGCGAGGTCGCGGCGAGCACGAGGCACGTGGCGAGCAGGGCGCGCATGTCCATCATCACCGGGGACCTTCGTCGAGGAGGTTGGCGGTCAGGAAGCCCTCGAGCACGAGCGCCTCGGCGCGCGACGCGGTCGGGGACGGGATGATCGTCGCGTGTCCCAGCGGATCGCCGTGGTCGACGAAGATCTTCGAGTTCGCGGAGGACAGCACACGGGCCGGCGGATCATCGAGCCGGAAGTCCGTTGGGTGCAGGTTGTCGAGCGCGATGAAGCCGACGCGCGAGACGTTGCTGGTCGCGCCGATCAGGTACGACCCGTTCGGCGAGAAGTCGTAGGAGTCCAGCTTGCCGACGCCCAGGAGCGGCGAGGTCGACTCGGTGCTCATGTCGAGGAGGCCGAGCACGGTACGCGCGTCGTCGTGCACGAGCATCGCGAGATCGCGGCCCGGGACCGGGACGACGTCACGCACCGCGCGATCGAGCGTGATCTTGCGGATGCTCGCCTGGGTCAGTGGATCGTTGATGTGCTCGAGGTCGAGCACGTGGACGCGGGGGAGCTTCGCGCCGATCGACGCGAACAGCGCCTTCTGGGGCGCGGTTCGAGGAGTCGATCCGTCCCGGCCACCCGCCGGGAACAGCAGGATGCGGTCGATCGGATCGGCGAGTGGCACGGCGCGGAACTGCGCGGTATCGGCGTCGATGATCACGACCTCGCTGGTGTTCGGCGTCGCCGCGAGGATGTAGCGACGGTTGTTGATGTCGTCGTAAACGGCGATGTCGGTAGGGCCGCCGCCAGCGCCGAGCTCGGCGAGCTGCGGGCGGTAGTCGTTCGCGGTGGCAGTTTCGCTTCCCTGGGCTGGGGTCGATGCCTCGAGGATGACCTGGAGCACGTCGCGGGCGTGATCGCTCCGCACGTAGGCGCTCGCGGTGTTCGGTGCGAACACGACCTCGCGCGGGATCACGGGCTGGCCTCCGAGATCGAGCCGGATCGAGATCTCGCGGCGCGTCGGGTGGGTGGCGTCGAGGACGGTGAGGTTGTTCGACGACAGGATGAACGCGAAGGTGCGGGCGGCGCTGTCGGTCATATCTCCAGGTGCCCCGCGTATGACCATCGGCGGTGACAGCACGATGCCCTCGGGGACCGAGCCGAACGAGCGGATCGTCTTGAGCGTCGGGTTATCGGGGCCCGGAGGGCGGGTCAGATCGATCACCGCGAGCTCGTTCGGGTTGCGGAAGAACCCCGCGGCATCGGGACCGGCGGCGGAGAAGTAGGCGATCGCGGTGCTGTTGTCGGGAGCGACCGCGATCCGATCGAACGGCGAGCCGATCGCGTAGGCGACGGGCGCGACGCTCGCGTACTGGGTATCGACGACCCAGAACTGCGGCGCCTCGTCGATCTGGCCGCGCTTGATCGCCTCCTCGCCGCGGGTGATCACGAACAGCACGTGGCGATCGGTGCTCGGGACCGCGTGGATCGCGCGGCGACCGATGTTGCGATGCGAGATCGTGGCGTCGTCGCGCTCGAGATCGACGAGCGTGACTCGATCGAGCGCGGAGTCGACGTAGGCGACCTGGGTCTTGAGCGGGATCGGGCCGAGCACGGTGCGCTCGCGTTCCCACGCGACCGGGCGGTCGTCTTCCCAGCTGCAGCTCGCGGCGGTCGCGAGGATCAGGGCGATGGCGATTGGATGAAGGCGCATGGGATTTCTCACGGGACGATGCCGCTGTTGAGGTCGAAGCCGGTGATCGTGCGCAGCGCGTCGGTGGCGAGTGCGACGAACGTGACGCGGCCGAGTGGGTGACGCTGGGCGATGAAGGCCTGGCCAGCACCCGGCAAGATGCCGACCGCGGACGGCGGCGAGCCGAGCTGCTTCGTGGTGACGACACCGGTCTGGGTCGTCACGATCTGCAACGCACGCGTCGCGGTCACCAGGTTGCCGCCGTCGAGCGCGACGTAGGCCTTGCTGCCGTCCGGCGAGTACGCGAACGGACCCGGATCGACGGGCGTGACCTGGAGCTTCGCGAAGCCAGTCGCGAGATCGAGCAGCGTGTAGCCGTGGCTCTTGTTGATGTAATCGTCGACCGAGGTCGCGGTGCCGGGATCGCCGGGCGCCTTCGCGTTGATCACGATCGCGGTCGCACCGGTCGGCGAGATGCCGACGGCCCGTACCGCCTTCTTGAGCGGCCAGGTCACGCGGGAGAACCCGGGATCGTCGAGCTTCACCATCGTGATGCGTTCGTCGAGGGTCGCGTTCGTGAACAGCAGGCCGCGGCGGCCATCCCGCGACAGCACGAGCGAGCCGATCGCGTGGTTTGTCAGGTCGATCGTCTGAACACCGCCGGGGACGAACGCATCGCCCGGAACGTCGACGATCGACAGCGCCTTGGCCTCGCGCTGGACCACGTAGACCCGCGCGCCATCCGGTGCGAGATCGAGATCCGTCGGCGGCGAGGCGAGCGGGATGTCGAAGGTGCGGCCCGGCTCGGGGCCGGCGACGTCGACGATCCGCAACAGCGACTGGCCGGAGATCCGCACCGCAGCGTACTGACCGGTCGCGACGATGCCGACCTCGAGGCTCTCGGGCGCGAGCGCCGGATCGGCGACCGGGATCGGCGGCACGATCGACGGGCCGTGCGTGGTCGCATAGCCGAGATCGATGACCGAGACGCCGTCCTGCGTGATCACGTAGGCGCGCGTCCCGGCGGCATCGAACTGCACCGCGCGGGGCCGGAATCCGACCGTGAGATCGACCGCGCGCTCGACGCCCGGCGCGAGCGCCACGACCGTGACGTCCTGGAAGCTACCGACGCCGCCGATGCCGCCGTCGGCGATCGCCTTCGCGAGATCGAACCAGATCACGGCGTACCGGCCCGACGGATCGACGTCGAGCCGGTTCAGGCGCTGCAGCGTCGGCAGCACCTTCTTGGTGTCGCTGTCGCCGGCGGGGCGCACCACGGTCACCGTGCCGTTGATCGAGTCGAGCACCACCGCGCCGTCGCTACCCGGGATCGCGCTCGCGACCCGCGGTGCCTCGCCGACCGGTGTTGCCTTGACCGCGAGCGTCTGGCCGTCGATGCGCGCGAGCTCGTCTTGCGCGGTCATCGCGACGTAGACGTAGCGGTCCGAGCTGATCGGCGCGCCGTACTCGTACTCGACCTCCGGAGGTGGCGTGACGCCGCCATCGCCCATCGGCGCCGGCAGCTCGCAGCGCCCGAAGTCGTTGCAGACCTGCCCCGTCGGGCACTCGCTCGACGAGAAACAGCCGTTGACGCCGGCATCGCCCGCCGCGCCATCCGGGATCGCGCCGCCAACGTCGACCTCGCCGCCGCCGCACGCCACGATCGTGAACAGAGCCGGGGCCAGGCCCAGCAGCAAGCGAAGACGCATCGCAACCTCCGCGTCCCCACATCGCAACGCCCGTGCCCCGAGGCCGCGAGCGATCTCGTCCGCTTGCGTCCCGCACGATGCCGCGTACGCGCCGATCCATGACGGCGATGTCGCGGCGGGCGAACGCTACTGACCGGGAGGCGGATCGCTGTCTTCGCGCATGCCGAGCACCCGCAGGATCGGGAACACGATCACCGCGAATGCGAGCGCTGTCTGCGCACCTTCGACGAGGCTCACGCCTTCATCGCCATTGCCATGGCCGCACGCCATCGCTGTCATTCCGATGACTGCCACGAGGAGTGCCTTCATGAATTCGGTTACAGCAAGCCTCGCGCCGTCGACAACTATGCGAATTCCCATGAGGCACTCACGGCACTGTTGTCTCCGCCAGCCACGGTAGCCATGTCTGGTGTCCCACAACCGCCCGGCGCCACCGCCTCACGGACAAGCGCGGGCTACCAGGCCTGGCGCGAGAGCTTGCGCGTCGCGAACAGGCCCATCGCGTTGCGAGTGCCCTGCAGCTTGCGAAACGCGAAGTCGAGATCGGGCTCGTCGTAGGACTCGAGTCGGAAACACGTGAAGCCGAGGTAATTGACCGTAGGGGAGAGAGGCGGTCCGGCCGAGCGATCGCGGAGGTCAGAGTTGACCGGAGGGGAGAGAGGCCGTCCGGCCGAACGACCGCGGAGGTCTGAAGTGCCACCGGGCGAGGGCCGTCGAGAGGTCCGGCGCACCGGCTGCGTGCTGCGGCGCTGGCGCTTCGGGGCCGAGGAGGACGGGGTGCGGCGAGTCATGATGGGCTCATCAGCAAGCAAGGGACCAGGCCCGGACGGCGCGGAACTCCGCGAAGTCGTGTGACACCGGTGTGACCGCGCGCCAGAACGGCAACGCGGGTCGCCGGCGCGTGCAGGCGCGGCAACGGCCGTCGTGGCGGTCGCGGCGCCATCGCGGTATTGAGCGCGCATGGACATCGCCTCGCAACTTCATGGGTTTGGCCTCGCGAGCCTGCCCGATGGTGACCTGATCGCCCGCACGCCGATCGACGGCTCGGTCACCGCACGCCTGCAGAGCCACGATGTCGCCGGCGTGACCCGCGCGATCGATCGCGCGCAGGCCGCGTTCGAGGTCTGGCGCGATGTTCCAGCTCCGCGGCGCGGCGAGCTGGTTCGCATGCTCGGCGACGAGCTCCGCGCGAGCAAGGACGCGCTCGCGGCCCTCGTCACGCTCGAGGCCGGCAAGATCACCGCGGAGGCACGCGGCGAGGTCCAGGAGATGATCGACATCTGCGACTTCGCATGCGGACTATCGCGCCAGCTCTATGGCCTGACGATCGCGTCGGAGCGGCCCGGCCACCGGATGAGCGAGTCCTGGCATCCGCTCGGCGTCGTCGGCGTGATCAGCGCGTTCAACTTCCCGGTCGCGGTGTGGGCCTGGAACTTCGCGCTCGCGGTCGCGTGTGGCGACAGCGTCGTGTGGAAGCCATCGGAGAAGACGCCGCTCACCGCGCTCGCCTGCGATGCGATCTTCCGCCGCGCGCTCGCGAGGTTCGCGCAGACCGGCACCCCTGCACCCGCCGGCCTCTCGACGATCCTGCTCGGCGGCGCGCCGATCGGCGAGGCGCTGGTCGACGATCGCCGGGTCGCGCTCGTCAGTGCGACCGGCTCGACCCGGATGGGCCGCGCGATCGCACCGCGCGTCGCCGCCCGGTTTGGCCGCTCGCTCCTCGAGCTCGGCGGCAACAACGCGATGATCGTCGCGCCGTCCGCGGATCTCGAGCTCGCGACCCGCGCGATCCTGTTCTCCGCCGCCGGCACCGCAGGCCAGCGCTGCACGACGCTGCGCCGGCTGATCGTCCACGACTCGATCCGCAACGATCTGCTCGCCCGCGTCGAGCGCGCGTACACCCAGGTCCGCGTCGGCGATCCGCGCGAGGCCGGCACGCTCGTCGGCCCGCTGATCGATCGCGCCTCGTTCGACGCGATGCAGGCGGCGCTCGCCCGCGCTCGCACCGACCATGGCGAAGTCTCCGGTGGCGCGCGGGTCGCGGTCGCCAGCTGCGACGGTGGCTACTACGTCACCCCTGCCCTCGTCCGCATGCCGGCGCAGACCGCGGTCGTTCGCGACGAGACGTTCGCGCCGATCCTCTACGCGTTCGGCTACCGCGAGCTCGACGAGGCGATCGCCGCGCAGAACGACGTTCCCCAGGGCCTGTCGTCATGCATCTTCACGAACGACCTCCGCGAGGCCGAGCGCTTCGTCTCGGCTTCCGGCTCTGACTGCGGCATCGCGAACGTCAACATCGGCCCGAGTGGTGCCGAGATCGGCGGCGCGTTCGGTGGCGAGAAGGAGACCGGCGGCGGCCGCGAGTCGGGCTCCGACAGCTGGCGCAGCTACATGCGCCGCGCGACGAACACCGTGAACTACTCGCGCGATCTCCCGCTCGCCCAGGGCATCACGTTCGGCTGAGCGGTCGTAACCCTGGCGTGCTCCCGCACCCATCCCGCGACGTTACGCCCGCGGCATGCCACTTGCTCTCCTCCCCGCCATGAAGGTCGCGGTGATCGTCAATGCTGGAGCCGGATCGGTCGGAACGGATAAGTGCGAGGAGCGCGTTCGCGAAATTCGCGCCGCCTTCGCGGCCGCCGAGGTCGAGGCCGAGATCGTACTGTGCGAACCCGCGCGTTTGACCGAGACCGCACGTCAGCTCGCGGGCGCTGGCGCCGGGAAGCTCGACGCGATCGTCGCGGCGGGCGGTGATGGCACGGTCAGCGGGATCGCGGCCGGGCTCGTCGGCAGTGAGGTCCCACTCGCGGTTCTCCCACTTGGCACGCTGAATCACTTCGCGCGCGACATCGCGATGCCGTCCGGGGACCTCGAGACCGCATGCCGCGCGATCCGCGACGGGAAGACCGAGGCGATCGATGTCGGCGAGGTCAACGGTCACCTGTTCATCAACAACTCGTCGATCGGGCTCTATCCCGAGGCCGTGATGCGCCGCGATGTCGAGCGCAAGCAGGGTGGCCGCCGCAAGTGGACCGCGATGCTGCTGGCCATCGCGCGCGTCTTCAAGCGGTTCCCGTTGCTGTCGGTCTGCCTCGCGACGCCCGAACGCTCGGTCGTCACCAAGACACCGTTCGTGTTCATCGGCAACAACGAGTACAGCACCGACATGCGTACGCTCGGACAGCGCACGACGCTCGATAGCGGTCACCTGAGCCTCTACACCGTGCGCTGTCGCGGCCGGTGGCACCTGCTCTACCTGCTCGGGCGCGCGCTGTTCAGCCGCGTCGAGGCGGTGCGCAGCTTCGAGACCGCGTCGGTTACCGAGGCGACCGTGATGCTACGCCGCCGGCGACTGACGGTCGCGCTCGACGGCGAGGTCGTCCGGATGTCGTCACCGCTTCGCTATCGCATCCATCCCGGCGTGCTGCGCGTGATCCGCGGGACTCCCGAAACGGCCGACGCGATGGCGAGCGACGACGCGGAGGTCACGTCCTCGCCGGATCTCGCTCCCGCGCGGGTCGTCGACCCAGCTTCTCGGGCAGCTTCTCGGGCCGGCCAGCGATGATCTCGATCCTCCACCTCTCCGACCTTCACTTCGGGACCGAGATCCCGGAGGTCCTGGCCGGGCTCCGCGCCGATCTCGCGCGCGACAAGCCGACGCTCGTCACGATCTCGGGTGATCTCACGCAGCGGGCGACACCGGACCAGTTCCGCACTGCGCGCGCGTTTCTCGACGAGCTGCCGTCCCCGTACATCGTCGTGCCGGGCAACCACGATGTCCCGCTCTACAACCTGTACGAGCGATTCTTCCGGCCGCTGCGGCGCTACCGCAAGTACGTCACCGACGATCTGACGCCGGAGTTTCGGGCCGACGATCTCGTGGTCATGGGCATCGCCACCGCGCACGGCAAGACCTTCAAGAACGGCCACATCGTGCCCGCGCACCTCGCGCACGTCTGCACGACGATGACGCCGAGCCCGGCACGCTGGAAGGTCCTCGTCGCGCATCACCCGTTCTCGATCCCGCACGGCGTCGACGACGAGCCGCTGCACGGGGCGAAGGAGGCGATGCCGCGCCTCGAGGCCTGCGGTGTCGACATCATCCTGACCGGGCACCTCCACGTCGCGCACTCGACGGACGCCGCCGGGTTTCGCACCGACGATCGGCGGGTCGTCGAGGTCCACGCCGGCTCGGCGATCTCGCACCGGCTGCGCGGCGAGAGCAACGGCTACAACCGGCTCGACTTCGACGGTCCGGTGCTGCGGCTCGTGAACCGGCTGTGGGACGGCGAGCGCTTCGTCGATGGACCCTCGAAGCTGTACCGCCGCGACGAGCCGCGCGAGGGCGAGCCGACGTTCATCAAGCTCGAGACCAAGGAAGGCACGCAGGTCGCAGTCGCGGACGAGAAGTGACCGTCAGGTCGCGGAGCCGATCCGGACGCCGGTGACCAGGACGTAGTACTTGCCGGTGACGAACACCTGGCGTTCGTGCTGCTGGAGGTACTTGCGATAGAACGCGACGTCCTTGACGAGCAAGCCGAGCTCGGGCTGGCGAAAGTTCTTCATCCGCGTGCCGTACACGATCTCGCCGTCGACGTAGCGACAGTTCGGGAACCCGAAGATCACCGCGCCATCGGGTGCGAGGTGGCGCTGGACGACCTGCCGCACGAGCTCGCGATCATCGAGACCGGTACTCTGCAGCGTGCCGATCGAGACCACGAGATCGAAGCTGCCGAGCTCGAGCGACACGAGGTCCGCGAAGTCGGCGACGTGCAGCGATGCATCGGGAAACCGCGCCCGTGCGATCGCGATTGCCGACGCGCTGTGATCGATCCCGACAAACGTCGCGCCGGGTAGCAGGCGGCGCAGCAGCGCGAGCTCGTCGCCGGTGTTGACGCCGAGATCGAGCACGCGCGGTGTTGGCGGTAGCTTCGCGCGAGCGACCGCCTCGCTGAAGTCGACGACGAAGCTCGGCTCCTCGAGCTTGCTGACCCGCGCGAACGCCGAGGCCGCGCCGTACTTCTCGGTGAGGTCGTCCGCGGTGGCGAGCGGCGTGGCGTCCGCGGCACGCGACAGCCGCTCGAAGCGCAGCTCGACGAGTGGTGGCTCGACCACCCGCGGCGTCGCGAGGCGCAGGCCCAGCCGCTCCGCGAGATCGACCCACACTCGCCACGGCCGGTGCACGTGATCGATGCCGTCCTCGCGCACGAGCTCGCCGGCATGGTGACCGCGACCGCGGTCCGGATCGAGGACGCAGAACGCCAGCCTGGTCGCGCCGGCGGCGAGCTGGGCCTCGACGAACGCCAGGATCTCGACGAGCGGCTCGCCGCGGAACACACGGACCACCCGAGACTCCACCGGGTCCGCGCCCGGCGTCGTTGTCATGCGCGCTTGCGCTTCGCCGCCGAGGCCTTCGCGACAGCCGGCTTCGCGACCACGGGATCGGTCACTGGATCGGTCACCGTGACCTTGATGTGCTTCGTCCGCGGCGGCCAGAACCCGACGACGGCGGCCGGGATCGCCGGCCACAGCAGGATCATCCACAGTGGCGCCTTGATCACGTCGACCGCCATGAGTATCGCGATCACCGCGAGCATCGCGAGGCGGCCGCGCGCGTAGAGCTGGCGCCGTTGCGGTGACAGCACGAGCAGCAGGATGTCGAGCGGGATCAGGATCAGCGCGGTCTCGTTCCACCGCACGTAGGGAAGCGGGCTGATCACGGCGAGGCCCCAGAACACGAGCCCGAGGAACGCGGGCGGGATCACCGCGATCGCCATCCCCGCGCGCTCGAAGCGCCCCCACAGCCGCGTGATCCACGCCGGCGCCGTCAGCAGCACCACGAGCAGCGCCATCCACACCCGGCCGCTCGGGCCGTCGCGCAGTGGCGGCGGACCGATGCGCTCGTAGATCGCGATCGGCGCGACATCCCATCGCTTGTGCGCTGCCTCGCGCAGGTAGTCCGGGAGGAACATGCGCTCCCAGTAGCTCGGCACGCGATCGGTGACGCGTCCCATCGCGATGTCGGTGATCAACAGCGGGACGCGCATGCCGTAGAAGCCGTCGCGCGCGAGATCGCGGAACGTGCGGCCGTCCGGCGGATCCTTCATCGACGACAGCGCCCCACCGGTCGCGTCATCGAGCACGTTGCGGACGCGGGTCGTGCAGTTGTCCCAGAAGTGGTCGTACGCGTAGTAGCGGTTGGCGTCCTGGACGTCGGTCTCGAGCTTGGCGATCACCGCCTGGTTCTGCTCGAGGGTCAGCGGCAGCGGCTGGATCCAGATCGTGCGATCCGCATGGTGATAGACCCACAGCAGCTCGCCGGGTTCCTGGCGACCGACCCAGAAGCTCTTGGTGCCGCGGAAGAACCCCCACGCCATGTTGAGTGGCCGGTGGAAGTCCCCGATGCCGTAGTTGTAACAGGTGTCGTCGTTCGGGTTGTCGTAGTGCGCGCAGATCGCGATGTGCCCGTGGCGCTCCCACATCAGCGAGCCAATGCCCATGGTGACGAGCACGAGCGCGGGCTTCGGCTGCTCCTTCACGACCTCGCGAAACCGCTGCATCACCTCGCGCAGCGTCGGCTTGCCGGCGGCCGGTCGCGTCGGCGCCGGCTGCGCGTGCGCGATGCCACCGAGGCACACGAGGACGATGGCCACCGACGCGATTCGACGCAGCATGCCCGGGGAGTGTGTTGCGGACCCGCCGCCCGCGCAAGCGAAGAGCATGGCTAGTGCCGCGCGGTCGCGTCGCTGCCGCTGACGTCGAGGTCGTCGCTCCAGTCGGTCGGCAGCGCGTCGAGCATGCTGGCGTCGAGGGTCATGCCGTCGGGCAGGAGCCTGCGAAGATCTGAGAGCAGCTCGTCAGCAGTCGCGTAACGCGCGGCCGGATCGAGCAGGAGCGACCGATCGACGATCGCGCAGACGGCCTCGCCGAGATGCGGCGCGTGGGTCCGTACCGGCTTCGCGGGGCGCGCGCAGATCGCGACCACGAGCGACCCCAGCGTCTCGGCCTCGGCATGCGGCGTCGTGCCCGTCAGTGCTTCGTGCAGCACGATCCCGAGCGACCACAGATCGGTCCGGTGATCGAGATCCTTCATGCCCTGCACCTGCTCGGGCGACATGTAGAGCGGCGTTCCGAGCATCACGCCCGTCGACGTCAGCCGGTGCTCGACGGTGCCGAGGTCCTCCTTGACGCGGGCAACGCCGAAGTCGAGCACCTTGACGATCACCTCGCCGTCGCGGCGCGCGAGGAACAAGTTGGCCGGCTTGATGTCGCGGTGGACGACGCCGGCCGCGTGGGCACGCGCGAGCCCGGCGCAGGCCTGCGCGACGATCCGCACCGCGATGAACTCGGGGAGCGGGCCGGCATGCGTCAGCAGGTGCTGGAGGTCCTTGCCGTCGAGCAACTCCATCACGAGGTACGGATGCTCGGTGGCCGGATCGCTGCCGGCATCGATGACAGGCGCGATGTGCTGGGTCTCGATCGCGCTCGTCGCACGCGCCTCGCGCTGGAACCGCTCGAGGAGCTTCTTGTCCTTGCTCACGCCCTCGCCGACGATCTCCTTGATCGCGACGCGGCGGCCCGTGGTGGTGTGCCGCGCCTCGTAGACGACGCCCATGCCGCCGCGCCCCAGCTCGCGGACGATCTCGTACTTGCCGCCGATGATGCGCGCTGGCTTCGCGCGAGGCGACGACAGTGGCGTCGACGCCTCGCTCGCGTGGCCGTCGATCGCGGCGAGGATCTGCGCAGAGTCCCGCGCGGTCAGCGTACGTGGCGCCTGCAGGCTCATGCCGAGCGTGCCCTTGTCCTGTGACATCCCCTTGCCGGACTCGAACTCGATCGTGCGGCGCAGTGCCGTGATGTTCGTCACCGGCCGCGCGTTCGGCCGCGGTGCGATCCACGCGCTGCCGTCGAAGCTTGGTGTCTCGACGACGCCGACCAGCCACAGCTGTTCGTTCGGCGGGCGCACGGTCACGAGGAAGATTCGCCCGCCGTTCGCGAGCCCCTGCAGCGCCTTGTTCGCGCTCGTGTAGCGGTCGACCGGCCACACGTCGCCCGGGCCGACGAGCTTGCCGGCGACGCGCGCGTCGCGCTCGAAGATCGCCTTGCTCACGATGGCGAGGATGTCGGGCACGGCCGAATCGTACCCGAGGCTGGCGTGGCGAGCGCGCCGCTGCGTATCGATGGCGCGCGGAACCTGGCACAATCGCGCGATGCGTGCGGCGGTACTCGGCCTCGTCGTCTTCAGCGGAGGCTGCAGCTTCTCGGCGAGCACCGGCAATACGCCCGGCGATGGCACCGCGCTCGATAGCAACGGTGACGGCCCGCCGGGTTGCACGTCGTACTCGGTGCTGTTCGACTCGTGCACGCAGACACCTGCCGGCACGACCGAGCTGACGCTCGCGGGGATGAATTCGTACAACACGTCGAACCACGTGCTGACCACGCCAGGCGGCGCGCTGATGCCGGCGCACCTCGTGATCGACGGCGGTGCCGGACCCGTCGACGTCGTGTTCCTCAGCTCGTTCACGCTCGCCGAGGGAGCGACGCTCCGTGCGCTCGGTGAGCGCGGGTTCATGATCGCGGCGAGCGGCCCCGTGCAGATCGACGGCACGCTCGAATCGATCGGACCTGGCGCGGGCTCGCGCACCGATGCGGTGTGTCTGACCTCGACCGGCAGCAAGGGCGTCAACAACACCGGTGGTGGCGGCGGTGGAGGCGGCGGCGGCTTTCAGGGCGCCGGCGGTGGAGGCAGCAAGGGCGACGACGACGGCAACCAGGTCCTCGGC
>JACCTC010000212.1 GCA_013812655.1 Deltaproteobacteria bacterium | reverse complement strand
GAGGTGGCGCGCCACGACGTGCTCGCCGGCGTGTACGCGCACGGCCATCGCGTGAAGAACCTCCTCGGCATCATCGGTGCGCGCACGCGGTCCGCTCGCAAGGTCGCCGAGGGGCGGTCCGAGAGCGGCGGCGATCTCCACGACCGGCTCAAGGATCTCGAGACCGATGTCACGGCGCTCTACGAGGAGTGGGCTCAATACCTGCGGTCGATGCAGGCGCCGACGCCGACGATCGAGCTGGTCACGCTGTCGCCATTGCTCCACGAGGTCGTCGTCGCCGCGCAGGCGCGCACGCAGCACGTGCCGATCCGGCTCGAGACGATGGCAGGGCTGCCCGACATTCGCGGCGATCGCATGTTGCTGCGCGAGGCGATGCTGAACGTGATCTCGAACGCGGCCGAGGCATGCGCGCCAGCCGGCGGCGAGGTCTCGGTGCGGGTGCGGTCGATCGCTGCGCCCGGAGGTGGTGCGGCACCGATCGTCGAGCTGGTCGTCGTCGACACCGGACCCGGGATCCCGCGCTCGCACCTCGGCCGGCTGTTCGTCCCTGGCTTCACGACGAAGGAGACGGGCTCGGGCGTCGGGCTCGCGATCGCAGAACGTGTCGTCGCCGCGCACCACGGCCGGATCACCGTCGACTCCGAGGAGGGCCGCGGCACGACGATCACGATCACGCTGCCGACCGACAAGATCGGGCTGTCCTCGCTGCCGCTGTGGACGGTCGCGGAGCGGACGCCATGAGCGCGAGGCCGCGATGACGATCGGCACGATCATCTGCGTCGACGATCAGGCCGAGGTCCGGAGGCTGCTCGGCGACGTGTTCCGTGCGAAGGGCTCGAACGTCGTCGGCTTCGACGATGGTGAGGACGCGATCTCGTGGCTCGTCGGTAACGAGGCGGACCTCGCCGTGCTCGATCTCGATCTCGGGCCGAACCGGCGCAGCGGCATCGAGATCTGTCGCGCGATGCGTGCGCGGCTGCCCGACCTGCCGATCATCATCCTGACCGGGCACGGCACGATCGACGACGCGGTCGCGGCGGTGAAGGCGGGCGCGGTCGACTTCATCACCAAGGATCCGTATCTCGAGGACAAGCTCGAGATCTCCGTCGAGAAGGTCGAGCGCATCCTCCAGCACGCGCTCGATCGCAAGCGTCTCGAGGAGGAGAACCGCGAGCTTCGCGCCACCAACGAGCGGCTGCGCAAGGCGGCCGGCCGGCGCTGGCAGATCGTCGGCGATTCGCAGCCGATGCGCACGGTGATGATGAAGATCGAGAAGGTCGCGCCGCTGCCGCGCCCGGTGCTCGTGCTCGGCCCCCGCGGCACTGGCAAGGAGCTGGTCGCGCGCGCGATCCATACGCTGTCGCCGCGCGCGTCGGAGCCGTACGTCACGATCAACTGCGCAGCGGTCGCCGAGAGCCTCCTCGAGAGCGAGCTGTTCGGTCACGAGGAGGGCGCGTTCACCGGCGCGACCAAGCAGAAGGAAGGCAAGTTCGAGCTCGCCGACGGTGGCACGCTGTTCCTCGACGAGATCGGGAACATGTCGCTCGAGTTCCAGGCGAAGATCCTGCGGGTCCTCGAGTACCAGCGGTTCGAGCGGGTCGCGGGTAACGAATCGATCCAGGTCAACGTCCGCGTGATCGCCGCGACCAACGCCGACCTCAAGCAGGCGATGGCCGACGGCAAGTTCCGCCCCGATCTCTACGACCGCCTCGCGTTCGAGGTGATCACGCTGCCCGCGCTCGCCGCGCGCATCGAGGACGTACCGGTGCTCGCGGTCCACTTCCTCAGCCGGTTCCGCCAGGAGGTCGCCGGCATCACGGTCAAGGAGATCAGCGCCGGCGCCCTCGATCGGTTCGCGCAGTACGAGTACCCCGGTAACGTGCGCGAGCTGAAGAACATCGTCGAGCGCGCCGTGTACATGGCGCAGGGCGAGGTGCTGTCCGCGGCGGACGTCGACGCCGCGCTACCGCCGGATGCCGGCGCGCCTGCCGCGTCCGGCTCGATGTTCGCCGACGATCCACGGCTGCCGCTCGACGAGCGCGTCGACTCCTACGAGGCGTGGCTGTGTCGCGACGCGCTCGAGCGCACGCGCTTCAAGCAGAAGGAAGCGGCGGCGCTCCTCGGCATCACCTACGACCAGTTTCGCCAGCGCTACCGCAAGTACGGCCTCGGTAAAGACTGAGCTAAGCTCCGGCGCATGGGCATCTTCTCCAAGATCAAGGGTGGCATCTCGAGCAAGGCGAACGCCGCGCTCGACAAGGCGATCGATCCGGCGAAGGAGCTCGAGATGGCGATCCTCGAGCTCGAGGAGGCTCGCAAGAAGGCGATGGCCGAGCTGATCTCGTACAAGGCCACGGCAAGACTGCTCGATGCCGACGTCGAGCGCCACAAGGCGAAGGCGGTGGAGTGGGAGAAGCGCGCGATGATGGCGGTACGCGCCGGCGACGACGAGGCAGCGCGGACCGCGCTCAAGGAGAAGAAGCACGCCCTGAGCGAGGCCGCGAAGATCGAGCGCGACAAGCACGAGGCCGCGAGCTACGCGATCCAGCTCAACAAGAGCCGCAAGGAGTTCGACACCAAGCTTCAGATCATGAAGCTGCGCAAGGGCACGCTCGCGACCCAGATCGCGTCGGCGCGCTCGGCGGGTGGTGACGCGTTCGGCAACGACTCGTCGGTGTGGGACCGCTTCAAGGCCGCCGAGGACCGGATCGATGCCGAGGCGATCGAGACCGAGGTCGATGCCGCGATGCGCGGCGAGAGCGACGGCAGCGATCTCGACGCGTCGATCAAAGCCCTTGGCCTCGCGGCCTCGCGCTCCGACGATCAGCTCGCACTGCCCGGCGGCGATGATCCGCTCTCGCAGCTCAAGTCGAAGATGGCCGACGCCAGGGCGGCGAAGCAGCAACCGAAGGCGCTCGATCCGGGCGCAGGCAAGCCTGCCGTCAAGGACGCGGCAAGCGACAAGAAGGAAACCCCGAAGTGACAGTCGAGCTCGGATCGCGGTCACTCGTCGGGATCGGTAGTGGTGCCGTCGCGGTCGACGTCGACGAGGCGCTGTCGGCGCGGCTCCGCGATCTCGCGCTCGTCGAGCTCGACGCGCTGGTGATCGGTGGTCGAGCGGATCTGGTTTCCGCGTTCGCCGACGACGTCGCCGATGCCCTGCGCGAGGCGCGGACCCGGATCGTCGCGCTGCGGGCGCAGCTCGGCGGTGCCGATCCGCTGAACGCGCTCGACATCACGGTCCGCCAGCGCGCTTCGGACGCCGGGGCGGCTGGCGCCCTGCGGGTTCGCGAGCGACTCGTCATCCAGGCCGATGCGGCGCGTGGCCTGGCCCGGCTGGCCGTTCTGGCCGCTGCCCTGGTCCCCAAACTGTTCGAAGCAGATCGTCGCAGGTAGGTCCCATGCGTGACGTTCTGACCCAAAGCTCGCGGTCTGGCTGTTGTCCAATCCGTGGTCCCCTTATAGTGCCCGGACATGGCTGACGAGGACCCCGACCTCGACCGGGCACGCCAAGGAGACCGAGAAGCTTTCGGTCGCCTCGTTCGGCGCCATCAAAGACGCGTGTACGCCGCAGCTCTTCATATCGTCGGCAACCACAGTGACGCGGATGACGTCACGCAGGAGACGTTCGTCCGCGCGTATCGCCGGCTCGCGACCTTCGACGGCCGCGCCGACTTCTTCACGTGGCTCTACCGGATCACCGTCAACACCGCGCTCAATGCGCTGCGCTCGGACAAGCGCGGCAGCGCGCTCAACCAGCGAAGCCACGCCGAGTCTGCCCACGTCGGTGGCCGTCCCGAGTCGCTCGGCCAGGGCGCTCCGACTCCGGCGCAGCAGGCGCACCAGACCGGCGAGGTCACGCGCGTCCTCCAGGCAATCGCGACGCTCTCGGCGCCGCTGCGCGTCACCCTCGTGCTTGCCACGGTGGAGGAGCTGCCTCACAAGCAGATCGCCGAGATCCTCGAAATTCCAGAGGGTACCGTCGCCTGGCGGGTCAACGAGGCCCGCCGATTGCTCAAGCTCAAGCTCGCGACCTCCGAGCTTGCGACCGCCGCCAAGTGATGTTTCACCATGTCTGACGATCTGGACAACCTCCTGCGCCGCGCGATGAAAACCCTGGACGACCAGGTTCCATCGGGCTATTTCGAGGGCCTTCCGAATCGGACGCTGGCGCGTCTGGAGGACACCGGTATGCAGACGCAGAACAGCGACAGCGGAACCTCGCAGGTGAACCCGATCGAGTCAGGAGCCACGGGCGTGCCACCAGAAGATCGCGACGAGGACTCCGGGCTGCACGACATCCGCAGCATGGCGAGCTCGACGAAGCTGCGGATGTCGTCGCGACGCCACTCGACGATGCCCCCGATCGACGAAGACATCCTGGCGTCGTCGTCGGCAGGCTGGAAGGCCGTCGCGCTGCCGGAGCCCGCGAAGATGGTCTCGCTGCCCGAGCTCGCCGAGCTGCCGGCCGCACGCGAGGCCAACCCGAAGGACAAGGACAAGGCGGCAAAGGCCGATCGCGCGAGCGCGAAGCGGGTCGCGAAGGAGACCAAGCAGCCGGTCGCCGAGGCGAAGCCGGCCGTGGTCGCAGCTCCCGCCGTGGCCGTCGCGGCGGTGTCCGAGCCGGTGGTCGATCGCGTTGCTCCCCCGATCATCGGCGCGCGGTTCGCGCAGCAGCAGAAGAAGTCGAAGGCCGGCCTGTTCGTCGTCGTCGGGCTCGGGCTCGCGGCGGCCGCGGGCGGTGTCTTCTACATGATGGAGATGAAGAAGTCCGACGAGGCGGCACCGGTCGTCGCGGCCGCGGACCAGGCTCCGCCACCTGCGAAGCAGAAGATCACGGCGACCCCGGTGACCGCGACCACCGGGTCTTCGGCTGCTGCCGAGCCAGAGACGCCGGCGGCGGCACCGACCGACACGCTCGCGATCGCGACGGATACGGGCACCGACGAGCCCGAGGGTCGCGCAGCGACGAAGGCTGGCGCGAGGGCCGAGAAGAAGAAGGCCGACAAGAAGGATAGCGGCGACGTGCAGGACGCGCCCAAGAAGCCCGACGTCGTCGAGCCGCAGGTCAAGAAGCCGACAACCAAGGAAGACGGTAGCGAGCCGTCGTTCGAGGAGCTGCTCAAGGAAGCGAACATCAAGGATCAGAAGGCCGCGAAGCCGAAGCTCGACAAGAAGTCACTGTCGGGCGCCGACATCAAGAACGGCATGGCCACGGTGGCCGCGAAGGCGCAGGCCTGCTTCAACGGCACCCAGGGCACCGCAAAGGTCAAGTTGACCGTCGCGCCCTCGGGGCAGGTCGAGAAGGTCTCGGTCACCGGGGTCTTCGCCGGCACGCCCGTCGCGACGTGTGTCGCCTCGGCCGTCAAGGGCGCCTCGTTCCCCGCGTGGGACGGCGGTCCGCAGAGCTTTGGATACAGCTACCTGCTCGCCGAGTAACGGCTGCCGTTCGCGACACGAGCCTCCCAATGCCCGGGCTCGTCTCGTTTCGGCAGGTTCGGGGATTTGTGGGGGTGCTCGACGGAGCGTTGCGGTCTTGTCCGGGCCGCGGACGCGGTATAGGGTCCCGCCTCGCGCCATGAGGAAGGTCAACGCGGGACGTTATTTCGAGGATTTCGGCATCGGCCAGCACATGGTCCATGCCATCCCGCGGACGCTGCACGGCGGCGATATCGCGATGTACATGGCGCTGACCGGCGAACGGCAGCCGCTGACATCGTCGACCGAGCTCGCGCGCTCGCTTGGCTTCGTCCGCGAGGTGATGCCCGACCTCCTCGTCTTTCACATCGTGTTCGGCAAGTCCGTGCCGGACATCTCGCATCACGCGACCGCGAACCTGGGCTACGCCGACGTCCGCTTCATGCGGCCGGTCTACCCGGGTGACACGCTCGTCGCCGAGAGCGAGGTCATCGGGCTCCGCGAGGTCTCGAGCGGCGAGGCCGGCGTGGTCTACGTGCGCACGCGCGGAACGAACCAGAAGGGGCAAGAAGTCCTGTCGTTCGTCCGCTGGGTGATGGTGCCCAAGCGTGACAAGGAGCAGGCGAAGGGCGTGAACAACGTCCCGCAGCTCCCGGCGGTCGTCAGCCCCGAGCGACTCCCCGTCCCCGAGGCGATGAACCTGCAGCGGTTCCCCGATCTCGCGTGGGCCTTCGGCTCGACGGCGCGCTGGGACGACTACGAGGCCGGCGAGCGCCTCGATCACCCCGATGCGATGACGATCGAGGAGTCCGATCATGTCCAGGCGACGCGGCTCTACCACAACAGCGCGCAGGTCCACTTCGACGCGCGCGCGATGGCGGAGTCGCGGTTCGGCAAGCGCCTGGTCTATGGCGGCCACGTGATCAGCGTCGTGCTCGGGCTCGCGCAGAACGGCTTGCAGACGATGCTCAAGGTCGCCGCGTGGAACGGTGGCGCGCACGTCGCACCGACGTTCGCGGGCGATACGCTTCGCGCGTTCACCGAGGTCGTCGAGCGCGCCGAGATCCCGGGCCGCCGCGACGTCGGTGCGCTGCGGATGCGGCTATCGGGCGTCAAGAACGTCTCGGCGGACGAGCTGTCGAACGTCAAGGCGCTGATGTCGGGCACCAAGGAGCCGCGGATCGTGCTCGAGCTCGACTACTGGGCGCTGTTCCCGCGTCGCTGACGCACCGCGATCCACCCGGCGAGCGCGGCGATCAGCGCGAACGCGATCGCGAGCGCGGCCTTGAGGGGTGCCTTGGAGCTGGCCTCGACGATGAATGGCCCGACCTTCGCGAGCTGCGGGCGGATCGCGCCGACCTCGACGACGATCGCCGGCTCGAGCTCGGGGGCGGTCGCGCGTCCGAGCGTGCGCGCGGCGGCGTGGATCGCGGCGCGATCGGCGCGATCGTCGACGATGATCACGAGCGACGCCGCAGGTGCGGTGGCCGGCGCGGTCGCGAGCGGATCGCGAGTCGCTCGCCGCAGCATGACCTCGGCGCGCACGACGCCGGGGAGCGCGGCGAGCTGTGCGGTCAACCGCTCGGCATCGCTGCGATCGGCCGCACGCTGGCGCTCGAGCGGGCCGTCGACGACGGGCGCGCACGAGCTCGCGACGAAAGCGACGACGACGAGCACCGCGCACCGCACGAGGCCACGCTACCACGCGCGATCTCGCCCGGCCTCGTTAGACCTTCGCGCGGCCGTGCGTTCTCGATTACCGTCGCCCTCGTGAACGCGGTCGAGTACATGGCGCGCCAGCTCGCCCCCGAGGCGGTGCGGCGCCTGGCGTCGCTGGCAGTGCCGCGGTTCGCGCCCGCGCAGCTCGGCGAGTCCGCGCGACCGAGCCCGCGGTTGCATGCGCTCGATACCGTCGCCGCCCGTGCCTGCGTGATCGATCGATGGGGCGGCGATCTATGCGGCTTGCTGAACGCGATGTCGCGCGGCGAGCTCGGGGCACTGGCGCGCGAGCTCGGCGTCGACCACGCGCCGGCGCTGCGAGCTGCCGAGCTGCGATCGCTGCTATGGGAGGCCGGCGCGCGGCTCGAGCGGGGGGATGGCGACGTCGGCGAGGCGGTGCAGCCGCGGCCGATCGTGCTCGGTGGCCACCTCGTGGTGCAGGCCGCGCCGCGTGGCCTCTATCCGCAAGCGCCGGCATGGCCACGCCCGATCCCGCCATCGGTGACCGCCACGGCTCCTGAGGACGAGCCCGAGACCCTCGACGATCTGCTCGCGGCGGCCGATCGCGCGCTCGGCGTGCGGCTCGGCCGGCGTGGTCGCGACAAGGGTGCGTGGGGGCTGCGTGCGGCCGCGCTGCTCGGCATCGTCGAGCGCGGTCACGACGAGCCCGACTGGCGCGGTGACGTGGAGGTCAAGACCGTGCCGGTCGCGGTTGATTCCGGGACCGGGCACAGGCCCGGCGGCTGGTGGCGCGTCGTCGAGGATCCGGCGATCGCGATGCTCGGCCCGGCCCACGATGGCGCGCGGGGTGATGGCGTCGCACTCGCGAAGCTGCAGCGGACGCTGTGGCTCGTCCGTGCGGACCTCGGCGACGGCGACGCGACGATCATCTCGTGGTACTTGCTCGAGTCGACCCCCGATGTCGCGCGCCTCGTCCGCCGGTACCTCCACGATCGTCCGAAAGGCCCGGCCGGCACCGATCAGCGCGGCCTCTACCTCCACAAGCGGTTCTTCGCGGAGGCCGGGCTGCTCGCCACGCTGAACGGACCTGGGGTGAAGCACCCATGATCATCGACGAGCTGCGCATCGTCGGCTCGACGCAGACGAACGTCGTGATGGCCGCCGAGCTCGTGCGGATCGCGCAGCGCGCGCTCAAGCGCCGCCCGCCCGAGCCTCGCAAGGAAGGCCTCGGCCAGCTCGTCTATCCGTTCGATGGCGACCTGGCATGGGCCGCGGTCACGTACATGCGCACGCCGACGCGCGTGCTGTGGGACGTGTACCGCACGCAAGCGAACCGCCTCGAGCCGCTGTTCGACGAGCTGATGGTCGACATCCGCGGCGACACCCGCAAGCTGTGGCGCGATGGCGACGGCATCTCGGTCGAGGCGCGGCGTGTCGAGGAGTTCGCGGCCGGCGAGCGCCAGGTCATCGGCACCGTGAAGAACGCACTCCTCGAGGGATCAGGCCGGCGCGGCGCGCGGCTGCACGTCGATCCGCATCGCCCGACCACGCGCTGGGTCGCGCGCCTCGACGAGAACGGCGAGCTCGTCGTCTCGATCGATCTCGGCGGCGGGTCGCTCTCGCAGCGTGGCTGGCGACGCGAGGCCGGGGAGGCGCCGCTGCGCGAGCACCTCGCGGCTGTGCTGCTGATGCTCGCGCGCTTCGATCCGCGCCGCGACACGCTCGTCGATCCGATGTGCGGCTCGGGCACGATCCCGATCGAGGCCGTGCACGCCGCTCGTGCGATGCCGCGCGAGGCACCGACGCTCGCGGTCCTCGGACTCGCGCGCGATGCCGCACCGCTGTTTGCCGACTCGTCGCCGCTCGTGATCGGCTGCGATCTCGATCTCGAGGTGCTCGCCGCGGCCCGCGACAACGCACGCGCCGCCGACGTCACCGCGCAGGTCGTATGGCAGCGCGCCGACGTCGCGAACCTGCGCCCCGACATCATCCACGACATCGCACGCGAGCGTGGCCGCACCATCGAGAGTGGCCTCATCCTCTGCAACCCGCCGTATGGCGAGCGCCTCGACGAGCAGGACCTCGTGAAGCTCTACGGCGCGCTCGCGCAGACCTGCTTGCGGTTCTCGCGCGCGCCCGATTCGCGCGAGCTGCCGCGCTGGCGCGCGTGCTTCCTCACCGCGAGCCCGATCCTCGAGGAGGTCTTCTACGACGTGATCGGCCGACCGCGCGTCAAGAAGCCGCTCGCGAACGCGAACCTGCGCGCGTACTTCTATCTCTACGAGCTGTAGTCAGTCCTGACGAGCGGCCCACGCGCTGATCAGCTCGAAGTCGTCGATGATACGCGAGTGGTTGTGGCCCCAGATGTCGGAGACCATCACCATCGATCCGCGGGAGAGCTGCGGCGTCAGGTAGATCGCGTAGTAGCGCGCGTCCGAGCCATCCTCGACGTCGCCGACGACATCGAGTGGCTGCTTCGAGACCGGGCAGAACAGCTCGCAGCGGGTGCCGGGGGCGATGTCGAACGGCTTCCACTTGCGGCCGTCGCCGTGAATCGGCGAGAGGTGCACGAGGCCCTCGCGGCCCTCCGCGCGGATGCCGATCGTGACCGCCGGGTGGCCGTCGAAGTGGATACCGTCCGCGATGCCAACCAGGTTGTCGCCGCGCGGCCCGAACGCCTGGGTGACGATGACGGTGACGTCGTTGTCGATCGCCAGATGCTGACCGGTGACGGCCTTGTGACGACCGGTGATCGTGAGGTTCGAGCGGTCGACGGGGTCCATCGGCGTTGAGCTGGCCATGGCTTCGCGCACTTGGCAAGCGGGTGTGTGGGGGCAGCGAGAAAACGACAGGTCGTGGCGCGTCGGCCTCGTGTATACTCGTCTCTCGGGCCCACGCCGGGACCAAGCCCGTCGTCAGACGAGGCGGAGGTATCGATGATCCGAGCGACGATCACTATCCTGGCCGTGCTGTGTGCCGCGGCGGGAACGGCTGCGGCCGCTCCGAAAGTCGCGTTGACCGCGATCGACGGCGACCTCACCGGCAACATGCGCGACGCGGTCGCCGAAGCCCTCGACGGCGACGACCTGACCGTCCTTGGCGAGAAGGAGACCAATCGCGCGGTCGACAAGCTCGGTGATGTCAGCGAGCTCTCCGAGAAGCAGGCCAAGAAGCTATCGACCGACCTCTCGGCCGATGCGCTCGTGATGGCGACGCTCGACAAGAAGGGCAAGGCGAAGATCCTGCGCTTCAAGCTCTTCGTGAAGGGCAAGAAGCAGCGCGGCTTCCGCGTCCAGTTCAAGAGCGAGAAGTCGGCGAAGTTCAAGCAGGCGCTGCGCGAGAAGATCATCGACAAGATCGACGAGGCGTCGGGGCCTGCCGCGGACGAGGCGCCGAAGAAGAAGGGCAAGCTCGCCAAGACCGCGCCGATCGGCGAGGACGACGAGGATCCGAACCCGAAGCCCAAGGGCAAGAAGTCCAAGGCGAAGGACGCCGACGCGGAGGGCGAGGGCGACGGCGAGGCTGAAGGTGAAGCCACCGCCGAGGCCGGCGAGTCCGACGACGAGGACACGCCGCGCAAGGGCAAGAAGAAGACAACCGCCGCACGTGGCGACGACGACGATGAAGAGACCGCGATCGAGAAGCGCATGCAGCCCAAGCACGCCGCGAACCGCGTCGCGATCCGGCTCGACACCGGCGTCTCGGTGTCGGGCCGCTCGCTGCAGTTCACGCAGCGCGCGAACTTTCCCGAGGGGCCCAAGAAGTTCAAGAGCTCGCCGGTTCCGGGCGGCCGCTTCGAGCTCGAGGTGTTCCCGCTCGCGTTCGGAAACCCGCAGAGCTTCATCTCGGGGCTCGGTGCCGCGGTCGAGTACGACAAGACGTTGGTCCTCAACCTCGGCACGAGCGCGGAGGCCGATCGAGGGAAGAAGATACCGGTGAACCAGACGCACTTCTCGGTCGGTGGCCGGTTCCGCCTCGCGTTCGGCAAGAAGGCGACGAGCCCGACGATGACGCTCGGCGTCGACTACGGCAACCGCCGCTGGAAGGCCGATCGCTCGGGCCTCACCGATCCGAAGTCGCTCGATCTGCCAGACACCAACTACAAGTTCCTGGCGCCCGGGCTCGGCTTCCGGATCCCGCTCGGCAGCGTGCTCGCGTTCGTGATGTACGGCGAGGCGATGTTCATCAGCAGCGCAGGCCCGATCCAGAAGGCGGACTCGTACGGCAAGGCGAAGGTGTTCGGCGCTGCCGGCGAGGCCGGCTTCGACGTCGTCCTCGGCAACCGGTTCGCGATGCGGTTCATCGGCGAGCTCACGCAGATCGGCTACACGTTCGTTGGCGCCGGCGGCGCAGAAGCGAACAACCGCGACGGTGATCCGGCCTCGCGTGACGTCGGTGGCGCGGCCGATCGGTCGTACGGCGGCACCGCGACGCTCGCGGTCCTCTACTGAGTCCGTCGACGTAGTATCCGCGCGTGTGGTTCATCTATGTCGGCGCGGGGCTGGTCCTCGTGACCATCACCGGCATCTACACGCGTCGCCGCATCGCCGGTGCGCTGGCCCACTTCGGGGTGCGCGCGCGGCGGGTCCGCATCGTGCGCTGGCTGATCGCGTGGCTGCTGTTCGGGTTTCCGATCCTCATGATCGTCTCGATCACGATCAGCCTGATGCTCGGGCGCGCGACGCTGCCGCGCTTCGACGGGGTCATCGCGTCGTGGCTTCTCGGGTTCCCGTTCGCGTGGGCCGTGCTCGTCGTGGTGCAGTCCGTGCCGTGGCTCGTCGCGACCGATCTCCTGCACCTGATCGTGCGGCGTCGCCGGGACGCCGCCGCGGCCGCGCGTGTGCGGGCGGTCGGGGTGCTCGGGATCATCGCGGTCTTCGGCGTCTACACGCCGCTACGGGTCGTCGCGGAGCGCGGTGACCTGCGCGTACGTCACCATCGAGTCGGCAGCTCGCCCACGCCTGCGACGCCGCCGTTCCGGATCGCGTTCATCGCCGATATCCAGCAAGACGTGCACACGGACGCTGAACGCGCACGCGAGGTGTACGCGATCGTCAACGCGAGCCAGCCGGACGTCGTGCTGTCGGGCGGCGACTGGATCAACAGCGGACCCGATCACGTCGCGGCTGCCGCCGCCACCGCCGCCGAGCTGAAGAGCCGGCTCGGCACGTTCTCGGTGCGCGGTGACCACGAGCACTTCGCGTATGTCGACCGCGAACGGAGCGTCACCGAGGTCGAGCAGGCGATGCGCAGCCATGGCATCGCGATGGTGAACAACGAGGTCAGATGGTTCACGCATCACGGCAAGCGTGTCGCCGTGGTGTTCCTCAACTACAACTACATCGCGAAGGTCGATCGCGCGACGATCACGTCGCTGGTCGCGAGCGTCGCCGGCGCAGACTACGCGATCGCCGTCACGCATCAGCTCGACGCGTCGCTGACGCCGCTGCTTGCAGGCAAGGTCGACCTGATCCTCGGCGCGCACACGCACGGCGGCCAGGTCAACCCGATCGTCGGCGTGACCCACGTCAAGCTCGCGCGCCTCGAGACCGAGCTCATCGACGGGCGCTACGAGCACGCCGGGACCACGATCATCATCACCGCCGGCGTCGGCTACTCGATCATCCCGTTCCGCTACGCATCCCCCGGAGCGATCGAGCTGATCGAGCTCGCGCTGTGACCAACGAGATCGGCCGCTGATCTCGAGCCCGAGGCGGCGTGGGGTATGCTCGCGACGTGCAGCCGTCGTCGGATCCACGGGGCAAGCTCGTGGTCGCACACCCCGAGCGCAAGGCGCAGCGCGCGCTGCAGCGGCTTGTCGGCGCGACGCTGTGCCCGGTCGAGGTGGTCGCCGATCTCGAGGCGCTGATCGCGGCGGTCGACGACCAGACGATCGCGATCGTCGACGCGAGCCTGGCGCGGGCCCATCCCACGCTGCGCGCGCGGCCGGCGCGGGCGTGGATCGCGGTGCCCGGCGAGGGCCTCGCGCCCGCCGACAACGACGTGATCACCGCGCTGCTCGCGGCCGGCTGGTCCCACGTACTCGCTCATCCGATGCCGATCCTCGCCGAGGAGCTGCTCGCGACCGTCCAGAAGCTGATCCGCGGCGAGCTGTTCGGCCTCGAGAAGTACATGGCGTGGGGCGCCGAGGTACGGAGCTACCAGCTCGAGGACGCGCGCGATCGGGACGCCGCGGTCACCGCGCTCGCCAAGGACGTCGTCGCGGTCGGGCTCCCCGATCGAATCGGCTCGCTGGTCAGCGTGATCGCCGACGAGCTGATCGCGAACGCGCTCTACGCCGCGCCGGTCGACGACGTCGGGGTGCGGTTCCGGGCGCGCGAGGCACGCGACGTGAGCCGTGCGCTGGTCGGCCGCGACGAGGTCACCGTCCGGTGGGCGACCGATGCGCGGTACCTCGCGATCGAGGTGCGGGACCGCTGGGGGTCGCTTGCATGCGAGTCCCTGGCCGCCAAGCTCGCCTCCGGCGGCAAGCAGAACCTGACCGAGGGGGAGGGTGGCATGGGGTTACCGCTCGCCTATGCGTGCTCGAACCAGTTCGTGATCGACTGCGCACCTGGCGTGATGACCGAGGTGATCGCGTTGCTCGATGTCCGTTACAAGCCGACCGAGCTCGGCCGATCGGGCAGCTTTCACGCGTTCGTTGGTATGCGTCCGTGATCCTCGCGCACGCGGGATCCCACCGGTTTTCACGGGCTTGATTTGGCGGTAGGGTGCGCCGGTGCAACCCGACTTGCTGGCTCCTTCCGACACGTTCGCTCGTCGACACATCGCACCGCAGGATGCCGAGATCGCCGAGATGCTGGCCGTGCTCGGCTACGCGACGCTCGACGAGCTCGCGAACGCGACCGTGCCCGGCACGATCCGCCTGAAGCAGAAGCTCGCGCTCGGCGAGCCACTCGGCGAGCACGAGCTGATCGAGGAGCTGAAGAACCTCGCCGCCGATAACCACGTCCTGCGCTCGTTCATCGGCCAGGGTTACTACGACACGATCACGCCGCCCGTGATCCTCCGCAACGTCCTCGAGAATCCGGGCTTCTACACCGCGTACACGCCGTACCAGGCCGAGATCTCGCAAGGCCGGCTCGAGGCGCTCGTCAACTTCCAGACGATGATCGAGGACCTCACGGCGCTGCCGATGGCAAACGCGTCGCTGCTCGACGAGGCGACCGCCGGGGCCGAGGCGATGCTGATGTGCGTCGAGAAACACGAGCGCAAGCGCCGCGTGTTCTGGGTGCAGGCCGAGACCCATCCGCAGACGATCGCGGTGATCGCGACACGCGCCGAGCCGCTCGGCGTCACGCTCAAGGTCGGCACCGCGGCCGAGATCAATGCCGAGATCGATGCCGGTCTCGGTGCCGACGTCGCCGGCGTGCTGCTGTCGTATCCGACCACCGACGGTCACGTCGACGACTACCGCGCGCTCGTCGAGAAGATCCACGCGACGGGCGCCGCGGTCGTGATGGCAACCGATCTGCTCGCGCTCACGCTGCTCGTGCCGCCGGGCGAGCTCGGCGCTGACATCGCGATCGGCTCGTCGCAGCGGTTCGGCGTGCCGATGGGCTTTGGCGGGCCGCACGCCGCGTTCCTGTCGTGCAAGGACGACTTCCGCCGGCTGATCCCGGGCCGCATCATCGGCGTGTCGCGCGACGCGAAGGGCAAGGTCGCGTTCCGGCTCGCGCTGCAGACCCGCGAGCAGCACATCCGCCGCGAGAAGGCGCTGTCGAACATCTGCACCGCGCAGGTCCTGCTCGCGGTGATGGCGTCGATGTACGCCGTCTATCACGGCCCCGAGGGGCTCCTCCAGATCGCGCGGCGCGTGCGGGCGTTCACCGCCGTCATCGAGGCGGGCCTCCGCCGGCTCGGCTTCAGCTGCCGGGCCGCGGGCGACGGTGCGTATTTCGACACGCTGCGGATCGACGTCGATGCCCACCAGCAGGCCGACATCCTCGCGCGCGCCCTCGACCGCGGCATGAATCTACGGCGCTACGCCGATGGCCTCGGGCTGTCGTGCGACGAGACCACGAGCCACGCCGACGTTCACGACCTGCTCGAGGCGTTCGCGCTGACCCACGAGGAGCTGCCGTTCGAGGTCGCCGAGCTGATCGCGTCGACGCCGCTGCCCGCGCTGCCCACGAGCTGCGCGCGCTCCTCGAAGTTCCTCCAGCACCCGACGTTCAGCCGCTATCACGCCGAGCACGAGCTGCTGCGCTACCTGAACCGGCTGCAGGCGAAGGACCTCTCGCTGACGACGTCGATGATCCCGCTCGGGTCGTGCACGATGAAACTCAACGCGACGACCGAGATGCTGCCGGTGACGTGGCCCGAGTTCGGGCGCCTGCATCCATATGCACCGGCCGAGCAGTGGGGCGGCTATCGCGCGATGTTCGATCAGCTCGAGACCTGGCTCGCCGAGATCACGGGGTTCGCCGCGGTGTCGCTGCAGCCGAACTCGGGTGCCCAGGGCGAGTACGCCGGCCTCCTCGCGATCCGCGCGTACCACCGCGCCCGCAACGAGCCGCATCGCACGATCTGTCTGATCCCGCAGAGCGCGCACGGCACGAACCCGGCGTCGGCGGTGCTCGCCGGCATGCAGGTCGTCGTCGTCGCGTCGCGCAACGACGGCACGATCGACATCGACGATCTGCGCAAGAAGGCGGAGCAGCACGCGGCGAACCTCTGCGCGCTGATGGTCACGTACCCGTCGACCCACGGCGTCTTCGAGGAAGGCATCACCGAGGTCTGCGAGATCGTCCATCGCCATGGCGGTCAGGTCTACATGGACGGCGCGAACATGAACGCGCAGGTCGGGCTGACCCGGCCCGGCGACATCGGCGCCGACGTCTGTCACCTGAACCTCCACAAGACGTTCTGCATCCCGCACGGCGGCGGCGGTCCGGGCATGGGGCCGATCGCCGTCGTCAAGCACCTCGCGCCCTACCTGCCGGGCCATCCGCTCGCGCTGCCGGGAAGCCAGCCGGTCGGTCCGGTGTCGGCGGCGGCGTGGGGCTCGGCGTCGATCCTGCCGATCTCGTTCGCGTACATCGCGATGATGGGCGAGGCCGGGCTGCGGCGCGCGACCGAGGTCGCGATCCTCGGCGCGAACTACATCGCGCATCGCCTCGGCACGCACTATCCGGTGCTCTACGCCGGTCGCAACGGGCGCGTCGCGCACGAGCTCATCCTCGACTGCCGTGGCTTCAAGAAGACCGCCGGGATCGAGGCCGAGGACATCGCGAAGCGGCTGATGGACTACGGGTTCCACGCGCCGACGATGTCGTTCCCGGTGCCCGGCACGCTGATGATCGAGCCGACCGAGAGCGAGAGCAAGGCCGAGCTCGACCGGTTCTGCGAGGCGATGATCGCGGTGCGCGCGGAGATCGCGGAGATCGAGGCCGGCAAGGCGGACCGCGCGAACAACGTGCTCAAGAACGCGCCGCACACCGCGGCGGCCGTCTGTGGCACCGAGTGGGATCGCCCGTACTCGCGCGAGCAGGCCGCGCACCCGGCGGCGGCGCCGTGGCTACGCATCCACAAGTACTGGCCCCCGGTCGCCCGCGTCGACAACGCCTACGGCGACCGAAACCTCGTCTGCTCGTGCCCGCCCATCGACTCCTATAGCTAAGGTCCTGCGATGGATCTGGTGGGGCTGATCGCGGTCATGGGCGCCTTCGCGGTGCCGCTCTACGCCATCAAGGTCCGCTACGAGGAGCGGCGGCGGCGCCTCGAGCTCGAGGCAGGGAAGGGCAGCGGCGAGGATACCGAGCAGGTCAAGCGGATCACCGACGAGAACCGGCTCTTGCGCGAGCGGGTCGAGAACCTCGAGACGATCGTCTGCAGTGTCGACTTCGAGCTCAACCAGAAGATCGCGAAGATGATCGACGAGCACCGCTCGGGCAGCATGCCGGGTGCCGCGGTGGCGATGCCGTCGCCGAGCACCGCAACGCCGGCGACCGACGTCAAGCCCGACGCCAAGGTGGCCGCGCTCGATCGCACCGCGACGCAGCACCCGACGCCGAGCAGCGCGAAGCCGCTGACCACGACGCTCGAGCCCGGCCAGGTGCTCGCGCAGCGCTACCGGGTGCAGCGCTTGCTCGGCAAGGGCGGCATGGGCGCGGTGTACCTCGCCGACGACGAGGTGCTCGGCGAGCTGGTCGCGCTCAAGGTGATCTCGAGCGCCTTCGCGAGCGACGAGATCGCGATGGCCGCGCGGTTCCGGCGCGAGGCAGCTGCGGCGCGCAAGGTCAGCTCGCCGAACGTCATCCGCATTCACGACCTCGGCGAGGCCCGCCCGGGGCTGCTCTACCTGTCGATGGAGTACTTCGCCGGTCGCACGCTCTCCGAGCTGATCGCGCAGCGCGGGATGGTGCCGCTCGACGACACGCGCGACATCCTCAAGCAAGTCGTGACCGGCCTCGAGGCCGCGCACCACGCCGGGGTGATCCATCGCGACCTCAAGCCGAGCAACGTGCTGATCGGCGAGCGCGGCGCGGTCAAGATCATCGACTTCGGCCTCGCGACCACGGCGATCGGGGATGGGCTGACGGCGACCGGCGCGATCCTCGGGACGCCGCACTACATGGCGCCCGAGCAGATCCGCGGCAAGCCCGTCGACGCCCGCACCGACATCTATGCGCTCGGCGCGCTCTCGTATCACCTCGTGTGCGGCCGCCCGCCGTTCCACGGCGACAACGCGATCGCGATCGGGTTCGCGCATCTCTCCGAGCCGCCGCCGCCGCCGCGCCAGGTCCGGCGCGACGTGCCACCGAACCTCGAGGCCGCGATCCTCGCCGCGCTCGCGAAGGCGCCCGAGGATCGACCTTCATCGGCGCGCGCGTTCCACGAGCGGTCGATCGGTGCCAGCTGATCCGCGCTCGCCTCCGCGCCGCCTGACGCTGTACGCTCGGACGACGTGATCGAGGACGAAACGATCCCGGGCTCGCTGTCGGAGGGTGGGACGACCGCGCGCGGCCGCACCCACGCTGCCGACGGGGTCGGTGAACGCTACGCCCTCGGTGGCGTGATCGGCCGCGGCGGGATGGGCGAGATCCGGATCGCGCGCGACACCCGGATCGATCGCGAGGTCGCGGTCAAGCTGATGCACGCGTCGCAGGAGGACGAGGCGACGGTCACGCGGTTCTTTCGCGAGGCGCGGGTCCAGGGCGGCCTCGAGCATCCCGCGGTCGTCCCGGTCCATGACCTCGGCATCGACGCGAACGGCCACCCGTACTTCGTGATGAAGCGGCTTGTCGGCACGACGCTCGCGGAGGTCCTCGCCGCGACCGACAAGCTCACTCGCGAGCGCTGGCCGCGCCGCAAGCTGCTCGCGCGGCTCGTCGATATCTGCCTCGCCGTCGAGTTCGCGCACACGCGCGGCGTCATCCATCGCGACCTCAAGCCCGCGAACGTGATGTTCGGTGATTTCGGCGAGACCTACGTGCTCGACTGGGGGCTCGCGCGGATCGCGGACGACGCGGCCTCGTTTCGCACCGTCCACGCGATCTCCGGCGAGCGAGTCGAGAACGCGACGCTGGCGGGCGAGCTGCTCGGCACGCCCGGGTACATGTCGCCGGAGCAGGCACGTGGGGAGGCCGTCGATGCCGCGACCGACGTGTTCTCGATCGGCTGCCTGCTCTACGAGCTGCTCGCGGGCCGGGCGGCACTTCCGCGTGGTCTCGCCGCGATCGAGCCGACGATCTCCACGCCGTATCACCGCCCGAGCGCGGTCGCGAGCGACGTCCCGCCCGAGCTCGACGATCTGTGCGCGGCCGCGACCGCCGCGGATCGCACGAAGCGACCCACCGCACGCGCGCTCGCCGACAGCGTCCAGGCCTACCTCGACGGCGATCGTGATCTCGCCCGCCGCAACGAGCTCGCCGAGGAGCACGCGCAGCGCGCGCGGCAGGCATTCACGGCGACCGGCGATGCAGCACGTGCCGAGGCGATGCGCGAAGCGGGCCGCGCTCTCGCGCTCGATCCGGGCAACGCGACCGCGCTCGACGTGATCGGTCACCTCCTGGTCGCCGCGCCAACCTCGATCCCCGCCGAGGCCCTCGCCACCGCCGACCGCGAGCGAGCGGCGATCCGTCGCAGCGTGATCAAGCTCAGCGTGCAGGGCCTTGCGGGGCTCACGCTCGCAGGAGCGGTCTTCTTCACGATGCGGGTCCATCACGTCTGGCCGATCGTGCTGATGCAGGCCCTGACCGCGCTCACCGCGGGCGTCGCGTTCATGGTCTCCCGGCGTGATCTGCCGGTCCGGACGCCCTGGGCGCTCGTGCTGCTGTTTCTCAACTGCGCGGTGATCGCGAGCTCGTGCATCTGCCTCGGGCCGCTGTTCGCCGTGCCGATCTTCTTCGTCGGCTCGCTCGCGGCATGGCTGTTCCAGCCGACCGGCTATGCGCCGTGGATCGTCGTGGTCTCGCACGCGGTCGCCGTCGTCCCGGCGATCGTCCTCGAGGCGACCGGCGTGGTCCCGCGGACGTTCCGGCTGACCGGGGATGCCCTCGAGCTCTCGCCGTGGGCGTTCGATCTCAGTCCGGTCGCGGCGGTCGTCGTGATGTCGCTCGCGGTCATCATGCAGTGCGCGATGACCGCGACGCTCGCGATCAAGGGCCGCGTGATCCAGGAGGACGCGCAGAACCGCGTCCATGCCCAGTCCTGGCACCTCCGCCAGCTCGTGCCGACCGACCGCAAGAGCGAGCCGCGCGGCGACGCCTGATCAGGCCGCTACCGCGGAGTGAACTTGTAGTGCGCGACGATCCATTCGCGGCCGTCGCGATAGCCGAACAGCTCGGCGCACGCGAGGAAGAACACCCGCCAGCGCTGGAACCCCCGCGCCCCGACCAACCGTTCGAGCACGGCCCGCCGCGCCATGAGGTTTGCATACCAGGCCTCCGCGGTGCGCGCGTAGTGCGTCCCCGCCAGGTGCCATTCATCGGCGATCCGCAGATCGGCCTGGAAGTGATGCAGGAGCTGCGCGGACGGCATCAGGCCGCCGGTGAAGAACTCGCGCGCCATCCAGTCCGTGCGCCCCGCATCCTCGAACGGATACGCGTGCTGGCGGTGCGCGAACACGTGGACGAACAGCGCGCCGGCAGGCCGCAGCCACGTCGCGATGCGGCGCAACAGCAGCTCGTAGTTGCGCATGTGCTCGAACATCTCGACCGACACCACGCGATCGAAGCTCGCCGCGGCCAGCTCGAGCGAGCGAACGTCCGCCGTCCGGACAGTCACGTTGGCGAGCCCGCGCCGCCGCACCTGGTCCGCGATGAACGCGCGCTGGCTCGCCGAGCTCGAGATTGCAGTGAACCGCGAGCCGGGATAGCGCGCGGCTCCCCACAGCGTCAGCGAGCCCCAGCCACATCCGAGGTCGAGCACGTCCTGGCCGTCGGCGAGCCGGGCGCGGGCGGCGGTGAGCTCGAGCATCGCTGCCTCCGCCGCCCCGAGGTGGTCCACGCCCGCGGGCCAGTACGCGCTCGAGTACTTGAGGTGCGGCCCGAGCACCGCCTCGAAGAACGCCGCGGGCACCTCGTAGTGCTGCGCGTTGGCGGCTGCCGTCTCGATCGCGATCTCGCTCGCACGCAGCTCGTCGATGAGTGCCTGATGACGTGCCTGCGCGTCCTCGACCGTCCGCCGCTCCTGGCGCAGCCGCAGCGCGCACACCGCCCGGATGCCCGCACGCAGCAGCGGCTCCGGGACCAGGCCGGAATCGACGATCCGTTCGATCATGCGTCGACTCTCACGGTTGCTTCGCCAAACCAGGCTTGCTGGGAAATCCATTGTTGGTCAAAGGAACCAACTGAGGCAAGCTGTCTGACATGAGCAGCGGCACCCGGCACCAGTGCATGATCTACGACGGATCGCCGTCGCGGATGCTGCCTGCGCTGGTGGCGACGATCCGACAAAGGCTCGATGCACGCGCGCGCTGCATGTACATCAACAGCCCCTCGATGGTCGCCGGCCTGCGTTCGCAGCTGTACGCGGCAGGCACGGACGTCGAGTCCGAGCTGGCGCGCGGGTCGCTTGTTCTGGTCTCGGACAACTCCCACCTGGTCGACGGTCGGTTCGAGGTGAATCGAATGATCGACCTGCTCGTCGCCGCGGTCCAGAGCGCCCTGGCTGATGGGTACGCGGGACTGTTTGCCACCGGCGACATGACCTGGGAGTTCGGCCCCGAGAAACGGTTTTCCAAGCTGCTCGAATACGAGTGTCGCCTCGAACAGGTGTTTCGCGAGCAACCCGCGCTGTCCGGTATTTGCCAGTACCACCGCGATCTGCTGCCGCGCGAAGCGGTGCGTGAAGGCGTGGTCTCGCACGCGAGTGTCTTCATCAACGACACGCTCTCCCGGCTGAACCCCCTGTACGTGTCGGCCCCCGGCGAGCGAACGGCGGCCGCTACCACTGCACTCGACGACGCGATCCCGGTGCTCCTCGCCGCCGAAGCGTGAGCGGCGCCCGCCCAACCAACCGCACCGCACCACGAGGACAAACTCACCGAGCGTTGGGCTCGCGACCACGACGTCGATCTCGCCCACACGCCGCGTACTGCTAAGCTCGCCCCAGAGGCTCAAATGGCAGATGGCGAGAACAGCCTGAGCCATCCCCTCAAATCGCACCGAACACTTGCCGGAAAACCCGGTGCCGGCGGACCTCCGACTCGTACGCTGTCACGAGGAGCGCGAGCCGCTCCTCTCGCATGTTCGGAATCGCGGCGTAG